>JBBRYL010000013.1:0-51090 GCA_038237685.1 Solirubrobacterales bacterium | reverse complement strand
CGCCTCAGCCTCGGCGGCCGCCGCTCGCTGGACGGCGTCCTCCTCGGCCCGCTCGCGAATGCTCGCTGCAGCCTCAACAGCGACCTCTCGCTCCCCCCGCGCGCGCCCGAGCTCAGCCTCAGCCTCCTCCCCCAACCGGGCGCCTTTCTCCTCGGCTCGCTCCCGAACTCGACGCGCGTCATCCTCCGCCTTCTGGAGCATCGCCTCGCCGGCCGTCTGGGCTGCCGCCACAATCTCGCTGGCCTCGTCCCGGGCTCGCTCGGTGAGCTCTTCGACCAAAGCGCGCCCTCGGGCAAGCGCCTCTTCGCCGCGAGCCGTGCCCTCCCGACGGGCACGATCTCGAATCTCTTCGACGTCGCCCAGGGCAGAGGCGCGACTCTTCTCGGCGTCGCCCTCGGCGCGTGAGACAGCCTCCTCGCGAAGCGCCTGGGCCTCGCGCTCGGCGTCGCTGACGATCGTCTCAGCCTCCAGCCGGGCGCGATCGAGTACCCCATCGGCCTCCTCGGCGGCCTGGTGCAGCATGTCCGCCATCTGCTCGCCCACGGTCGCGGTTCGGGCATTGGCCTGTTGACTGGCGTCAAACAGAATGTCGTGCGCCTCGAGCTCTGCGATGGTCAACTGCGTCCTCAGCCGCTCCTGGACCAGCTCCGGCAAGTCGCCCCCTCCGCGGACCAGGTCATCGACCATGCGTCTGATTCCGCCGCTGACCTCCCTGAGGTGCGTCTCCACCTCCCAGGGGTCGTATCCGCGCACGACACGCTTGAAGTCTTTCCGCACGATCTTCTTGCGGTCGAGGTGCATGGGTCTCGTGACTCTACCTTCCGGGTAGGCGTTAAGTGGGGAGCCGCGGGACGGTCAACCCGGTCTCAGGCGAAGCGCAGGGCCTTTGTAACCGTCCTGCATGAGACTCGAAGAGAATCGGAATTAGGGCGCTGGTCAGACCCTGCCGGTGAGCTGGGCGACATCCGGGCTCGGACGAGTCGAATAGAGTCGCTTGCGGCCATGTGTCCAGAGGACTCCCAAGCCCCGTCCCGGGTTTCCTCTCAGGAAGATCTCGGAGATCAGGCCGGAGATGCGATCCGGCGGAGCGTCCACAAGGTCCTCTCCGACGCAGAGGAACAGGCGCGGCAGATCGAGCAGGCCGCCGAGCAGCGAGGACAGCGTGCAGCCATGCAGGTTCGAGACGCCGCCCGTGAGAAGGCCCAGCGTGAACAGCGACAGGTGCTGGACCAAGCCGAGACACGTGCCGCAGCGATCGTAAACGCGGCCGAAGACCAGGCCGCTTCGGTGCGAAAGCGCGCGGCAGACGAGCTCTTGCGGGCGCGTCAACAGAGCGTCCAAGAGGCCGAACGGTCGGCGGAGAGGGCCCGCGCTCGGTTGATGAAGTTCGCGGCCGGGGCCGAACGGGACCTTGACGCACTGATCATCGGGCTGCGGCGCGAGGCCGGCGGTCGGTCAGACAAGCGCTGAGCGCCTGCCGTGCCAACGCATGATTCGTCTGAGGCTCGAACGTCGTTCTTAGCCGGCACGTGCGACGGAAAGCTTCGGCGGCGAAAGCAGATGGCGCTCGACCCCATGCAGCCGCGTCGCGTACGCCCGGAACGCTGCGGAGCGCTCCAGGGCCGTCCGCTCCTTGGAGATCATGAGCACCTCGCGCGCCTCGGCGTCAACGTCAATCAAGCCAAGCTCTGCCAGGACCCGCAGCAGACGTCCCGCGAAGGCTCCCTCCCGTGGATGAGCCCCGGGACCTCGAAGGGCTGCCTCGAGCGCGGGCCCGTCGAGCCCCCCTCGCTCGCTCAGGTCACGCCACAGCAGGGTCAGCTCCGACCTGATGTTGAAATTGAAGCGCCAGTAGGCCAGCGTGAAGTCCCTCTCAGCTTGACCCCATGCGAGGTGGACGTGGCCCGCGCCGGGCGCGCTGGCCAGCAGCTCGAGGCCCGTGGCCACAGGTGGAGGATCGACGGCGACGACGTGGTGAAACGGCTCCGCCAGGTCCGGGGTACGTCCGATCGCGCTCCACGACGCCAAGGCGAGCTCGCGACGCGCCATGCCTGCCACCGAGCGCTCGAGCCCCTCTCGCCGCCGGGCCACGTCGACGACGACCAGCAGCACCGCATCGCCGGTGGAGAGGAGCTGACCAGTGACGCCCGCGAGGCGTGTCGAGTGTAGAGCGAGCGCAGGCGGTACTACATGCCCTCGCGGCCAAGCACGAAAGCCACCGTACGCAACAGGATCTTGGTGTCAGCCCACAGCGACCAGGTGGCCACATAGAGGTAGTCGAGCTTGACCATCTCATCGAGCGGGATCCGTGCCGATCCGAGCACCTGCCAGGGGCCCGTCATGCCCGGCGTCAGATGTAGCCGATGACGATCCCAGCCGAGGATGCGCGCATCCTCCTCGTCCACCAGCGGCCGTGGTCCGACGAGACTCATCTCGCCTCGGAGCACGTTGAACAACTGCGGCAGCTCGTCGAGCGAGGTCCGGCGGAGCAGCCGGCCCACTCTGGTGATGCGGGGATCGTCGGCGATCTTGAACAGCCCCGGCGCCTCGTTCAGGCCCCTCAGGTCATCTTTCATGGCATCGGCGCCATCCACCATTGACCGGAACTTCAGCATGTCGAACTTGCCACCGGTCTTGCCGATGCGGGGTTGGCGGAACAGCACCGGACCTTGTGAGCCGAGCTTGACCGCGATGGCCAGCCCGAGCATCAGCGGACTGATCAGGGTCAGTCCTACGCCGGAGGCGAGAATGTCGAAGCCACGCTTTATGACGCGCGAGGAACGCGTAAGGCCAAACCGGGTCACTCCAAGGATTCGCAATCCCTCGATGTCATCCACGATGACCGACGAGCCAACCACTTCGAGCAGGCGCGGCAGCACACTCACGTTGAGCCCCATCGCCTTGACAGCCCGCACGAGGTTGAGAACATCGCCGTGATCGGTGCTCCGTGGCGCGATGATCACCCGCTGGATGTCGTGTTCGGCCGCCATCTGAGCGAGCATTGCGACCGGAACCTCTTCCTCGCCGATGCGTGCGGAGGTGATCTCGGCCACTACGTGCGCGTTCACCTTTCGACTGTCCTCGATCTTGGCGCGGGCTCGCTTGCAGGCGCTGTGGTCACCGAGGAGCAGGCACCGTTCAGCGGCGGTGGTTCGGCGTGCAAGTCCTCTTGCGATCACACGTGTGCCGATCAGCGCCACGAACATCGTCCCCCAGAGTCCGAGCAGTTGGTCACCGCCGATGTCACCGAGGCCGAGTGGATGCCGGCTCACCGCGGCCACGAGGGCAAAGATCGTCGCAAGCTGGAACAGCTTCGGCGCTTCCTCGAGCGTCGACTTGCGCAGCACAAGCTCATCGCGATCGTAGAGCCCCATCACCTTGCTGAGCACGATCACGAGCGGTAGTCCGGCAACTGCCGCCAGTGACACCTTGTCCCCCCGCCCAAGAAGCGGGAGGGAGACGACCAGCGCGACGAGCGCAGCCACCACATCCGCGAGACCGAGCAGCCGGCGGTACCGATGGTTTGCTGAGAGGCTGCGGTTTGACCCGTTGCCGGTGACCTTTGCCGCCTCGACCCACTCGGTCTCGGTCCGCTGTTCATGCGCGAGCGGACGGCGGCGCCCCCAGCGATAGGCACGCGGCGATGCGATCGGGTCAGATCCGAACCTCCTGCCTACCTGTTCCGCGGTGTCCTCGTCCATCGGTTGATCACCTCTGTTTGACTCGTCCATGTCTTTCCCCCGTCGGACTCCTGTCCAAGGCGGTGTGTTGCAGAGCTCCCGCAGCAACCCACCGGTGGGGCCAACGTAGATCAGAAGTTCCTTCTCCGCTAGTACAAACGTACGAGCTGCCTAAATCATGCGGATTTGGTGCCAGAAGCTACGCAAGTGCGCGTCGCGCAGGGTGTTAGCGGCCATCCAGAACATGGACGACAACGACATCGTCCTCGTCGTCGTCGGACAGCCCCGAGACGTCATCTGCGCCGCCAAAGCGACTGAGCCGGGACTGGAGATGTCGCGGGGGACGCAGAAGCAAGGCGATAGCGAGGCAAGCGTTGCCGCCAACCCAGGTCGCTACTGCGTAGATGAGCACTGCGTTCTCCACCACCTCTCCTGTGAAGCTTTGTAACATCCTCGTACGACGGATCACGGAGTCCACGCTCGTTCTACCCCGGAAATTGCGGAACCGACACGGTTCCGCACCGGCTGCGGCAGTCGCTCCGCCAGCTAGCGCTGTGACGCCGCGCCGGGTGTCCAGCCGAGTCCGTCCTGAAGCCGGGTGACCGCCGGGTTACGCTGCGATACATGACAAGGCCAGTGAGCTTGCGAATGAACGAGGCGACGCTCGAGATGCTGGGCAAGCGCGCTCAGCGAACTCATATGGCTCCGCTCACGCTTGCGCAGCGCTATGTGGAAGAGGGCCTGCGCATGGACGCCCATCCGCTCGTGCGGTTCGTCGATGGTGTCGCTGGGCGGCGCGCACGGCTGACAGGGACAGGTGCCGATGTGTGGGAGGTCATCGCCACCGTCCGTGACAACGACGGCGATGTCGGTGAGGCTGCCGAATACCTCCAGATGCCTTTGGGGTGGGTGGAGGCGGCCGTGGCCTACTACCGCGCCTACCCGCAGGAGGTCGAGGAGTGGATAGAGCTGAACGAACGCGAAAGCGACGAGGCGCGCGCCGCGTGGGTCGCCGGTAGGGCCGCGCTCGGCCTTTGAGGCTGCTCCTCGACGAGATGCTCTCCCCCGCCATCGCGCAGCAGTTGCGCGACCGGGGCCACGACGCTGAGGCCATAACGGGCTCGGAGCACCAGCAGCTCTCAGACCCTCAAGTGATTGACCTCGCACGCGACCAGCATCGCGCCATCGACCAACAATCTCAGGGACTTCAGGCCACTGCACCACGAGCCCATCGAACCGGGTGGGCCAGGGCATCGGGGGATGGTTTCCGTGCCCAGCAGCCACCGCCGGACCAAAGCCGACGCCGGCGCCATCGTCAACGCACTCGAAGCCAAGCTCGCAGAGTTTCCCGCGGAGGACGCACTGGTGGACGGCGAGACCTGGCTATGAGTACGGGCGTGCGGCGCGGCTTCTGGCCAAGTGAACCGCCACACCTACCTGTCCTGCGAGGGCTCGCTGGCGGTCATCGCCGGTCCACAGGACTCGACCGGTAGCCGCGGCCGTGGCGATGATCAACAGATCCGTCGCCTTGGTCGTACGCCGAGCCGACCGTGCTGCCACGAGCACCTCGCCATAGGCAAGCGCAGTGGCGTCATCTACCGGCAGCGGAGCAAACGCCGCGCGAATGGCGCCGAACCGGCCCTGGCGCAACGCGCGTGTGGAGGCGTTGCGAGCAAGCAGTACGCCGGCGTGCAGCTCGCCGATAGTGATCGTCGAGATAGCGGCCGCCTCTGGCAGATCGGTCATCTCGGAGTCGAGAGCGATCACGACAGAGGTGTCGAGCAGCGCGCCGTTCAACCGTCTGGCCAGGGGTCCCCCGCGTCTGCCTCTCCCGCCCTAAGCGCGGCGATGTCGTCGGCCAGGTCAGCATCCACCGGCGTTCGGGCGACGATCGCCCGCAGGGTTTCGCGGTCGACATCGACCCGCGCGGGTGCACCCTGGTCGGGGGGGCCGAGCGACGCCACCGGCCGACCGCGAACTGTGATCGTGAACTGCTCTCCGGCCTCAGCCGCCCGCAGCACTCTCGCGATGTCGTTGCGAAGCTCGCGCTGAGGTATCGTCCGGCGACCCATCTGCTACGGAGCGTAGCAGTCCCGTTGACAGTAGTGCTAGCCTAGCCCTATGGCTCGCACGCAGACCATGGTGCAGCTCTCGGAGGAACTGGTCGGGGCGCTGGATCGTGCCGCCGCCGCGCGCAGCAGCTCGCGCTCTGCTCTGATCCGCGAGCTCCTCTGGGAAGCGTTGGGCCACGACCGTGAACGCGAGATCGGGAAGATGATCGCCGCGGGGTATCGCCGTACTCCTCAGGGCGAGCCCGACGAGTGGGGGGACCTGTCGGCCGCCGCTGAGCACTCTCACCGAGAGACCCTGCGGCGACTCGACGCCGAGGAGCGCGCCGCCGGTTACGAGCCTTGGTGACCCGCGGCGAGGTCTGGTGGTACGAGCATCCGGCCGATGGACGCCGTCCCTACCTGGTCCTCACGCGCGACGAAGCCATCCCTGTGCTGAACCGTGTTCTCGCGGTCCCGGCGACACGCAGTGTGCGCGGTATTCCTACAGAGGTCGCTCTGGACGCGGGCGATGGGATGCCACAGGCGTGCGTGCTGACACTCGACAACATCGAGTCGATCCGTCCTTCCCTGTGCACCGAGCGCATCACGCGTCTGGGCCCTGAGCGCATGGAGCTGGTGTGCCGAGCGCTCGCCGCCGCCACCGGCTGCTACGCGGCACCGGCCCACTGAACCTACGCGACTGGCACGCCCTCAGCCCGTCGCCGTGATAGGTGCCACCGCCGCCGGCCCGGGCGACGCCAGCAGATGTCGCTCGACCGCATCCAGCCGCGCCCCGTAGCTGCGAAACGCCGCGGACCGCTCCAAGTCGGCACGCTGCGTCGATACCACCAGCGCCTCGCGTGACTCGGTGTCGACCTCGATCAGCTCGACTTCGGAGAGCACCCGCAGCAGCCGGCCCGCCATCGCGCCCTCGCGGGAATGCGCGTGTGGACCGCGCAGAGCGACCTCGAGCTCGGGACCATCGAGTCCACCGTGCTCCCGCAACGCACGCCAGAGGACTGCCAGCTCGGCTCGGACGCTCAGCTGGAAGCGCCAGTAGGCCAGCGCGAACTTCGTCTCCGCCGGCCCCCATGCCAGGTGCACGCAGCCGCCACCGCGCGCCAGCAGCTCCAGCCCCGCCGTCAGCGGCGGCGGATCGACCACCACGAGCTGCTGGAACCGGCCCACCAGTCCCGGCTCACGCACCAGCGCGGCCCAGGCGACCACGTTCAGGCCCTCGGGAGCCAAGCCGGCGACTGAGGCCTCCAGTCCCTCGCACCGTCGGGCGACGTCGGCCACCACCATCACCACCGACTCCCCGCTGGCGAGCGCCTCCGCGGTGACGGCCGCGATGCCCTCCCCGTGGCGGTCGCGCACGGTGCGCGCCGGTGCCGGAGGCGCCGCCACGGACGAACACCACTGCGCCGGATCGCACTCCAGCTCGGCGGCGACGTCCTCCCAGAAGTCGCTCTGCCCCACGTTCCGGACCGTCCCCACCGGCGTCGGGCTGAGGCTCTTGAGCACCACGCGCGCCTCCACGGCGCCGTTCCAGCGGTTGCGCTCGAGGCTGACGGCCACGTCCTGCTGCTCGGCGCCGTGTGCCGCCAGTGAGCGCTGCGAGCGGCGGAAGGCAACTCCGCGGGCGCGCGCACCGCCGGCGACGAGCGAGAACCGGGCGTGCTTGCGCTCCTCGCCCATGGCCGTCACGTGCTCGATGCGAGCGGCAGGCACGAGCAGGGTCGGTGCCGGGTTGCCCGCACCGAACGGTCCCAGCCGCTCGAGCTCCTCGGCCAGCTCCAGGTTGAGCGCGCTACCTGGCACGACCGCGTCGACGCGTTGCACCGATGCAAGATCGCGCGGCGTCAGAGCAGCGCCTGCGTGCGCGGCAAGCGAGGCGCGCAGCTCGGGCACGAGCGCGGCATCTATCTCGAGCCCGGCCGCCATGCGGTGGCCGCCGAACCGCCGTAGGTGGCCGCTCGCGTCGGCCAAGCCGGCGTGGAGGTCGTAGGCGCCGATGCTGCGCCCGGATCCGCGGCCGCCGCCCTCGCCGTCGAGGGCGATCACCACCGCGGGCCGGTGAAAGCGCTCCACCAGCCGCGACGCCACGATGCCGACGACGCCCGCGTGCCAGCCCTCGCCGGCGACCACGAGGGCGCCCGCGGCCAGCTGCGGGAGACAGGCGGCGTCGGCCTCGTGCAGGATGCGCTGCTCGGTCTCGCGCCGGTCGCGGTTGAGCAGGTCGAGCTCTCGCGCGATCTGGTCGGCGCGCTCCTCGTCCGCGGTGAGCAGCAGCTCCAGGGCGGCGTCCGCGCGCTGGAGCCTGCCGGCGGCGTTGATCCGCGGCCCGAGGCGAAAGCCCGCCGAGGTGGCATCGACGTCGTCGGGCTGGAGGTCGGCTACCCGCATCAGCGCCCGCAGCCCGGGCTTGCGCGTGCGTGCGAGGGCCTGCATGCCCTGCTTTGCGATGCGGCGGTTCTCGCCGCGCAGCGGGACCATGTCGCAGACGGTGCCGAGGCCGGCGAGGTCGAGGTCGCGCTCGGCGGCCGCCGGATCCCTCCCGGCCGCCGCAAGCAGCGCCTCGGACAGCTTGAGCACCACGCCGGCTGCGCACAGCTCCCCGGCCGGCGCGTCGGTGCCGGCTGGCCCGAAGGCCGGGTGCACGATCGGGCAGTCGGGCAGCTCGGCAGTGGCGCGGTGGTGGTCGGTGACCAGCACGTCCATGCCCAGCTCACGCGCCCGCGCGACCTCGCCCACCGAGGTGACCCCGCAGTCGACCGTGATCAGCAGCTTTGTGCCGAAGCCCGCGATGCGCTCGACCGCCGCGACGTTCAGGCCGTAGCCGTCGGAGCGGCTGGGCAGCTGCCACGCGGGTTCGGCCCCGAGTGCGCGGAGCGTGCGGACCATCATGGCCGTGGATGTGACCCCGTCGACGTCGTAGTCCCCGAACACGAGGATCCGGGAGCCGGCCTCGATGTGTCTCAGAGTGAGCGCGCACGCCGCGCCGACGCCCGGCAGCGCCGCGGGATCGGTGCGGGCGTCTGCGGCCAGGAACTCGCGCGCCTGCGCGGGATCGGTGTGTCCGCGGCGGGCGAGGATGGCCGCGGCGGCCGGACCAAGCATCAGCTCGTCCTGAAGCCGCGCCGCGGCTGCCGTGTCATATGGGTCGGCGATCCAGGATCCTGGGGTCACTGTTGACCATCCTGGCCGGTGAAGTGGACGGAGCGAGGGCTTTCGCCCCCGTGCGTGGCGCCTGAGCGGTGAGTCTGAGCCAGACACGCGTGGCCAAGGTGGCAGGCGCCGCGGCGCTGGTCTAGCCGTTCAGCGTCCGCACCGCGCGGTCGAGTTCACGGCGGTTGATGACCCTGGCCACGAGCACACCGCCCTCGACAGCCTCGCTCGTGCTCAGCGGCCGGTAGAGGACCCGGTGCTCGCCGACGCGTAGGCGCAGCCAGGGCGCGCCGCCGGTCAGGGCCTTGATGTCCAGGTTCTCGGCCCCGTCGCGCAGCTCGTGCAGGGCAACCTGGATGCGCCTACGCTCGGGTCCGTCCATCTTGCGCAGGTCGCGCTCTGCCCGTGAGGCGAGCTTGATACGTGGGGTCTCGGCCATCTCGCCCAGGGACTATCGGGCAATAACCGGGCGGAAGGAATGCGCTCGCTCGGACGGGTCAGTGAACGGCGCCCATCGCCGCCGTCGGGCGGGGTTCAGACTTCGAGCTCGGCGAAGACGTCGTCGGCATCGCGGGTGCGACCAGCGGCCAGCTCATCGTCGGCGGCGGCCAGGTCGGCCAGGAACTCGGGCGTCTTGGAGAGCACGAGGTTCTCCCAGTCGCTGGCGTCGACAGGCACGATTGCGGCCACGGGCTGGCCGTTTTTCGTGACGAGCGCCGGGCGCCCAGTGGTGGTCACCTCGTCCACAACCCCGCTGGTGTTGCGCGAGAGCTCTCGAATGTTTACGGCCACTAGGGACATCTCCTACGGTCGGGGTGCATCACAAATGTACATACATCTGTCGGACACTGCGATGGGTGGGCTTTAGCACCCGCTTTCGGGACGCCGCAGCGCGTCCTCGATGATTTACCAAGCTTTCGCGCCCGCTGCTTCGCCGACACCGATCAGCCCGTCGTCGATAGCCACCGTCGTGCGCATCATGCAAGGTAGCCACTTCGCGCGCAGACACATTTTGGGCTTTTCTCGCCTACTCGCCCTCGTCGACCAGCGGCACGAAGCGCACCTCGCCGTGGTCGGTCTCGAGCAGGTCTTGGCTGCTGCGCCGCAATAGGACCAGCCTCTGGTCGCCCCCCGCGGTCGGCGCCACCATCCGGCCGCCCTTGGCGAGCTCTCGCGCAAGTCGCTCCCGTGCTCGGCCGGGGGCGGCCGCCGCCACGTTGATGGCGTCATAGGGGGCGTCTGCTGAATAACCCCGCGAGCCGTCGCCCACCACGACGGTGACGTTGTCGCTGCCGGCCGCGTCGAGGTTGCGCCGCGCGCGTTCTGCCAGCGAGGCGTGACGCTCGATCGAGATCACCCGGCCGCCGAGGCGACCGAGCAGCGCCGCGTGGTACCCGGAGCCGGTGCCCACGTCGAGCACGCGCTCGTGCCCGCCGATGCGCAGCAGCTCGCACATGGTGGCCACCAGCATCGGCTGAGAGATTGTCTGGTGTTTGCCTATCGGCAGTGGGTCGTTGCGCCACGCGTCCTCGGCGTGCTCGGGCAGGACGAAGATCGATCGGTCGACCGCTGCGAAGGCCTTGAGCACCCGTGCGTCGGTGATCTGGGAGGCCAGCGCCGTCAGAAAGGCTTCGCGGGGGTCGCGCTGCGCTCGCATGCCTGGAGGATCTCAGGCTCGTCGATCCGCGCACCTTGTGCGCCCATGCGGGGTACAAAGCGCGCGGATTCGCGCCCGGAGTCGTGAGCTCGGCTTATGCGTCCAAAGAATCGACCCGCGAGAACGGGTATCGCTCGCGCCTCCTGCGAAGACGAAACCCATCTCCCGCCACGGGGCGCAAGAACGTCACCCCGGACGCTACCGCGTCTTACGCTGCGCTACATCAATCGTCAGAGCGCGGGCTCACGGGGCGCCGTGCAGGACGATCTTGTCGCGGTCCACCTCTTGAATGAAGAACGCGTCGATCGCGCGACGGTCATCGACCCACTCGGGCGACTGCACCAGCGCAGATACCACCCAGTGGGCCTCGTTCAGCTCGCCCTCCGCCTTGGAGAGCAAGCGCAATACTCGCCGGCTGTCGTCCCGGCCGGTTTCGGTGAGCACCAAGACATCGATGTCGGACTCGCCGATCTCTCCCTCGCCTCGGGCACGCGAGCCGTACAGCCAAACGGCCCGCAACTCATCGCCCATGGCTTCTCGCAGAAGCTCGAGGAAACGCGCCAAAACCCGCCTCTCGGGATTTGTCAGGTTGGCTTCAGCCACAGTAGACATGAGGGTTCTGAGCGAGTCTAGATGAGGCTATCGTGGCGCCATGGCCTACGACGAGGATCTCGCCGCTCGCATCCGCGAGCTGGTGGCCGATGAGCCGGGCTTCAGCGAGAAGCGGATGTTCGGCGGCCTGGCGTTCCTGGTCGACGGTCACATGGCGGTGGCCGCCAGCGGCAAGGGCGGCTTGATGGCGCGCGTCGAACCCGGTGAGACCGAGGCGCTGCTCGCACAGCAGCACGTACGCCCGTTCGAGATGCGGGGCCGCGAGCTGGAAGGCTGGCTCCGAGTGGACGCGGAGGGACTGAAGACCAAGCGCCACCTGCAGCCGTGGGTCGCCCGCGGTCTGGCCTACGCGCGTTCGCTTCCACCGAAGGGGTAGCCCTCAGCGCGGGATGACGCCGGTGGCGGCGACGACCACCCACGGCCGGCGTGCGTCGTCCTGCAGCTGCAGCGTCCAGGTCTGCTTCGTGGTCCGGCGCTTTCGCTTGCTGCCGGCGAGCACCTCGGTGGTGTCGCGATCCTCGATGTACTGGACGCCGTCCACCTCGAGCTGCAGCCCCACCTGCGCCGGCGGCCCCGGCGTGACCGAGACGATGGTCATGCCGCGCACGTCCTGGCCGCGGATCACGAGCCGGTTGCGACCCGATCCCGTCGGATAGAGCAGCGCCGTCAGCGCCTCTGGTGTGGTCCGTGCCGCAAGCGGCTCGTCGGGCCCGTCGATGGCGATGGCCCAGGCACCGACCACCTCACCGACGGCGGTGGCCAGCACGTCCGGCGCGAAGCGGCCGTCCACCAGCGAGAGGTCGAGCGCGGCGGCGTGCGCGGTACCCGAGAAGCCCGGGGACAGCAGCTCGCCGACCTCGGAGGCCGGCACGACGTCCTCGCCGGCGACCTCCATCACGGCCTCGCCGCGGATCCGCTCGATGTCCCCTTCGGGCGCGGCGACCAGCGGTGCGGTGAGGTGGTGGGCACCCTCGCGGTCCTGCTCGATCGACATGACGATCCACTCCCCCGCGCGCTTGCCGAGCGTCCAGTATTCGCTGATCCGGGCGATCTCGCCGTCCTCGCTTGGCAGCACATCGCCGTGACCGTCGATGACCACGTCGTGCAGTCGGGCGGTCAGACGCACGACGGCGCGGTCCTCGTCGTCGCCGGCCCGGTTGGTGAGGCCCACGTAGTGTGTCTCGGGACCGTCGAGCACGTCGACCTGGTTGCGCCAGCCCTTCCGCGCGAAGTCGGCAAGCCGGGTCTCCCACTCGATCATCAGGTCCGGGCCGACCCACCCCCGCAGCGTTGCGATGTCGTTGGTGCTCCAGGCGCGCTGGATGTTCACGAACAGTCCCGCTGCGCGCTGGGTCACGACCTCGGGGTCGAAGAGCGCGTCGTCCTCGGTCGCTTCCGCGGCGGCCAGGCGCACCGCAGCCTCACGATCGGCGCGGGCACGCTTGCCGCCGGCGAACAGCGAACGCAACTTCACCGCTGGCGGGGACCCCGGCTACGCGAACGCACGACCAGGACCACGACCACGATCAGGATGATGATGATGAGGAACCCACCGCCGCCGCCACCGCCAAAGAAGAAGAGCCCACCGCCGCGCCCACGGCTGCCGCCAAACCCGCGACCACCTCCACCGCCGCCGCTGAATCCGCGCGATCCGCCACCTGCCCGCGCCAGAACGTCCGCCGGCACCAGGAGGAGCAGCGAGATGGCGAGCAGCACGACGCGGCGATACATGGCACCCAGGTTAGGCGGTGGCTGCTGAACTACCGACAGTGCCGAGCAATCGACAGCGACTCGAGCGACGACTCCTGCTCGGCCCCGACCTCGTCTGCCGGGCCGCCGCGACCCGCGCGGCCGACCCCGAGGAGCGCTGGATGCTGGTCCAGGCACGCGCTGTGCGCGCCACCTACGTGGCCGAGGTGCTCGACCGCGAGGGCGATCCCGAGCTGCTGCAACAGATATGGATGATGCGCCAGCCTTCGGCTGTCCGCGAGAGCTTCATCCGCGAGGTGCTGCAGCCCGCGCTCTAGAGATCGAGCATCACCGACAGCGCATCATCGACCGAGCGCTGCTCGTCCAGAGCAAGGTGCCCCACGACATCACCCAGCCGCCTGATGTCGACCGCCCGCATCTGTTCCACGAGCACCCGGGTCCGCGCCCCCTCCACCTCGATCTGGGGACGGAAGGTCGCGGCCGCGGCGCTCTGTGATGTGGGAGCGACGATCGCGGTGGAAAGGCCGAGCAGCGCATCCGCCTGGACGACGACCGCGAAGCGTGGTCCGGATTGCTCGTGGCCTGACCGGGCGGGAAGGCGGACACGATAGATGTCACCCCGCCTCACTCCGGCCAGTCGGTTCCGAATTCATCCATGTCGGCAAGCACCGAGCGGCTCTCACGCTGGTCATCCGCATCCGATGCGAGCCGGTCCACCTCGTCTGCCAGCACGGAGCGACGGCGCCGCCGACTACCGGCTTCGGCGAGGGCGGCCCGGACCGCCTCGGACTCGTTGCGGCCCTCGCTCATCAGCGCGCTCAGCCCGCGTTCGGAGTTGTCATCGAGCCGAGCTCTGACCACACGGGAAGCCATTTTCGGCTACAGCACTTCGGGGTGGCGCTGGTCCTCGGGTTTCGAGCCCAGCAAGCGCCTCCCTACCCCTACCGCCTGTTCAAGCGCCTCCAGCGACGGCGCTCCGCCGATTGTGGCGTGCAGGGCAGTGGCCGCCTCATCGAAGCCCGCGACCGCCAGCTGGCCGGGCATCTCTGACCTACAGAGAGGAAACACCCGAACTTCGAGCAACTGTGCGCGAGCTGCAAGCGACAGCGCCGTACGTACCTGATCGAGCGCGCCGTCCTCGTCACCGGTCGCGACAAAACGCTCTGCGAGAGCCAGCGACTTCATCGCGTGCTCGCGTTTGCGTGCGCTGTCCGGCCATGGCCGACGCTGATCGATCAGCCGCAACCCTGAGCGAGCCGTTCCGTCGTCGAATACAACGCGTCCGAATCTCAGCGACCACTGAACGAAGTCGTCACCGCGCAGGATCTCTGTCTCCAGTTCGCTTGGAGAGAGAGAGTGGATATCCAGCTCTAGGGACAGATCGGCCGTTTCGAGCTCGGATCCGATCAGATGGTAATCCAGATCGCTTATCTCGGTCCGCTCACCCCGAGACGTTGACCCGCTCAGAATGAGGGTGTGCGCGCAACTGGACCGTGCGCGTCGTACGACCACATCGTGCAGAGAAGCAAGCTCGGAGGGAAGCAGGTCTCCGATGGCAGATTCATCGTCAGCGAGCTTCCGCCGCCAAGTCTGTTCGTCTGCCCAGACTGCGGGGAATTTGACCAGCGCCGAGCTCACGTTCACTCAGCCTGCCCTTTCAGCTGCTGCCACGGCCGTCTCAACGTCCGCTGCCAGGTCTTCAAGCGACTGTCCCTGGAGGTTCGGCTCCTCACCCTCGTAGATGGCGACCTTGCGCGCAACGTTCAGAATTCCCAGCGTTCCCGAGAAGTCCTCAGACAGAGCGCCAGACTTGTGGAGTTCCCTGCGACATTGGCCTTGTTCCAATGGCTTTTCTCAGGAGTGAGCCCGCGAGCTTCAGCGACCCCGACGACGGCAGCCTCCAGCGAGGCGAACAGCCACGTAACCGCTTCGGTGTAGTCCTCGGCAGTCACGGCAGGACGAGCCCGATCGAGATGCTCGCGTGCCAGCACAGCCTTAGATTTAGGAGTCATAGAGGGCCTGGGAGATGCTAGGTCAGAACGAGACAAGCCGCAGTTGACGGCGAACGTCTTGATACCCCTCAGGTCGGACGCGGTGCCCCGTCCGATCGAACCGAGGCGTGGGTCGGGGTGAGCTGAAAGCCCGTGCGATCGAGCCTGGCTGTGCCGGAACTGCCCGGCTACAGCACTTCGGGACGATGCTGGCCCTCGGTCTTCGAGCCGTAGAACCACGAAGCCGTCAGGGCTGCGATGGCGCCGGGCATGGCCTCGAGCGCGGCGAGCAGGTGGGTGTCGTTGGTGCCGGGGATCGAGAACCCCGAGATCACGAAGCCGAATAGCGCCGCGCCGGCGACCGCCGCGAGGAAGGCACCGACGATCCCGCCGTAGAAACGATCGGGAACCCACACTGCGAAGTGCCACAGCGCGATTCCCATCATCACCCAGACGACCATGCTCATGGCTCTCAGCGCCTCCCGTGCTTCTTGCGGGCCCGGTTGCGCGCACGGCGGGCCTTGGCCTGCTCCTCAGGACTCAGCTCCACTTCCGCCGGCTCGACGGCAACGGGCGCGGTCTCTGCGGCAGCAGCCCCGCCGCCGTTGCCCTGAGCCGGTGGTGAGGGCGTCTCGGCGCGCTGCGCGGCAGCGGCGGCCTTCTTAGACGGAACCGGCTGGTCGGTCCGGGCGTCGCCGATCACGCCCGAGGCAAACGCGGGCACGCGGCCGTCGTGCTCGGCCATGATCGCCCTGCGCCGGCGCACGTACACCGGCTCGCGCTCCTTCCAGAGCGTAAGCACAGGGGAGGCGATGAAGATCGACGAGTAGGCGCCGGAGGCGACGCCGACGAGCAGCGCGAACGCGAAGTCGCGCAGCGTCTCGCCGCCGAAGATCATCAGCGCGGCGATCGGCAACAGCGTCGAGAAGCTGGTGACCAGCGAACGCACGATCACTTCCGACATCGAGCGGTTGACGATCTGGGAGAACGTCGCGCGTGGCATCCGAGGCACGTTCTCGCGTATTCGGTCGAACACGATGATCGTGTCGTAGAGCGAATAGCCCAAGATGGTGAGAAGCGCCGCGACGGTCGACGTTGTCACCTCCCGGCCGAATATGGCGTAGACGCCCGCCGTGATCAGAATGTCGTGGAAGAGCGCGATGAGCACCGGCACCGCGAACTTGGCCTCGAATCGCAACGCGATGTAGAGCGAGATCAGAAACAGCGAGGCGATCACGGCGATCAGCGCCGTCTTTGCGATCTGGGCGCCGAACGTCGGTCCGATCGAGTTGGACTGGAACGTCGCCTGGGGAGCGCCGTAGTCCTTGTCGAGCGCGCTGCGGACCTTCTGGACCGCGCTCGGATCGAGCGTGGCCGTGGAGATCTGGAACACGTTCTTGCCCAGGTCGGGCTCCTTGACCTTCTGGATCTTCGCGTCGGCGTAGCCGAGCGGAGAGAGGGTGTTGCGGATCTGGGCGACCGATGCCTGCTTGGCAACCGGGGTCTTGATCCGGGTGCCCGACTCGAAGTCGATGCCGAACTTGATGCCGAGGCCGGCGATGGCCAGGGCCCCCACCACCAGGATCAGGCCGGAGCCCGAGAAGAAGTACCTCGACTTGCCAATGAAGTCGAAGTGGGAACCCACGCCCTCCGACTTGGTGGCCCCGATCGCGAAGCGCGACCCCATCAGGCGGGTGCGCGCCATCGCCCCGAGGATGGCCGAGGTGGCCAGCACCGCGGTGAACAGCGAGACGATGGTGCCGATGCCGAGCGTGAACGCGAAGCCCTTGATGCCGGCCGTGGCCAGCGTGAACAGGATGAACGCAACGCCGATCGTGACGACGTTGGCGTCGACGATCGTGCGCAACGCCTTGGCGTATCCGTTGGAGATGGCAGCCGGGATCGATCGCCCGTGGCGCGCCTCCTCCTTGATCCGCTCGAAGATGACGATGTTGGCGTCGGCCGCAACCCCCAACGTGAGGATCAGGCCCGCCATGCCCGGCAGCGTCAGCGTGATCGGTATGAGCTTGACCAGCGCGAACAGGAAGACCGCGTAGATGACCAGCGCGATGGCCGCCACGCCGCCGAGCACGCGGTAGAACACCAGCAGGAAGACCATGGTCAGCGCCAGGCCCACCGCGGCCGCGAGCAGACCCTGGTCGAGCGCCTGCTGGCCCAGCGTGGCCGACACCTGGGTCTGTGACACCAGCTTGAGCTCGATCGGCAGCGCGCCGATGCGCAGGCTCTCGGCCAGGTCCTTGGCCTCCTGGAGACCGTTGAGGCCGGTGATCTGCGCGCCGGT
This sequence comes from Solirubrobacterales bacterium, assembly GCA_038237685.1. GTDB lineage: Bacteria > Actinomycetota > Thermoleophilia > Solirubrobacterales > Thermoleophilaceae > JAAYBF01. The sequence continues at coordinate 33,919 of JBBRYL010000013.1, read as the reverse complement.
CTTGCCGTCGATGCCCTCCGGATCGGTCTTGAAGTCGACCGTGGCAAGTGAGATCGACTTGTTATCGAGGGTGATCAGGAAGCGGTTCAGCGCCTGGGAGCGCTGGTTGGGGTCGGTGATGCTCGGTGGGACGATGACCTCCGAGCCGCGCTGGGCGACGCGCCTGGTGGTCTCCGCAAACGCCCTCTGACCTGCCTTGGTGAACTCCATCGACACCGCGGGGCCGCCACCCTGGGAGCCGTTCGAGGTCGTCTGCTGGGGGTTCTTGATGTCGCGGCCCGAGAGCGCGGAGTCGTCCTCGAGCACGTAGTAGCTGTGCACGGTCTTGGGTTGGTTGGGCGCGCCCTGCGCCTCGATCACGACGATTCCCTGTGGCACCTCGACGATCTGGCTGCCCTTCGGCGGACCGGTCTTGCCCGTCGGTCGTTCCCCGTTGGCCCTGGCCGTGGCGGTGCCGATCGGGATCTTGAGCAGCTCGGTCGAGCATTTGCTGGCCTTAGGGACGTCCTGTTGCGTGCGCGGCGCACCCTTCTTCAGTCCCTCGAAGTCCGACAACGCCTCGCCACAGGTGGTGTCAGGGCCGGCGATGAGCTTGTCGTCGGGGCCGAACAGGTAGTACTTGTTCTTGCCCGTGTCGTTGCGTTGGTCGTAGTACTGGCGGATCTTCTGCTGGTCGTTGCCGAAGCGCCGCTTGATCTCGCTGGTGGCCCCGGTGGCGGGGAGGTCGGTCGCCTCGGCGAGCGGCTTGAGCTTCGAGGCCGTCTCGGTCGCCTTGAACAGACTCGTCGAGCCCGCGAAGGTCTGGGCGTCGGCCTGGAAGTTGGACTGCTTGATCGTGGACAGCCGCACGAACTTGCCGCTGCCGTTGTCGGTGAAGACGTTGGGCTCGAAGTCATAGATCTGCAGCTGGGCGGTGGTGCCCACCTGGTCGATCGCCCGCTGGGCGTTGCTGACGTTTGGCAGCCCGATCGAAATCTGGTTGGCACCGGCGCGCTGGATCTCGGGCTCTGACACGCCAAGGGCGTCGGTGCGTTTGCGGATCGTGCCGATCGCATCGTCGATCGACTGGGGCGTGACCTTGGGTACCTGCGGGGTCGGGCGGCCCTCATAGACCAGCTCGACACCACCGCGCAGGTCCAGGCCGAGCACGGTCGGCTTGGTCGCGATGACCAGGCCCGAAGCCGCCAGGATCACCAGCACCAGGGCGATGATCGACAGGTTGCGCTTGCGGGAGGTCATCTCGAGGAACGTGCGGGTGGAGCGGCCGTGCTAGCGGGGCGTCAGCACGAGCAGGAGGCCACCGTCGTCGTCGTAGGCAGGGAAGATATCCGCCTTCGCCGGCTCGGGACGATCTCCCTCCGCGTGCACCGTAACTGTCTTGTCCAACACGCGGACACCCCACTCCAGAGCGGTGCCGATGTGATCGTCACCGTTCTCGAACTCGAGACCAAGCACCTCACCAACCGGGCGACCGATTACCTCGAGATCGCCGAGGCCCGTGAGCTCGCGCGCGCCGCGGCCGGCGCCGATCAGGCGGGCCTGCTGGTCACACAGGAAGAAGGCGGCATTGGGCGCCGGGTAGTAGTCGTCGAGCAGCTCGAACAAGAAGCCGAATCCACACTTCTTACAGCCGCGCGCGCGGCTCTGGAAGCCGGCGGTGCGGTCGCTGGACACGCTGCGGTCGCCGCAGCTTGGACAGATGAAGTTGGGCATCGAGAACCAGAGTAGTAGCCGCGCTGGCTGGCGCGATGCCTAGAACAGCCGAGCATCGGCCGCCGGCGGCTTCAGCCCGAGATGGCGGTAGGCACCCTCGGTCACTACGCGCCCCCGCGGGGTGCGCATGATCAGGCCCTGCTGCAACAGATACGGCTCATAGACGTCCTCGACCGTGTCCTGCTCCTCCCCCACGGCCACCGCGAGGGTCGAGAGTCCCACGGGGCCCCCGGAGAACTTGCGACAGATCACGTCGAGGATCTCTCGGTCGAGGCGATCCAGGCCAAGGCCGTCGACCTGGAGCATGTCGAGCGCCCGGCCGGCCACCTCGGCGTCGATCGTGCCGGCGCCACGCACCTCGGCGAAGTCGCGAACGCGCTTGAGCAGCCGGTTGGCCACGCGCGGGGTGCCACGCGAGCGCCCGGCGATGGCCTCGGCGCCCGCGGCATCGATGTCGACGCCCAGGATGCCGGCGGAGCGGTGCACGATCGATCCGAGCTCGCGCGCCCCGTAGAGCTCGAGCCGGTGGCTGACGCCGAAGCGGTCACGAAGCGGGTTGCTGAGCAGGCCTGCGCGGGTGGTCGCGCCGATCAGCGTGAACGGCGGCAGGTCGAGGTTGACCACCCGCGCGCCCGCCCCCTGGCCGACGGTGATCGGCAGCGTGCGGTCCTCCATGGCCGGATAGAAGGTCTCCTCCAGCGCACGCGGCAGGCGGTGGATCTCGTCGACGAAGAACACCGAGCGCGGCTCGAGCGACGACAGGTAGCTTGCGACATCGCCCTTGCGCTCCAGGGCGGGTCCCGCGGTGGACACGAAGTCGACCTCCAGCTCGTTCGCAACGATCTGCGCCAGCGACGTCTTGCCAAGCCCTGGCGGCCCCGCCAGCAGCACGTGGTCGAGCGCCTCCCCCCTGGCCTTGGCGGCCTGGATGAAAACCGCGAGCTGCTCGCGCACCGCCTCCTGGCCGACGAAGTCGTCGAGCTTGCGCGGTCGCAGCGAGCGGTCGAGCTCGTCCTCGGCAGGCATCTGCTCGGGCATCTGGATCCGGTCGACGCCCGGGGTACGAATGCCGTTCATCGTGCCGCCTTCAGCGCGTGGGCGATTAGCTCCTCGGTGGTCGACCCGGGTGCCCCGTCGAGCAGTGCATCGGCCTCCTGAGAAGCGAATCCGAGGCCGACGAGGCCCTCGCGCGCCTGGGTGCGCGGGTCGTCGGAGGCGCGGGTGATCACGATCTCGTCGGCCACCGCCCCGGCGACCTTTTCGCGCAGCTCCACGATGATCCGCTCCGCCGTGCGCTTGCCGATGCCCGGCACCGCCTGGAAGCGCGCGACGTCGCCGGCGGCCAGGGCGGAGAGCAGCTCCGCGTGGGTGCCCCCGGAGAGCACGGCGAGCGCCACCTTGGGGCCGACGCTCTGAACGCTGACCAGCATCAGGAACAGGTCGCGCTCGGCCTCCGAGGCGAAGCCGAACAGCTGCATGCCGTCGTCGCGCACCACCAGGTGGGCGTGCAGGCTGACCTCGCGGCCGGTTGCGGGCACCGTGCGCAGCGTCTCGCTGGACACCGACAGGCGGTAGCCGACCCCGCCCGCGGTGTCGATGATCACCTCGCCGCCGCGCCGCACCACGACCTCGCCGCTGACCTGGGCGATCACGACGTGACCCGTGATGCCCTGGACCGATCGGGCATCCGTGCCCGATCGGTAGTGGCGCGCATCGGCGCCCCGTTGGCATGGCATATGCCGACCGCCAGGGCATCGGCAGCGTGATCGGGCTCGGGCGGCTCGGGAAGGCTCAACAGGGTGCCGACCATACGCTGCACCTGGTCCTTGGCCGCCCGGCCCGAGCCGCAGACGGCCTGCTTGATCTGCTGCGGCGTGTACGTGAAGCACGGGATGCCTGCCGCGCCGGCCGCAAGCAGCACCACGCCGCGCGCCTGGCCCACGGCGAGCGCGCTGGCCGCGTTCTGGCCGAAGTAGAGGGCCTCGATGGCGACCGCGTCAGGGCTGTGCTCCTCGATCAGCGCGCACACGTCGGCGTGGATGCGGGTGAGCCGCAGCTCCAGTGGGGTAGCGGAGGAGGTGGCGATCACGCCGCCATCGAGCGCGGCGAGCGAGCGCCCGCGCGTGAAAACGACGCCGTAGCCAGTGTTCGCGGTGCCGGGATCGATGCCGAGGACGACCACCATCGTCGGGATTCTGGGCGGGAGGTCGGATGCCTCCCAGCGACCCTGCGCTACGCTCCGTAGCGTTTCCTATCGTCGGAGGTCGCAGTGGATCGCAAATGGTGGACCCTCATCGCCGTCCTGATCGGGGTCTTCATGCTCCTGCTGGACGTGACCATCGTCAACGTCGCGCTCCCGGACATCCAGCGCGACCTCGACTCGTCCTTCTCCGACCTGCAATGGGTCGTCGACGCCTATGCGCTCACGCTGGCCTCGACCCTGTTGGTGTCGGGCTCGGTGGCCGACCTGATCGGGCGCCGCCGCGTGTTCGTGATCGGGCTCTTCGTGTTCACGCTGGCCTCGCTGGGCTGCGGTCTGGTGAGCACGCCGCTTCACCTCAACCTCTTCCGCGGCGTTCAAGGCATCGGCGGGGGCATGATGTTCGCCACCTCCCTTGCGCTTATCGCGCAGGCGTTCCAGGGCCGCGAGCGCGGAATTGCCTTCGGCGCATTTGGAGCGGTGACCGGGGCGTCCGTCGCGGTCGGTCCGGTGATCGGTGGCGTGCTCACCGACTCATTCGGCTGGCAGGCCGTCTTCCTGGTGAACATTCCCGTCGGGATCTTCGCCGTGGCGCTGACGCTCGCCAAGGTCGCGGAGTCGCGTGATCCCAGCCCGGCGGGGGTCGACCTCCCGGGCGCCGTGACCCTCACGGGCTCGCTGTTCCTGTTGATCTTCGCGCTGGTGCGCGGCAACGACGCCGGCTGGGGCAGCACCCAGATCGTCGCGTTCCTGGTGGGGTCGGCCCTCCTGCTGGCCGCCTTTGTCTTTCTCGAGACGCGCCGCGACAACCCGCTGTTCGACCTCACCCTCATGCGCAAGCCCGCGTTTCTCGGAGCGTCGCTGGCGGCGTTCTGCCTCTCGGCGTCGATGTTCGCGATGTTCCTCTACCTGACCCTCTACCTGCAGGGCGTGCTCGACTACACGCCGCTTCAGGCCGGGCTGCGCTTCCTCCCCCTCTCGGTGCTCTCGTTCCTTGTCGGGCCGATCGCCGGACGGCTGTCGGAGAAGCTGCCGGTGCGGTGGCTGATGGGCGGCGGGATGCTGCTGGTGACCGTCGGGCTGCTGCTCATGCACGGCGTCGACGTCTCGAGCGGCTGGACCACCCTGCTCGCGGGCTTCCTGATCGCCGGAGTGGGCATCGGGCTCGTGAACCCGCCGCTTGCCTCCACCGCGATCGGCGTGGTCGAGCAGCGGCGCAGCGGGATGGCCTCGGGCATCAACTCGACGTTTCGCCAGGTGGGCCTCGCGACCGGCATCGCCGGACTCGGCGCGATCTTTCAGCACCGCGTCGGCACCACGATCGCCGAGGGGCTGGCGGGCACGCCCGCGGCGGGGCGCGCGGACCAGTTCGCCTCCGCGGTAACGGCCGGAGCCACCGACAAGGCGGCGGCCGCCGCACCGGGCCCCATGCGCGGACAGCTGGTCCAGCTGGGCCACGAGGCCTTCATCAACGGGATGAACACACTGCTGCTGGTGACCGCCGGGGTTGCCATCGTCGGCGCCGTCGGCTCGGCGATCCTCGTGCGCCAGCGCGATTTCGTGACCCACGGGGCGCCGGCGGGCGCCCCCGAGCAGGTGGCCGCGTGACCGCGGAGGCCGTCGACGAGCGGATCCGTGGCGCCGCGGTCGCCGTGCTGCGCAAACGCGGCTATGCCGGGCTATCGATGGAAGGCGTTGCCGCCGATGCCGGCGTGGCAAAGACGACCGTCTACCGCCGCTATCGCAATCGGGCGGACCTGGCTACCGCCGCCCTGGCCGGCCACGCGGGACCGGTGCCCGAGCCCGCCGCCGACGTCGACACGCGCACCGCGATCACGCAGTTCCTCGAGACGTTCGCGCGGCGGTTCGAGGCGATGGGCCTCGACGTGCTCGGCTCGATGCTGTCGGAGCCCGACCCCGAGCTGCTCGAGCTACACCGCGCACGTGTGATCGCTCCCCGTGCCCAGGCCGCGACCACGCTGCTGGTGCGTGGCCAGGAGCGCGGCGAGATCCGTGCCGACGCCAACCCGAGGCTCACGCTGGAGATGATGATCGGCTCGTTCTTCGCTCGCCACATCGCCGGCCCCGAGATGGAGCCCGAGGAGTGGGCTGCCGCGGTGGTCGAGACGCTGTGGCGCGGGCTCGAGCCGTAGCGCCTACGTTGACGCCGCTACCCGTTCCATGACCTCGTCGTCGACGTCGAAGTTGCCGTTTACCGACTGCACGTCATCGTTCTCCTCGAGCGCGTCGATCAGCCGCATGAGGGTCCCCGCGTCGGACTCCGCGACCTGGGTGCGCACGTTTGGCCGCATGTTCACTCCGGCGTCCTGAAGCTGCACACCCGCCTCCTCGAGAGCTGCCCGGACCGCCGCGAAGTCGGATGGGTCGGTGATCACCTCGAACACGTCGCCGTCCTGTGACACGTCCTCGGCGCCGGCGTCGATCGCGCCCATCAGGTCGTCCTCTGAGTACAGCGAAGCGTCAACGAGGAGCTCGCCCTTCTTCTCGAACATGTAGTTGACCGAGCCGGGCTCGCCGAGGTTGCCGCCGAACTTGGAGAATGTGTGGCGGACGTCTGAGCCCGTGCGGTTGCGGTTGTCGGTGAGCGCGTCGACTAGCAGGGCGACCCCGCCGGGGCCGTAGCCCTCGTAGACGATCCGCTCGAAGGCGTCGGCGTCCTGGTCGGCCCCGGTGCCCTTGTTGACGGCACGCTCGATGTTGTCCTTTGGCATCGACGCGTCCTTGGCCTTCTGGACAGCGAGCGCGAGCGACGGATTGCCATCGATCTCTCCCCCACCCTCGCGCGCGGCCACGGTGATCGCACGCGTGAGCTTGGTGAACAGCGCGCCGCGCTTGGCGTCAGCTGCGCCCTTCTTGTGCTTGATCGAGGACCACTTGGAGTGACCGGACATGGCTCTGAGTCTAAGCAGAGAACGCGGGCATTTCAGACGACGAACTTCCCGTCGCGCGAGAGCTCCTGGCCATCCACGACGATCACGCCGCCCTGACGCAGGTCGCACACCATGTCCCAGTGCACGGCAGAGTCGTTCACCCCGCCGGACTCGGGGTAGCTCATGCCGATGGCCATGTGCACCGTGCCGCCGATCTTCTCGTCCAGCAGGATCTCCTTGGTGCCGCTGGCGATGCCGTAGTTGGTGCCGATGCCCAGCTCGCCCATGCGGCGGGCGCCCGCGTCGGAGTCGAGCATCTGGATGAGGAAGTCCTCGCCGCGCTCGGCCGAGGCATCGACGACCTTGCCGCCCTCATAGCGCATGCGCACTCCGCCGACCTCGCGGCCGCCGTAGGAGGCGGGGAAGCTGAAGGACACCTCCCCCTCGACCGAGTCCTCGACCGGGCCGGTGAAGAACTCGCCGTCGGGCATGTTGTGGATTCCGGCGCACGGGATCCAGTTGCGGCCCTCGACTCCGAGGGTGATGTCTGTACCCGGCGCGGTGATGTGGACCTCCCTGGAGCCCTCCATCCACTCGGCCAGGCGGTTGACCTCATCGGACTGGCGCTGCCAGGCGGTCACCGGATCGTCGTCGTCGACCAGGCACGCCTGATAGTAGAAATCCTCGTAATCGCTCAGAGACATGCCCGCCTCGGCCGCGTAGGCGTGCGTGGGAAAGAGCGTGAGCGCCCAGCGGTGCTCGCCGGTCGCGGCCCGGCGCATCGACGCGTCCATCAGCGGCTTGCGCGCCTTCTGCGAGCGGGCCTGCTTGGCCGGATCGGCCTGGGACAGCGCGCGGGCGTTGGCGTCCGCCATCAACACGATCCGTACCTCGGCCTCCTCCACTCCCCACTTGGACGGCGGCGCCACCCAGTCGAGCTGCTCGTCGGATGCCAGCTGGTAGAAGGCCGCGGCGGCGCCCTCGGTCGAGATGTTCATGACCGGGTGCCCGCCCGCGCGCAGCACCTCCTCGTACACGGCCTGGATCAGCGGCTCGGCCGTGGTCGTCGACTGGATGATGCAGCGGTCGCCCCTCTGCACCTTGGTCGAGTACTGGACGAGTATCTGTGCGAGCTTTTCTGCGCGCTGATCCTTCACGTGTGGTCCCCTTTGTTGAAGCTGTCGTGCACCCGCTCGAGCAGCCACTCGTGCAAGCGTGCGTCACCGTCGATCTCGGGATGGAATGCCACCGCGAGGATGTTCCCCTGCCGTACGGCCACCGGGTGGCCGTCAACTTCCGCGAGCACCTCGACCCGCTCCCCGTGCTCCAGTACCCAGGGCGCCCGAATGAACACAGCATGGATGGTTTCGGCAAAGCCCGCCACCTCGAGGTCGGCCTCGAAGCTCTTGACCTGACGCCCGAAGGCGTTTCGTAGGGTTGTCACGTCGAGCAGGTCGAGGTGGTCGCGGTCGAGCATGATCAGCCCCGCACAAGTGCCGAGCGTCGGCGTGCCCGCCCCGATCAGCTTCCTGAGTGGCTCCGCAAGGGCCTCGCGCTCGATGCCAAGCGTCATGGTGGTGGATTCGCCTCCGGGGATAACGAGGCCGTCGAGACCCTCGAGCTGGGCCGGCGTGCGCACCAGGCGCGCCTCGGCGCCAAGTTCGCCGAGCACCTTCGCGTGGGCGTGGAAGTCGCCCTGGAGGGCCAAGACCCCGATGGTCGCCACGCCGGGAAAGGGGACTACCAGCCGCGCTGGGAGAGCATGCCGCCGGCCTCGTTGATGGCGTCCATGCCGATGCCGGTCATGGGCGTGCCGAGGTCGCGGGAGGCAGCTGCGATACGGGCGGGATCCTCGAAATGCGTGGTGGCTTCGACCACCGCGGCGGCCGTGCGCTCGGGGTCCTCGGACTTGAAGATGCCCGAGCCGACGAACACGCCTTCGGCGCCCAGCGCCATCATGAGCGCGGCGTCGGCCGGGGTGGCCACGCCGCCCGCGCTGAACATCACGACCGGGAGCCGGCCCTTGTCGGCGACCTCGCGCACGAGATCGATAGGCGCCTGAAGGTCTTTGGCGGCGGCGGGTAGCTCGGTCGGATCGAGCGTGGTGAGTCGCCGGATCTCGCCGCCGATCATGCGCATGTGGCGCACGGCCTCGACCACGTTGCCGGTGCCCGCCTCGCCCTTGCTGCGGATCATGGCCGCGCCCTCGCCGATCCGGCGCAGCGCCTCGCCGAGGTTGGTGGCGCCGCATACGAAGGGCACCTTGAAGTTCCACTTGTCGATGTGGTGGGCCTCGTCGGCCGGGGTGAGCACCTCGGACTCGTCGACGTAGTCGACTTCCAGGGACTCGAGCACTTGCGCCTCGACGAAGTGGCCGATGCGTGCCTTGGCCATCACCGGGATGGTCACGGCCTGCTGGATGCTCTCGATCATCGTCGGATTCGACATCCGCGCCACGCCGCCGTCTGAGCGGATGTCGGCGGGCACGCGTTCGAGCGCCATCACCGCGGCAGCGCCGGCGGCCTCGGCCACACGCGCCTGCTCGGCGGTGACCACGTCCATGATCACGCCGCCCTTGAGCATCTCGGCAAGGCCTGCCTTGGTGCGAAACGTGGACTCTTCTCTCACCGCTTGGATGCTACTCCCACGCCCGAGCAGGTCGGTGTGACACAAAGCCGCGGTGAACTACCTGGCCGTCCACCCCATGTCCATGGTCACCGGCACGCCGGTGAACGTCGCGCCGCCCGGACCGCAGAGGAACGAGACGGTGGCGGCAACCTCCTTGGGCTCGATCAGTCGCTTGACCGCATGCGGCGCGAGGATCACATCCTCGAGCACCCGCTCCTCGCTGATGCCGTGGCTGCGCGCCTGATCGGCGATCTGGCCCTCCACCAGCGGCGTGCGTACGAAGCCCGGGCATACGGCGGTGGCCAGCACACCGGCTTCCGCGCCCTCGAGCGCAAGCGTCCTGACCAGGCCGAGTACACCGTGCTTGGCCGAGACGTATCCCGCCTTGTAGGGCGAGGCGGCCAGCGCGTGGGCGGATGCGATCGCGACGAAGCGGCCGTCGCCGTTCGCGCCCAGCGCCTCCCACCCGTAGCGCGCCAGCAGGAACGGGCTGGTGAGCATTAGCGCGATCAGCATGTCCCAGCGGTCTTCGGGGAACTCGCCGATGCCCGCGACGTGTTGAACGCCGGCGTTGGCCACGATCACGTCGAGGCGGCCGAAATGGTCGAGCGCCGCGTCCACGGCGCCCCTGTTGCCCTCGCGGGTGGTCAGGTCGGCGGCGTAGGGTGTGCCCGGCCCGTCACCAGACGGCTCGATGTCCACGGCCAGGACGTCGTAGCCGTCGGCCTCGAGGCGCTCCACCACTGCGCGACCGATACCTCCTGCCGCACCGGTTACCAGCGCGGCCGCCACGTCGCCCTACTTGAGCTTGAAGGCCTTGATGCGGTCGGCGTAGGCCGGCTCGTCGAGCGCATAGACGCCGTAGGCGATGGCCTGCACCATGCTGAGCAACGCCGCGTGCGAGCGCACGTAGGCGGGGCTGTTGGAGGAGTAGAAGAGCTTGTGGTCTGCCAGCTTGGCCACCTCGGACAGCGTGGCGTCGGCAACGGAGATGGTGGCCGCGCGGCGGTTGCGCGCGAGCTTCATCGCGCGCACCACCAGCGGATGCGGGCGGCCGGCGGAGAAACCGACGAGCACGGTGCTCTCGTCGATGCGCCCGAGCCGGGCGAGGCCCTCCTGGGACGGGCTTGCCACGACCTCGCAGCGCAGGTCGAGCAGCATCAGCAGGTGGCGCAGGTAGCTGGCGAAGAAGGCCATCTGGTCGGTGCCGCAGAGCACGATCCGCTCGGCGTGCGCGATCAGCTCGATCGTGGCCTCGACCTCCTCGCGGTCGACCTTGCGCGCCGTGTCCTCGACGTTCACGTGATCGGCTGCAAGCGACGCCTCGAACTCGGTCTGGTCGATCGGGAACAGCGGGGGGTTCGAGACGTCGTGGTGGCCGTCCTCGCCTTCGCGGACGCGCCGGTACTCGTCGCGGGCGGCGGCCTGGAGCTCGGGGAAGCCCTCGAATCCGAGCGCCTGGGCGAAGCGCACGACGGTGGAGCTCGAGGTGTTGGCCCTGCGGGCCAGCTCTTCGGCGGTGTGGAAAGAGGCCTCGTCCAGATGATCGACGATGTACTGCCCGACGTCCTTCTGGGAGCGGGAGAACTCGTCGAAGCGGGAGCGGATCTCAGCGGACAGGGTGAGGGCTGCGGTGCCGGTCGACTTCACGCATCGGTGTTTCGCCCGCTGCGGGGAAGTTCCTTCCCGAAGGCCGTGCGGAGGTCGTCGAGCGAGCGCGACCGGCCGTTCAGGCCCAGACCTTCCAGGGTGCGTCGCCGGCCCATAGGTCGTTGAGGGTGATCGCGTCCTTGTAAGTGTCCATGCACTCCCAGAACCCGGTATGACGCCAGACATGGAGCTGCCCATCGGTGGCGAGACTCTCCAAGGGCTCACGCTCGAACACGCTGGAGTCGCCCAGGTAGGCAAACGCCCCGGGCTCGAGGAAGAAGAAGCCGCCGTTGATCCAATGATCGGAGCGCGGCTTCTCCTTGAAGCCCGAGACGCGACCGTCGCCGCCGATCTCGGTGACGCCGAACTGGAGCTCGGGGCGCACGACGGCCATCGTGGCAAGGCCGCCATGGGCACGGTGGTGGGAGAGCTCGGCCGCCAGGTCGAGGTCGGCCACGCCATCGGCGTAGGTCACGGCGAAGGTGCCCCCTCCCACCGCGCTGCGGGCACGGTGGATGCGGCCGCCGGTCGGGGTGTCCTCACCGGTGAAGACACACGTAACCTCCACGCCGTCAGGCCACCGCTCGGCCCTCACGAACTCCTCGACCAGCTCGCTCTGGTGGCCGGTGAGCAGCGCGAACCGCCGAAATCCCTGAGCCGCGTAGATCCGGATCACGTGCCACACGATGGGCCTGCCGCCGATCTCGACGAGCGGCTTGGGCAGCGTCTGGGCGTGCTCCTGGAGTCGGGTGCCGCGCCCACCGCTGAGGATCATCACATCGGGCGGCGCCGGAGACATGGCGGCCACCTTAGCCGCGCGTGAGATCATTGGGTCATGGCCTCGCTCGACCTGCTGGTGCTTGCCGCAGAACGTGTCGGAGGTGCGCTGGGAGAGCCCGATCAGAAGAACCTGCTGCCGGCGCGGGACCTGCAGGCGATGTCGTTCATCGTCCACATTCCGCTGGTGTGCTTCGGCATCGCGTTCCCCGCCATGTTCATCTTCGTCGAGGGTCTGTGGCTGCGCACCGGCAACCCCGTCTACAAGGCGCTGGCCAAGCGGTGGTCCAAGGTCGCGCTCGTGCTGTTCGCGATCGGGGTCGTCACCGGCACGATCCTGTCGTTCGAGTTCGGGCTGCTCTGGCCCAACTTCACGGCCACGTTCGGAGAGGTGTTCGGGCTGGCGTTCTCGCTCGAGGGCATCTCGTTCTTCGTCGAGGCGATCTTCATAGCGATCTACGTCTACGGCTGGGACAGCCTGTCGCCCCGGGCGCACTTCCTGGCGGGCATCCCCGTGATGGTGGCCGGCGTGACCGGGTCGATGACGGTGATCACCGTGAACGGCTGGATGAACGACCCCGGCGGCTTCGAGGTCGTGGGCGGCAAGGTGGTCGATCCCCACCCTTTTCAGGCACTGTTCGGTGGCAACGTCTGGCACGAGCTCGTGCACATGTACCTGGCCGGATACCTCGTGGTCGGCTTCCTCGTTGCTGGCGTCTACGGCCGCCACTGGCTCGCCGGCCGGCGCGACCACTACACCCGCACCGCGCTGATCGTGGGCCTGAGCTTCGCCGCGCTGGCCGCGCCGGTCCAGGTCGTGGTTGGCGACTGGGCGGCCCGGACCGTCGCCGACAATCAGCCGGTCAAGCTCGCGTCCTTCGAGGGACTCCAGGCGACCACGAAGGGAGCGCCGTTCCACCTCGGTGGCTACTACTCGAAGGCCGACGGCGGCGGCATCAAGGACGGCATCCCCATCCCCCGCCTGCTGTCGCTGCTTGCCTTCCACCGGCCCAATGCCACCGTCAAGGGCCTCGACACGGTGCCCGAGGCCGACCGACCGCCGGTGAACGTGGTGCGCACGAGCTTCCTGGTCATGGTCACGATCGGCACGGCGCTGATGGCGCTCGGGCTGTTCTTCGTCGGGGTCTGGTGGCGCAAGGGGCGCCTGCCCCGAAGCCGGTGGTTCTACCGCGCGCTCGTGGCCGCGGGGCCGCTGGCGCTGTTGGCGCTCGTCTGTGGCTGGGTGACCACGGAGGTGGGCCGCCAACCCTGGGTGGTCTATGGGTACTTCAGGACGTCGCAGGCGGTGACCAACGCGGGCGGCCTGTGGCTGGCCTTCGGGGCGATGGTCGTAGTGTTCGCCGGCCTGACCGCGGCCGCCGCCTGGCTGTTGCGCCGGCTGGCGAGGACGCCGGCCACCGCCGACATCCGAGAGGCGACGTGAGCATCGCGAGCCTGGTCTTGGTGATGGCCGGACTGGCGGCCTACGCGGTGCTGGCCGGTGCCGACTTCGGCGCGGGGGTCTGGGACCTGACCGCGGGCGGCGCCCGCCGCGGCGGGCCGGTGCGCGGCATGGTGCAGCGGTCGATGAGCCCCGTGTGGGAGGCCAACCACGTCTGGCTGATCTTCGTGCTCGTGGTGCTGTGGACGGCCTTTCCCCGTGTGTTCGGGTCGGTGTTCTCGACCCTGTACGTGCCGCTCTTCCTGGCGGTGGGCGGCATCATCTTCCGCGGCGCGGCGTTCGCCCTGCGTGGCCACGCGGCCACCATCGGCGAGGCGCGCGTGCTGGGCGCCACCTTCGCCCTGACCTCGTTGCTCGTGCCCTTCTGCCTGGGGGCGGCGCTGGGAGGGATCGCGTCGGGCCGGGTGCCCCTGGGCAATGCCGCCGGCGACATGTGGAGCTCGTGGCTGAACCCGACGTCGCTCACCGTGGGCGTGCTGGCGGTGATCACCGGCGCCCACCTCTCGGCCGTCTACATGGCCGCCGACTCGGTCCGGGCGGGCGTAGACGACCTACAGGCGGCGTTTCGCACGCGGGCACTGGCGTCGGGCGTGCTCGCCGGCGCTCTGGCCATAGGCGCGCTGGCGGTCCTGTCGGCCGACGCACCGGATCTCTGGGCCGGGCTTCACCACGGCGGCGGTCTGGCCTGCGTCGCGATCTCGGGCGTGGCCGGCGCGGCGACGCTCGCGCTCGTCGGGGCGCGTCGCTTCGACGCGGCGCGCGTGACCGCCGCGGGTGCGGTCGTGGCCGTGGTCGTCGGCTGGGCCGTGGCCCAGAGTCCCTACCTGCTCCCAGACCAGATCACCCTTGATCAGGCCGCCGCACCCGACGCGACCCTCACCGCGCTGCTCGTGAGCCTGGGCGTCGGAGCGCTTGTGCTGATCCCGTCGCTGGTTCTCCTGTACCGGCTGGTGCTGGCCGGAGCCCTCGACCAGGAGTACGAGCCGCTGGACCAGCGGTTCACACCCGATCCATGAAGGGCTCGACCACCCTGCGCCGCCTCACCCCCGCCCTTCTGGTGCTCGGGCTCGCCCTGATGCTGCCGTTCAAGAGCACGGTCCCGCTGGTGCTCGGGATCGCGTGCATGTTCGCCTTCATCGTTTGCGGGGTCTTCCTGATCGCTGACCCGGCATTCCTGGAAGCCGACGACCCCGAGCCATAGGCTGCCCGCGTGCCGCCTTCGATCCCAAGCCGTTGGGCCGGATCGCCAAGCGGCTACCGGGTCAGCATTGAGGCGGTCACCGACCGACGTGTTGCAGCATCGGCAGCTTACGGGCGTGCGCGCGGATTTCGGTGGCTTCCAGCGTGGCGAGCATGGCCGAGGCCTGGGCGCGGAAGCGCTCGACGTTTCGTAGCTTGACGTCCTCGTAGCCGCGGATCACGTCGGGCAGATCGGCGATCGCCGCAACCTGGGCCGCCGTGGCCACCGAGAGATGCTCGAGGGCATGACACACCAGGTCGCGGTATTCGCCCACGAGCTCGCGCTCCAGCCGCCGCACGCGCGCGCGGCCGAATGGATCCAGGGGCGTGCCGCGCAGCCGGCGCGCGTGGTGCAACCCGCCGAATGCCCACGGCCCGACGGCGATCTTGCGCTTGAGCCCGAGGGAGCGCAGCAGCGGGGGCTGGAGCAGGATCCGAGCCTTTACGCCGGCGCCGAACGCCTCGGCGCGCCGGGTCAGCTCGGCCGCCTCGAGGTGGAGCCGCGCGACCTCGTACTCGTCCTTGTAGGCCATCAGCTTGAACAGCCCGCAGGCGTAGGCCTCCGAAACGGCCGTGCTCGAGTGCTCGGTGCGCTCCTGCTCGAGCGCGGCCACGTCGAGCACGTCGTCGAGATAGCGGCGAGCGTAGGCGTCGTCCTGGTAGGCGCGCAGCTCGGGCACCCTGATCCCAAGGAGGCGCTCGAGCTCGCCGCGCACACCCGCCCGTGCGAGCAGCTCGGCGGTGGCTCGGTCGGGCGCCGCCTCCGGCGCCGGCACGGAAGCGAGCGCGGCGGTGACCCCCTCGGGATCGAGCACCCACGCCCGTCCCCAGCGGAACGCGGCGACGTTGACGTCCACGGCCGCGCCATTCAGCTCGATCGCGCGCTCGATGGCCGCCGCGGACAGCGGTAGGCAGCCCTGCTGGAACGCGGCGCCGGCCATCAGCATATTGGTCGGCATGTGGTCGTCGAACAGGCGCTCGGACAGTCCGAGCGCGTCGACCGTCACGCGCTCCGCCACGCGAGTCACGCCGTCGATCGCGCTCAACGCCGCGTCGGTGTCGGCCGCGACGGCGGTGACCTCGGTGACCATCTGGGCGGTCGGTGTCTGGGCCGTGTTGAGCACCGCAACCGTCCGGTCGGGCGCCGCGGTGAGCAGCGTCTCGGGCGCGGCCGCGCCGAGCAGGTCGAGGCCCAGCAGCAGGTCCGCTGCCCCCGCTCCCGCCCTGATCTGACCTACGACCGGCTCGGAGGCGATCCGGATGTCTGACACCACCGGGCCGCCCTTCTGCGCGAGGCCGGTCTGCTCTAGCCCGGCGGCGTGGCGACCGTCGAGGTGCGCGGCCATCTGCAGGACGGCCGACACGGTGACCACGCCGGTGCCTCCGATGCCCGGCATCCGGATGAGCACGTCGTCGGGCACTCGGCGCGCGGGATCGACGAGCGCGACCGGGAGGTCGGGCACGACGTTGGCGGCCGTGGCATCGGCCGCAGGCGTCACCATCACGAACGACGGGCAGTCGCCCTTCAGGCAGGTCATGTCGCTGTTGCAGGAGGCCTGGTGGATCTCGGTCTTTCGCCCGAACTCCGTGGCCACCGGCTGCACGGAGAGGCAGGTGGACTGCTCTCCGCAGTCGCCGCAGCCCTCGCACACCCGCTCGTTGATCCATACGCGCTGGGTCGCCTCGGCCAGCTTTCCGCGCTTGCGCAGCCGGCGCTTCTCGGTGGCGCACTGATCGTCGTGGATGATCACCGTGACCCCAGCGGTCGCTGCCAGCCCGGCTTGGACGTCGGCGATCGCGTCGCGGTGCTCGACCGACGCGATCGCGGCCAACGCCACGCCGCGGTAGCGGTCGGGCTCCGGCGTGGTGATCACGACCCGCTTGACGCCCTCGACCTCGAGCAGGCGGGTGATGGAGGGCACGTCGAGCTTGCCCTGGGGCTGCTGGCCCCCCGTCATGGCGACCGTGTCGTTATAGAGCAGTCGGTAGGTGATGTTCACCCCGGCCGCCACGGCCGCACGGATGGCCAGCGAGCCCGAGTGGTGAAAGGTGCCGTCGCCAAGGTTCTGGATGAAGTGGGCATCGTCGGTGAAGGGCGCGAGGCCGATCCACTGGGCGCCTTCTCCTCCCATCTGGGGCATGCCGATCAGCTTGCCGCGGCGGTCGCCGTGGTCGAGGGCCACCATCGTGTGACACCCGATGCCCACACCCACGAGGTCCTCGGGGTTTGCGCGGGTCGAGACGTTGTGCGGGCACCCGGAGCAGAAGTAGGGCGTGCGCCGCGCCAGCGGGGCGCCCGCGGAGGGGCGCTGGGCCGCGGCCTCGAGAACGTCGGCGCGCGCCCGTGCCGAGGCCGGGAGCGCGGCGTGGTCGACCACGCGCCCGATCGCCCGCGCAACGCGGTCGGCGGTCATAGTCGCCTGCGGCTCGAACAACGGCCGGCCCTCGGCGTCCTGGGCACCGAGCACCAGCGGCGCGTCGGGGGTGCGGTAGAGGGCGTCCCTTATCTGGGTCTCGAGAAATGGCAGCTTGTCCTCGGCCACGAGCACGGTGTGCACCCCGGCGGTCAGGCGCCGGATCTCGTCACGGTCAAGCGGCCACGGCATGCCGATGCCCACCACGCGCAGGCCGAGGGCGTCACATGCATCCTGGCCCAGCCCCAGATCCTCGAGAGCGCGCAGCACGGCCTGATGGGCAACGCCGGCGGCCACGATCGCAATCGCCGGCCTGCGCGGCTCGACGGACACGCGGTTCAGCCCGGCTCGCGCACCGTACTCGCGCGCTCGCTCCAGCCGCCCCGACATCAGGTCGCCCTCGGCGACCAGGTTGGTCGGGGGCAGCAGCACGGGCGGCTCGAACCCACCGCGGGCGGGCAGGTCGGGCACGCCCGCGAGCCCGGCGCCCACCTGCACCGTGGCGCTTGCGTCGGCGATGTCAGCCACGATCTTCAGCCCGGTCCACAGGCCCGCGTGCCGCGACATCGCCACCGCGTGCAGGCCCGCCGCCAGCAGCTCCTGCACGGTGCCGGGCGCGAGCAACGGCACCACGAGGCTGCGACACATAGGCTCGCACGAGCTGGGCACCGTCGAGGACTTGCTGGCTGGGTCGTCGCCGATCAGGGCCACAGCGCCCCCACGGGGCGAGGTGCCACTCAGGTTGCCGTGGCGGATGGCGTCGGCGGCGCGGTCGAGGCCGGGGCTCTTGCCGTACCAGAAGCCCGTGACGCCGTCCCGGGTGGCGCCCGGAAGCTCGCCGAGCAGCTGGGTGCCGGCAACCGCGGTGGCCGCGAGCTCCTCGTTGACCCCCGGCTTGAAGACGATCCCGGCGGGATCGAGCAGCGGGGCCGCGCGCGCCAGCTCCTGGTCGAGTCCTCCGAGCGGCGAGCCCTGATAGCCGCTGACGAAGATGCCGGTGTCCAGGCCGCGCGCGACGTCGAGCGCCCGCTGGTCGAGCAGCATCCGCACGAGCGCCTGGATGCCCGACATCAACGCTGTGCCGGAGTCCGCGGAGTAGCGGTCCGAGAGCGCCGCGTTCGGCCGGGCCAGCGTCGCGCTCACTCCGACACCCCCGTACGCGCGTCGGCCAGCAGCTGCGCGGCCCGCTTCTCTGCCATCGCCAGCGGGGTGCGGTGCTCCTTGGCGGCCTCGGCCAGGAGCTGACCCGTCCGGTCGCCGATGCGCAACACCTCGGCGCGCAGCCGAGGCATCGGCCAGCGCTCGCGGGTCGCGTGGATGTGCACGACGCCGCCGGCGTTTGCGACGAAATCGGGCACATAGGTGATGCCCCGGCGAGCGAGGCGTTCGGCGTCGGCGGGCTCGCCAAGGGTGTCGTTGGCGGCGCCGACGATGACCCTGCACCGCAGCCGCTCGATCGCTTCGGCGTGAAGCACCCCGGCCTGGGCACATGGGGCGTAGACGTCGCAGGGTGTGGTCTCGACGGCCACCGGGTCGAGGCACACGCAGCCGATGCGGTGGGCCACCGCGCGCGCCCGGTCGGAGTCGACGTCGGCCACGAGCACCGTCGCACCCTGGCGCGCGATCTCCAAGGCAAGCGCCGCCCCGACGTGGCCGACTCCCTGGACCACCACGCGCACGCCCCGGAGGTCGGCGCGCCCGTCGACGTGGGCGACGGCCGCGCGCAGTGCCGCGTGAACACCCATCGCGGTCCACGGAGACGGGTCCTCATGTGAACAGGAGACCGCAGCGCCGCTCTCACCGATCAGGGCCAGGTCCTCGACGGTGGTGCCCATGTCGACGCCGGGCAGGTACGCGCCGCCGGTGCGAGCGACGAAGTCGCCGAAGCGGCGCATGACGGACGCCCTGTCGGCGACGTGGGCGCCAGCGAAGATCACGGCCTTGGCGCCTCCGAACGGGAGCTCGGCCACTGCGTTCTTGCGAGTCATCCCCGCGGCGAGGCGGGAGCACTCGCGTATGCCCGCCGCGGTGTCCGGGTAATGCTTGAAGCGGATGCCGCCGAGGCCCGGGCCGAGGGTGGTGTCGTCGATCGCGATCACCGCGTGCAGGCCAACCTCCTCGTCGCGGCACACAATCAGCTGCTCGCCATCGAAGTTGCTCGCCGCCCGTACGTCGGGCTCCTCCACTGCTACCGCCACGTCATCTCCCTCCAAGAGCTCGAGACAGATGTAGCGCAGCTCGCCTTCGACGCACGTCTCAAGCGCAAATCGTGCGTCAGCCGGCAGCTTTACTGTCGAATATGGGCGACCCGCATATACTTTCATGCGTGTCAGAACGAGAGACCGTTGATTCCGTCGATCACGAGATCCTCGACCTCCTGCGCGAGGACGCCCGCCGCACGGTGAGCGACATCGCCGCTCGCGTGAACCTCTCGGCCGCACCGGTCAAGCGCCGGATCGACCGGCTCGAGCGGCTCGGCGTGATCGCCGGCTATACCCTGCGCGTGAACCACGACAAGGTCGGGCCCTCCCTGGAGGCCTACACCGAGCTGCGCTTCGCCGGCGATACCGACGTCGACCACATCATGGCCGCCGCCCGTGACATACCCGAGGTGCGCGAGGTCTTCGCGATCGCAGGCGATCCCGACGCCCTCGTGCGGGTCCGCGTCTCAGACGTCGAGCACCTCCAGCGTGTGGTCAACCAGCTGCGGCGAACCACCAGCGTGACCGGCACCAAGACGCTGATCGTTCTCGGTCGCTGGTCGCGGGCGGATGCCTGATGCTTCCGGCCGAACTGCTGCAGGAACAGCGCCTCGGCCAGCGCAATGTGCTCGATCTCTGACGGGTCCACGCTCTCGTTGGGCGCATGCACGAGGCACATGGGCGAAACGCTAGACCAGAACTAGTAGAAGATCACCGCGGCCGCGATCGCACCGAACGCGGCCACCACGGCGATCGCGAACACCAGGAGCGCGATCTTGGTGCCGAGATCGAGTAGCGGCTCGTCCGAAGCCTCGGCGCGCCTGGCCGCCGGGACCGAGTCGTGGATCTCCACGCGATCGTCGTCGCCATCGGCCATCAGCGCGGGACGGTAGCGCTCCTGCGTCCCCTACTCTGACCCGATGACGCCCCGCAAGCGGCTCGAGAGCGATTTCAGCGGCGACCTCCAGGCCGAGGTCATGAACGCGGTCTGGAAGCTCGGTCACGCCCGCGTCGACGACGTCCGCGAGGCCCAGCCCGCGTCGAGGCGCTCGGCCTACACCACGGTGCAGACCGTGCTCAACCGCCTGGTCGAGCGCGGCCTACTCACGCGCGAGCGCGAGGGCCAGGCCTTTGTCTACCGCGCGTGTCAGAACGAGGCCGACCACCTGGCCGGCGTGATCGGCCGGCGGCTGGCGGGCGCGACGCCCGACGCCCGCAAGGCCGCGCTGCTCAACGTGGTCGGCGACTTGAACGCCGGCGAGCTCGATGAGATCGCCCGCTACGCGGATCGCATACGCCACAGCCGCGGCGATGACTGACACAGAGACGGCGATCCTCGCCCTCACGGGCGTGTGCACGATCGCGCTGGCTCTGCCCCATCTGCTGCCGCTGCACCGGGTGGCGCCGCACGCCGCGGCCAGCGTCTGGCTGCTGACCCTCGCGTTGCGCGCCCTGCTCTCCCTCGCGGTGGTGGCCGCGGCGCTGCTCTGGATTCCCCACATCTCCGCGCTGGCGCCCGCGCTGGCCGTGAGCTGCTCGGTCACCCTTTTCTGCTGCGTGATGGTGACCATGACCTTGCGGCTGCGCCGCAGGCTACGCGACCTCGCGCTCGGGATCGGCCCCGAGGGCAGCCTCGTGATGGCCGACCGCGATGTCTACGTGGCCCTGACGGGCGTGGGCCCGACCCGGGTGCTCGTTTCCGCCGGCGCCCTCGACGCCCTCGACGGAGCCGAGCTGCGCGCCAGCCTGGCCCACGAGCACGGCCACCACCATCTGCGACACCGGGTCTGGGCCCTTGCGGGAGCGGCGTTCCTGGCCCTTGCCCGGCCGCTCCCGGGTGGGGCGGCCTGCCAGCGCGGCCTGGCGCTCGGCCTGGAGCGCCACGCCGACGAGTACGCCGTGAGAGAGACCGGCGATCCGCTGGCGCTGGCCAGCGCGATCTGCAAGGCGGCCCAAGGCCGGACACCGATCGGCTCGCTGGCACTGGCACGCACGGGTACTGCAGTGCGCCTGGATCAACTGATGTCGAAGGCGCCCGCCCGCAGCAGCTCGCGCGTCGAGCGCGCCGCCGAAGCCCTGGCGGGCGCGCTGTTCACGCTCACCAGCTCGGGGGCCCTGGCCCTCGGCTCGGTGCTCGATACCTACGCGTAAGGCGCACCTACGAAACGCGGGTGACCGTATCGGCGCCCACGGCGTCGACCTCCGCGTGGCCCGACAGCGCCATCGCAAGGTCGAGGTCGGCGAGAAAGGCGCGCAACACGTCGCGCACACCCTGCTCGCCGCCCAACGCGAGCCCCCACATGTAAGGCCGTCCCAGGCACACCGCCCGCGCCCCGAGCGCGAGGGCCTTGAGCGCATCGGCGCCGCCGCGGATGCCGCTGTCGAAGAGCACCTCAAGCTGGTCTCCGACCGCATCGACCACGCCGGGCAGCGCGTCGAGCGAGCCTATGGCGCCGTCCACCTGGCGGCCACCGTGGTTGGAGACGATCAGCCCGTCGGCGCCGTGCTCGGCGGCCAGCCGGGCGTCGTCTGCGTGCTGGATGCCCTTGAGCACGATCGGCAGGGAGGTCTGATCGCGCAGCCACGTGAGGTCGTCCCAGGTGACCGCCGGGTTGGCGAACTGGAAGGCCCACTGGCCGATCGCCTCCATCCGGTTCTCCTCCGGCGGGGCCGAGAGCAGCGAGCGAAAGACGGGGTCTGACAGGTAGTTGGCGTTGCCCTCGGCCCACAGGAACGGCAGGAACGCCTGGCCGAGGTCACGCGGACGCCATCCCAGTAGCCAGGTGTCGAGCGTTACGACGAGCGCCGAATAGCCGGCAGCCTCCGCGCGGCCGACGAGGCTGGCCGCCAGGTCACGGCTCTTGGGCCAGTACAGCTGGTACCAGCGCGCCGCGCCGCCACCGGCCTTCGCGATCTCCTCGAGCGTGTACGAGGAAGCGGTGCTGGCGATGAAGGGCAGCTCGAGCGCCGCAGCCGCGCGGGCCGCCGCCAGCTCACCGTCGGGATGGGCCAGGGTCTGGACGCCGATCGGTGCCAGCAGCACGGGCGCCGGCATCGCCGTGCCGAGCACGGTGCGGTGCAACGTGCGCTCGGACACGTCACGCAGCATCCTCGGCACGATCCGAACGCGGTCGAGCGCCTCGCGGTTGGCCGCCATCGTCTGCTCGCGGCCGGCGGCGCCGGCGATGTATCCCCACGGCCCGGCCGAGAGGTGCTCGCCGGCACGGCGCTCGAGCTCGGCCCAGTCCAACGGCCGGGCGGGCGCTGGTCCTGAGAGCCCGCCGAGGTAGATCTCGTTCTGATAGTCGGAGAAGTGGGTCACGCGGAGAAGAACTCTGTCAGGTGCGCCGCGGTTTGCTCGGGCTCGTCCTCGGCCAGGAAGTGGGAGGCCTCGACCGCCTCGCCACGCACGTCGTCGGCCCAATCGCGCCAGATGGCCAGGACGTCTTCGTAGAACAGCGCGAGCGCGCCGCCGCGCCCCCACAGAGCGAGCGTCGGACAGCCGATCCGGCGCTTGCCCCGATCGGCCTCGTCGTGCTCGAGGTCGATGAAGGCCCCGGCGCGGTAGTCCTCGCACATCGCCTCGACCGCGGCGGGATCCGACAACGCGGCCCGATAGGCGTCCATGACCTCAGGTGGATAGCGACCGGGCGCTCCCCCGATGCCCATGCGCCGCACGCTGTGCTCGAAGAACGCGTCGGGGTCGGCGCCGATCAGGCGCTCTGGCATCGGGGCCGGCTGAGCGAGAAAGCCCCAGTGCCAGTAGCCCAAGGCAAGGAGGCGGTCGGCGCGGCTCCATACCTCGGCGGTCGGCACGATGTCGAGCACCGCGAGCCGTTCGACCTGCTCGGGGTGGTCGAGCGCCATCCGGTAGGCCACCCTGCCACCGCGGTCGTGGCCGGCCACGCAGAAGCGGTCATGGCCCAGCGCGGCCATCGCCTCGACCTGGTCCTTCGCCATCGCGCGCTTGCTGTGAGGCGCGTGGTCGCCGGCCGGCGCGGGCTTGAAGGATTCGCCGTAGCCCGCGAGGTCGGAGGCCACGACGGTGAAGCGCTGCGCCAGCAGCGGCGCAGCGGCGTGCCACATCAGATGGCTCTGCGGATAGCCGTGCAGCAGCAACAGCGGGGGGCCACTTCCACCCACCCGCGCGTGCACCCGCCCACGGGCCGTCTCGATGTCGCGGGTGTCGAAGGCGTTGAACATCTCCGGCTGCGCGGAGTATCGCCAAATAGAGTCCGCACCGTGGGCGAGAGCGCCAGCATCGTGGTCGGCGGCGAGGCCCTGATCGACCTGGTGCGTGACGCTGCGTCGGGCGGCCTCAACGCCCACGAGGGCGGCGGTCCGTACAACACTGCGCGCACGCTCGCACGGCTTGGGTGTGTCACCCACTTCCTCGGCGTGCTCTCTAACGACGGCTTCGGGAGCGGGCTGGCCGCACAGCTGGCGAGCGACGGCGTGCTGGTGGACCAGAGCCTTGCGACGGACATGCCGAGCACTTTGGCGGTCGCCGAGCTCGACGCTGAAGGGACGGCCTCCTACCGTTTCTACACAGAGGGCACGTCAGCTCCGGGCCTCGACGCCGCGGCCGCGGTAGCGGCCCTCCCGGCCGACGTCGCGATGCTGCACGTCGGCACCCTCGGGCTCGTGCTCGAGCCGCTGGCCTCGGCGCTGCGCGCCGTGGTCGACCACGTGGCGGGCACCGCCCTCGTGATGGTCGACCTCAACTGCAGGCCGGCGGCGATCGCAGACCGCGACGCCTATCGCTCGAGCCTGGCGTTCACGCTCGGGCGCACCGACGTGGTCAAGGCAAGCGTCGAAGATCTCGCGTGGCTCTATCCGCGCCAAGCGCCCCTGGACGCCGCGCGCGACCTCCTCGAACACGGTCTCGGGGTGGTGCTGGTGACCGACGCCGCCCGCGGCGCCACGGCGCTGCTCGACGGCCGGGAGCTGCGGGTGCCCGCGCCGCAGGTCTCGGTGGCCGACACGATCGGCGCGGGTGACGCCTTCGGCGGCGGACTGCTCGCCTGGTGGAGCCGACGGGGGCTCACGCGCACCGACCTGGCCGACCCGGCGGCGATTGAGGAGGCCGTGCGGTTCGCCTGCCTGGTTGCGGCGAGGACCTGCGAGCGGCCGGGCGCGTTCCCGCCGACGCTTGCCGAGTTGGGTCCCGGCGGCTTCGGCCGGCCCCCGCGCTGAGCGCAGGAGGTCACCGGCCCGCGGGGAAAGATGTCGCCATGAGACGAACTTCACTGTGCGCGACCGCGATCGCGACCTCGGTGTTTCTGGCCGCGTGTGGCACGGCGAAGGTCTCGAGCGACGAGGTCGCCAAGCAGGCGCAGACGCAGTTCGACCAGATCGCCCAGAAGGCCGGTCAGAAGAAGTTCCCGACCATCAAGTGCCCGGACGACCTCGAGGCCAAGAAGGGCGCGAAGACCCGCTGCACGGCCAAGGGCAACGACGGCACGCTTGGGATCACGGTGACGGTCGCCTCGGTCAAGGGCGACAAGGCCAGGCTGGATTTCAAGGGCGACTCCGCGCTGAAGAAGTAGCGCCAGGCCGCGGTCGGCTAGCGTCCGCGAGCGTGACCACCAACGAGAAGCCCCAGGTCGACGTCCCCTCCGACCAGCCGCCGTCCTACCAGCTCGAGCTCGACGACATCACGGTCGGCGACGGCGACGAGGCGGCTTCCGGCCACGTCGTGGAGGTGCACTACGTCGGCGTCTCCTGGAAGACCGGCAAGCAGTTCGACGCGAGCTGGGATCGCGGCGACACCTTCAAGTTCGGCCTCGGCAAGGGCCAGGTGATCGCGGGCTGGGATCAGGGCGTGGCCGGCATGAAGGTCGGCGGCCGCCGCCGGATCACCATCCCGCCCACCCTCGCCTATGGCAAGCGCGGCGCCGGTGGGGTCATCGGACCCGACGAGACGCTCGTGTTCGTCGTGGACCTGATCGGGCTGCGTTAGCAGGCCCTATGCCGCACGGGTCGCAACTCCCGGGCGTCCACCTGGTCAAGCCGAGCCGGTTTCGGCCGCGCTTTCACTACGAGCTGCTGGTATGCGGAATCAGCGGTCACGCGCTGATCGGCACCGACGCCGAGGCGCTTCCCGACGACGACATCCTGTTCGCCCGCGAGATGGAGGGCGTCCGCTGGCACCGCTGCCTGCGATGCGACTCGTGGCTGCCGGTGCCCCCTCCCCCGTCACCCGGGCGCCGGCTGCCCCCGACGCGCGACGAGATCGAGCTGCCGCTGCGGGGCCGGCCGCTACGCGACAAGCTCGTCCTGCGCCTGATCGCGATCAACCGCGCCGTGCACTTCCTGGTGCTCGGAGCGCTGGCGGCGTTCATCTTCGTGTTCGCCTCCCACCGCGATACCCTGCGCCACAAGGCGTTTCGCGTGATCGCCGACCTCCAGACCGGCACAGGCAGCTCGTCCCCGTCGGGCCATGGCGTGCTGTACGAGGTCGAACATGCGTTCTCGCTCGAGTCGAGCACCCTGCGCCTCGTGGGACTGGTGTTCGCGGTCTACGCGCTGGTCGAGGGGCTCGAGGCGGTCGGGCTGTGGTACCAGCGGCGTTGGGCCGAGTACCTCACGCTGATCGTGACGGCGTCCCTGCTGCCACTGGAGATCTATGAGCTCGCGCACAAATTGTCGCCGCTCAAGGCGATCACCTTCCTGATCAACCTGGCGGTGGTGGTCTACCTGCTCTACGCCAAGCGGCTGTTCGGCCTGCGCGGCGGCGTCGCGGCCGAGCACCGTGCGAGAGAGCACGACGTGGGCTGGCACGCGCTCGAACGCAATGCCCCCGAGACTCAGGGCCGCTGAGCCAGCCGAGCGGACTGCAGCTCGACCTCGCGCTCCCACGCCACCGGCATGAACAGCGGGTCCGGCTCGAGCCGGCGGGCGCCGATCAGTCGGCGCTCGCAAACGGATCACGCCGGCGTGGCGCCGCGCCAGCGGGCCAGGGCGGCGATCGCCCGCCTGACCGCGGCACGTGCGGGCCGGCCCGGCTCGTGGTGCACGTCGAGCACCCGCAGCGTTCTCGGCACGCCACCGTCTTCTACCCGCAGGTCGACGCGTGCCACGAACCGCTCGCCGTGCAGCACCGGCAGCACGTAGTAGCCCCAGCGGCGCTGTGGCCTCGGCACATAGATCTCGAGGCGGTGATCGAAGCCGAACAGCTCGGCCGTCCGGCGGCGGTCACACAGCACGTTGTCAAATGGCGAGAGCGCGAGCGTGCGCCTGCCCGGTGACAGCCGCGAGGCCGCCTCGAGGTCGCCCGGGCGCGCCCACCAGCCGCCGCCGAGGCCCCGAACGCCCACGCGCTCGAGCCCGCCGTCGCGCTCGAGCTCCCCGAGCGCCACAGCTAGGCCGGGGTAACGCTTGCGGGTGAAGTGGGCGGTGATGTGGGCGGCGCGAGCCACGCCGAGCATGCCGACCGCGCGCAGCGCCGCGCGACGAACGGTCTCGCGCTCGTCGAGCGGATCTGCTTCGGCGGCCGCCAGCGCACCGGCGGGCAGGCACTCCTCCATCACGTGCCACAGCCGCTCGATGCCGAGCCTGTCGGCCACACCGACGCGGCCGTGCAGCCACAGCAGCCCCAGCAGCCGCGCGATCGTCTGGCGTGGGGACACCTCGTCGGTCCAGTGGCCCCACTCCCACGCCGCGGCCGAGCGGTCCTCGAGGTCGCGGGCGCGCAGCGGTCCGCGGACGCGCAGATCCTCGGCCAGGTGGTCGGCGAAGTCCGCGTTGGTCTCAAGCCAGCGCGCGCGCTTCGCTCGTGCGGGCGTGAGGCGCTCAAGGTAGGTGCGCATCGCCCACCGATGTAGGGGGAGGTCATCGAGGTGACAGAGGCTTGCCTCGTGGCACCAGTAGTCGAACAGCTCGCGGTCCACGTAGGCCGCCCGGTGCAGCGCGCGCTCGTGGCTTCGGTGAGTGCCGCCGTTCAGGCGGGCCCGCAGCACGAGCAGCGGGGAGCGCGCGACGACCCCGACCGGGTCGAGCTGGAGGCAGCCGATCCGGGCGACCACGTCGCTCACGGTCGTGCCCGGGCGCGGCGGCGCGGCCAGGCCCTGGGCGTGCAGCGCGAGCCGGCGCGCGTGCGCCACCGGGATGTCGGTCACAACGCGCGGTCCAGCGGTCCCGCCAGCGAGAGCTGTCCCGGCGCCGGCGCGTGCTCCTCGGAGCGGGTGCGTACGCGGCGCCAGTGGTCGATCACCTCGTGGGCGGTCGCCTGGCGAAACGACAGGCCGCGGCCGATCGGCAACACGTGCACGACGCCCTTGCTGATGCTCTCGACGTGGGCGTGGAACCGGCGCCCGCCTCTGGAGACCAGGACGATGTCGCCAGGAGCTATGGCCGCGAGTCGCACCGGCCCCACGCTACCCGTGCGCCGGCCGGAAGAAAACGAGGCCTCGGCAGCAGGGGGCCACTGCCAAGGCCTCTAAGGCCACCGTAGCCGGAACGGTCAAGTACCGACGGGGAACTTCTACGTTCTCAGCTGAGCAGCTGAATTGACACGTCGCGGTAGTCGCTATCGCGTGCGCCCCGATTACCCGCGTGGCCCGGCAGCCCGGCATTGGCGGGAATGTCGGAGGGGCCGAGGTTGCCGGGATCGGCC
Organism: Solirubrobacterales bacterium; assembly: GCA_038237685.1. Classification (GTDB taxonomy): domain Bacteria; phylum Actinomycetota; class Thermoleophilia; order Solirubrobacterales; family Thermoleophilaceae; genus JAAYBF01. The sequence continues at coordinate 6,127 of JBBRYL010000013.1, read as the reverse complement.
ACGCCGCGGTCGACCACCATGTCGCCGTAGAGCTCGCCGACGTACTCGCCGCTCAAGCGGTGCACATGGGAGCGGTCGAGCCGCGCCAGCGCGCCGCCGTCGAGACCGTGGAGAAAGCGGCCGCGCACGAACGCCACAGGGTCACCGCCGTCGTTGTAGATGAATCGCGCCACGAGTTGCAGGGTAGGCCACAGCTCCAGAATGCTGCCGCCGGGGATCGGACCCTAGGATTGCGCGCGACGGGCCGGTAGCTCAGCTGGTTAGAGCAGTCGACTCATAATCGATAGGTCCCTGGTTCGAGTCCAGGTCGGCCCATAGGTGGCGCGGCGACGCCGCTACTGCTGCACTACGAGGCGCTGCAGCGCGGTGCGGATCGCGTCCGGGATCGCCACCGATTGCCGCCGCTCGCGATCCACGAAGACGTGCACGAACCAGCCGTCGGCGGCGTGGGTCCCGTCCTGGGAGAACAGGCCGATCTCGTAGCGCACGCTGGAACGCCCGAGCGTGGCTACGCGCAGGCCGGCGGTCACGGTCTCGGGAAAGACCAGCGGTGCGAGGAACGCGCAGTGCGACTCGGCGCAGAGGCCGATCGCATCGCCGCGCTGGATGTCGAGGCCGCCCTCGCGGATCAGCCACGCGTTGATCACGGTGTCGAAGAACGCGTAGTAGTCGACGTTGTTCACGTGGCCGTAGACATCGTTGTCGTGCCAGCGAGTCGACACGTCGAGCTGATGCGGATAGTCGGACGGCGCCGGCACGCCCGGGAACCTAGCGGGAGGAGCGCAGTCGGGCACCGGCCGACGAGCACCGCACCGACGGGCTCAGCGAGAGGAGCCCAGTCGGGCACCGGCCGACGAGCACCGCACCGACGGGCTCACTTGACGGCGGCGTCCACGGCTTTCTCGAGCTCGGCCACGCTGTAGGGCCCCTCGAGCCTCGCGGCCACCCGGCCCCGACGGTCGATGGCGAACACCCACGGCTCGGTCGGCAGGTGGTAGGTGCGCACCTGGGGCCGAAAGCCCTTATTGATCTGGTTGTCCTTGTAGATCTCCTGGTGGATGAAGTCCGCGTCCTTGCCGCGCTCGGTCTTCAGCTGCTCGGCGATGTCGACGACCGGCCCACAGACGCGGCTCTGACACAGCGCCGGGGTGGCGAAGATCAGGATCACGGGCTTCTTGCCGACCACGTCCTTGAAGTTCTGCTCGTGCAGGTTCGATGGCGGCAGGCGGGTATCGATCTTCTTCACGTCGCCGACCTGCGCCTTGGTCGGGGTGTCGATCACCGGGGCCTTGTCACCCACGTTCGGCACCTTGCCGGTGTCGGTCACCTGGAGCAGCCCCGCCGGGGCGTCGGCTGCAACGAGCCGCTTGTCCAGGCGGGCGACCGCGAGCACGTCGTAGGCGCCGGGCCTTGCGAACTTCAGGTCGGCTACGTACACCGCCTTGGCGGCGTCGGGGTCGGAGGCCACCGAGCGGCTCTGGAACTGCGGCTTGACCGCGAGGGACTCCCACCGCGCGGGGATCGGGCCGCGGACCTTGCCGCCGCCCTTGGGGGCGGTGTAGAGCACGACAGGCGCGTCGGCGATCTGGGCGCGGGCGCGGTCGAAAAGGGCAAAGCCGAAGCGGGCGGTACCGGGCTGGAGCTGGGACACCGCCGGGGCGAGCACCGGTCCCTGCTTGCCGATCTCCTGCTTCAGCTGCGCGAGCGTCTTGTTCCCGGGCTGTGGGAAGTCAGCCGCCTTGGCGGGCGCGGGAGGCTTTGAGCCCCCGGAGGAGCCCGAGGAGTCACTGCCACAGCCCGCGATCACGACGGCGAGCAGTGCGGCAAGGACAAGCACCAGCGAGGTCGGGGTCCGATGCACCAGCAGGAGGCTAGTAGAGCGCAGTCCGCGGCCCGGCACTTCTTCGCGGACCCTGACGCGCAGTGACATAGGGTGCGCCCGTCGCAGGTCAACCGAGGAGGAACGAGTGTCGGCACGTGCAGCATTGGTCACCGGAGGGTCGAGCGGGATTGGCTTTGCCATAGCCCGCATGCTCGGCAAGGAGGGCTACGGGATCACGCTCGCGGCCCGCCGCCCCGAGAAGCTCGAGGCCGCGGCGCAGAAGCTGCGCGAAGACAGCGTCGAAGTCGAGTCGGTGCCGGCCAACATGGCCGAAGAGGCCGACCTCGCGGCGCTGGTCGAACGTCACGAGAGCCGGTTCGGCCGCATGGACGTGCTGGTGAACAACGCCGGCGTTGGCATCGGCGGGCCGTTCCCCGATGCCGAGACCAAGAAGGTCGACATGCAGATCGGCGTGAACCTGCGCGCGGTCTACCTGCTCACGCGCAACGCGATGCCGCTGCTCAAGGCGGCGGGGGCCGAGCACGGCAAGGCGCTGGTGAGCAACACCGCGTCGATCGCCGGCAAGCACGGCCAGGGCTGGCTGACGGCATACTCGGCCACCAAGGCCGGCGTGGTGGGCCTGACCCAGGCGCTGCACAAGGAGCACGCCGGCGACCGCATCCAGTTCACCGCCCTGTGCCCCGGCTTCGTGGCCACCGCGATGACCGACTGGATCGAGGGCGAGGTGCCAAAGGACCAGATGATCCAGCCCGCCGACGTGGCGGGCGCCGTGCGCTACCTGCTCTCCACGTCCCCGGCGTGCTTCGTGCCCGAGGTCCAATTCGTACGGGCGGGCGACGTCTACTGAGTCGCTAGGCGCGGACGAGTAGACGATCGTGGCGGTCATCGCGACCACGATCGTCGGAGGAGTCACGCGCGAGCGGCTCCAGCGGCTCAACGTCGAACTCCTCGCGATGGGCGCGACGCACCTGCGTGGCCCGGTGGTCGCGCACCGCCTGGCCGAGCACGCCCTGGCCGACGGTGTCCTCCATCTCGATCGACGCCTGCAGCATCGCCGCAAGCGTGCGCACCTCGCGCCGCGTCGCGCGGCGGCGCTCGCCGTCGGCCTTGGTGTAGCGGTCCCACGCATGGGCGAAGGCGGCGAATGCGGTGCGGCCGCCGTTGCGGTGCGCGGCCAGCATCGGGCAGATGCCGCCCTGGCCGTCGGTATATCCCCCGACGATGATCGGCACGCCGTCGATCCCGTCGAGCATCGCGTGCCGGGTGGCCACCGGCATGCAGTCGATGGCGGTGCGCAGCTCCCGAGCGGGTCTCATACGATGGCGCGGCCTCACTGGTCGGTGAGCGTAGGGCCGGCTGCCGGGCGATTCAAGGTAGTTCCTGCGCATGAGAGAGGAGTTGCAAATGCGGCTGGGTCTGCACGTCGGGTACTGGGGGCTCGGGCTGACCGCCCAGGAGCAGCTCGCGATCGTCAAGGACGCCGAGAGCGCCGGCTACGACTCGGTCTGGGCCGCGGAGGCCTACGGCTCAGACACCGCCACGGTGCTCGCCTGGCTGGCCGCCAACACCGAGCGGGTCAAGCTCGGTTCGGCGATCTTCCAGATGCCGGCGCGCACCCCGGCGATGACCGCCATGACCGCGGCCACGCTCGACCAACTCTCTGACGGCCGGATGCTGCTTGGCATCGGCTCTTCCGGGCCCCAGGTGGCCGAGGGTTGGCACGGCCAGCCGTTCGCGCGCCAGATCCAGCGCACGCGCGAGTACGTGGGCATCCTGCGCAAGGCGCTCAGCCGCGAGAAGCTGACCTGGGACGGCGAGATCTACACCCTCCCCCTCCCCGACGGTCCCGGCAAGGCGCTGCACCTGATGATCGCCCCGGTGCAGGAGCGCATGCCTATCTACATCGCAGCGATCGGCCCGAACAACACGAAGCTCACCGGCGAGGTTGCCGACGGCTGGATCCCCACCTTCTTCAGCCCCGAGCACGTCGGGGAGTTCCGCGAACTGCTCCAAGAGGGCGCCGACCGAAACACAGGCGAAAAGCAGATCGACGACTCCTTCGACATCGCCCCGATGGTCAACGTCTCGATCGACGACGACGTCGACCGCGCGCGCGACTCCATGCGTCCCGTCCTGGCCCTCTACGTCGGCGGCATGGGCTCGCGCGAGAAGAACTTCTACAACGCGATCGTGCGCCGCTACGGGTTCGAGGACGCCGCGAAGGAGGTCCAGGACCTCTACCTCGACGGAAAAAAGGACGAGGCCGCGGCCGCGCTGCCCGCCGAGCTGATCGACCTCACGTCGCTATGCGGCTCAAAGGAGCGGATCGCCGAGCGCCTCGAGGTCTACCGTGAGGCCGGCGTGGGCACGCTCATCTGCACGCCGATGGCGTTCGACTTCGAGTCGCGCCGCCGCATGGTGCGCGAGCTGTCTGAGATCGCCGCCTGACTTCCTCCGGAGCACCGCAACTCCGGTTTCTCCTCGCCGCTTTCGGCGACCCGGGGCACGCGTTCCCGGCGATCGCCCTCGGCCGGAAGCTGGCCGCCCGCGGCCACGAGGTCTGCCTGCAGACCTGGGACCGCTGGCAGGAAGACGTCGAGCGCGAGGGCATGCGCTTTGCCCCCGCCCCCGAATACAAGGTCTGGGACGGTCCGGGGCTTTCGCCCTATCAGGCCGCAGTGCGGGCGGCGCGGGAGACGATGCCCCTGATCGAGGAGACCGATCCCCACGCGGTGGTGGCCGACATCCTCACCGTGGCCGGCAGCCTGGCCGCGCAGATGGCCCGGCGCCCGTGGGCGACGCTGATCCCCCACGTCTACCCGGTCTCCGAGCAGGGCATGGCGCCGTACTCGACCGGGGCGCGGCTGCCGCGCACCCGCGCCGGCGCGGCAGCATGGGGTCTTCTGGATCCACTTCTGCGCAGGGGCGAGGAGCAGGGACGCGACGAGCTCAACGGCGCCCGCGCGCGCGTAGGCCTCGAACCGCTCGCCCACACCCATGGGGGCATCTCGCACCAGCTCGCACTCGTGGCCACCCTCCCGCAGCTCGAGTACCCGCGCTACCAACGCGATCCCTGGGTCAAGGTCACCGGCCCGCTCCTGTGGGAGCGGCCGGTCGACGAGGTCGAGCTGCCACCGGGCGACGCACCGCTCGTGCTGGTGGCGCCCAGCACCTCCCAGGATCCCGAGCAGCGGATGGTGGCTGCAGCGCTGGAGGGCCTGGCTGAGGAGCCGGTGCGCGTGATCGCGACGCTGAACCGGCGGCCTTCTCCCACCCCACTCCGCGTGCCATCCAACGCACGCGTGGTCGACTGGCTCTCCTACGCCCGCACCATGCCGCGCTGCGCGGCCGTGGTCTGCCACGCCGGGCACGGCACGGTCGTGCGCGCCCTGACCTGTGGGGTGCCGGTGGTCGGCTGCCCGGTTGCGGGCGACATGGCCGAGAACGCCGCGCGGCTGGCATGGTCTGGAAGCGGGGTGTCGCTGCCACGGCGGTTGGTGACGCCACGCGGCGTGCGACTGGCGGTGCGCGAGCTGCTTGGCGATCCCGGCTACGCGACGCACGCGGGCCGGCTCGCCGAATGGGTGCGAGCGCAAAACGGGGCCGCGGTGGCCGCTGATGCCGTGGAGGCGCTGGGACTGCGTTCTACTTAGCCGAGCGGGATCAACATCTGATGGCCTTCGCTCCGGCCACTCGGGGGGTGGGACTCGAACCCACAACCGTCACCTTAACAGGGTGCTGCTCTGCCGATTGAGCTACCCCCGACCGCTACTTGGGGTACATCGGCCGCGTCAGCGGCCCCCCCTTCCAACGGGACGATACCGCCCTCGACTTCCGCGTGGCAGTTCGAGCAGAGAAGAACACATTTGAGCGCTTCCTCCCGCAGCCGGGCGATCGACCGGGTGCATCCGCGCTCGCCGAGCGCGAACGCCTTCGTCGTGGCATCGACGTGGTGGAAGTGGAGCGCACCTAGATACCGGTCGTACCCGCATAGCTGGCAAGCGCCGCCCGCTTCCTGCACGAGCTGCGCCTTCTTGCGGCGACGCCATTCCTTCACACGGTCCATACGGCACTTCGTGCACCGATAGCTCCCGCGACCTTCCAGCCTAAATCGGGTCATGCCGTGATGACGACAGCGAAGCTCTGTCAAGCACGGTCGAAAAGTGGACCACTTTCAACGGTTGAAAAGTGCCCCACCTCAGGTGAGGTAGGCCCGTCTGCGTAGCGGAGCCCGTAGGGCGGAGCGGAGCAGGCGGGGCGGCTCAGTTAGCTGGCGGGGCGGCG
>JBBRYL010000012.1:0-54055 GCA_038237685.1 Solirubrobacterales bacterium | reverse complement strand
TGTCGAAGCGCTCGCGCGCCTTCGCGTAGGCCTCGATCAGCAGCGGCACCCGCTTGAACTCCAGGAAGCGGCCGACGAACAAAAGCACCGGCGTCGGCTCGCCGTCGTGCACGAAGGCTCCGAGATCCTCCTCGGAATAGGAGACGCTGCCGGCCTCCCCCGACTCGTCCCAACCCTGGGGGTCCTCGACGAGGAACTCGCTCCACCGCTCGCGGCGGTCCTGCGCCGACATCTCGACGCGATCGAACAGATCGGTGTCCACGCCGTTCGGAATCCACTCCACGCGATCGCCTTCCACGCCGAGCAGCCGCTGGGCCTCGTCACGGTCGTGCGGGGAGATGACCACGAACCGGTCGCTGCGCTGGGCGGCCGCCCGCAGTCGCGCGGCCCAGTGGCTGCCGTGGCGCCACTCGCCCCAGCGCACGGTGTCCGCCAGCTCGCGGGCGCGGTCGTCCTCGAGGTCTGAGAACGACGGCAGCTCGTCGGCGTCGGCACGATCGGCCATCCCTGCCAGATCGGACTCGAGCTGCTGTGCGATCGCCACCAGCCGGTCGATGCGATCGATCATCTTCATGTCGGTCCCGTGCAGGTGGGTGACCATCGGGACGCCGGCGCGGGCGCGGGAGAACGCCTCCTGCAGGACGCTCAGGTGGTGAAGGTGAAAGACCTCGATGTCTGAGTCGAGGGCGTCGTCCACGAACGCGGCCCATGCGTCGACGAGGTGGTCACCGAGCTCGGGTGTCACCGCTGCGAACACCCGGTCGGAAGCATCGAGACGGTCCTCGAACGACGGGTGCAGCGGAAAGTCGGCCGCGACCGGATCGGAGCCCTCCTCGGCGGCCGCGATCGCAGGGTCGTAGTCGACCGCGTGGACGTCGATGCCCTTGAAGAAGGTGCCGGCGTTGGTGCGCTCGCCCTCCGGTCCCAGCGAGCCGCAGATCAGCTCGGTGTGCCAGTCGGCGCGCTCGAGCGCGCGGGCCAGGTAGAGCGCCACCTGGGCCGACCCCCCGCGGGGGTAGAAGAGCAATCCCATGGCCACGTGGCGGTTCATTGGTCGCAAAGGTACAATCGCGGCCGTCTTGCGGAGCTCGCGCGCCCTACGAACGCTGGCCTGGGGCGCCATCGCGGTGGGCGTCGCGGCGCCCCTCGTCCGCCGCCGCCTGGCGCTACGGGTGCCCGTGGTCACGGTGCTCAGCTTCAGCGCGCCGGTGGCGCTGGCGCTTGCGGTGCCGCGCTCACGCGGCAGGGACGCCGGCATCTACGCACTGCAGATGTGGGCCTACTACGCCCACTACGACATGCCCGACGACGACCCCGAGCGCCTGCGTGCACGCACGCACGTCGACTATCCGGCCAGCATCGACCTGCTGATCGGCGGCGGCACCCTGCCCACGCACAGGCTCCAGCGGGCTCTTGGCACGCCCGGCGAAGTGCGCCCGCACGACCTGGCGCTCTCCATGGTGCACTGGAGCTGGTTCCTGGTGCCCCACGGCACGGCCGCCTACATGCTGTTGCGCCACCACGACCGGTTCGTGCGATCGGCGGTGCTGCTCGCCGGGGCGTTCGACACGGGCCTGCTGGTCTACTGGTCGGTGCCGACCGCTCCGCCGTGGTACGCCGCGGAGGTGGGCCGGATCGAGCCGATCCGGCGGATCATGGTCGAATCAGGGGAGCACTTCTGGAAAGGCCTCTGGCGGCCGCTTTACGATGGGCTGGAGGGCAACCCCTTCGCCGCGATGCCGTCTCTTCACTTCGGAATATCAGTCATGGCCGCGCACGTCCTGTCGGGGGTGGGCAGGACTCAGGGCGCCATCGGATGGACTTATGCGATCACGCTCGGCTTCGGCCTGATCTACCTGGGAGAGCACTATGTGATCGATCTCGTGGCGGGCCTCGCCCTGGCGGAGGGCGTGCGCCTGGCGGAGCCCCACGCGCAGCCGCTGCTTCTGTCGGCCGGCCGCGTGATACAGCGCCTGGAGCCCGGCGCGGCCTGATGTCGCCGCCGCTCACCGACCCTGGCAGGCGCCCCCCGGCGGTCGGGGAGCCGGCGCTGCCGGGGTTCGACGAGGAAGAGGAAGTCGAGGAGGACGCGGAGGAGGACCACCGGATACTGGCGTTGCTGTCCGACCGCCGCCGGATGGCGACGGTGGCGGCCGTGTTCATCGCCGGGGTGCTCGGCATCTACCTCGTGCTCCCGAAGATCGTCGGATTCGACGACAGCCTCGGCCGGATCCACGAAGCCATCTGGTACTGGGTCGTGATCGCTGCGGCCTTCTGCGCGCTCCAGTTCGGCTCCTACGTGATGCTCTTCCGGGGTGTGCTCGGCGGGCGGTCGGACTCGCTCGTGCGCCGCCGCCTGGGGGTCAAGGCCTCCTACCAGATCACGATGGCCGGGCTGGCGGCCACGCGGATCTTCTCGGCCGCCGGGGCCGGCGGCATCGTGCTCACCTATTGGGCGCTGCGCAAGGCGGGCATGCCGCGGCGACGCTCGGCCAGTCGCATGGTCGCGTTCCTGGTGCTCACCTACTCGGTGTACCTGGTCTCGCTGATCGTCTTCGGGATCCTGTTGCGCACCAGCGTCCTGCCCGGCGAACACCCCGTCGGGGGAACGATCGTGCCTGCCGCCGTCGCGGGCGCCCTGATCCTCGTGCTCGGGCTCGTGTCGTTGATCCCGGGCGACTTCGAGCGACGTCTGTCGGGCGTGGCGGGCGAACATCGTGGCGCCAAGCTCGCGGAGAAGCTGGCCACGGGCCCGGCGACGCTCTCCACCGGCGTGCGCACCGCGATCGACTATCTGGCCCACCCGAGTCGCGGTGCCCTGGCCGTCGGCGGGGCGGTCGGGTTCTGGGCCGCCCAGATCGGCATCCTGTGGGCGAGCTTCGAGGCTTTCGGCGGCAGCGTGCCCCTCGCTGTGCTCGTCCAGGGCTTCTTCGTTGGCATGGCGGCCAACCTGATCCCGTCGCCCGCCGGCGGCGTCGGCTCTGTCGACGCGGGCCTGATTGGGGCGTTCGTGCTATTTGGGATCCCCAGCGACATCGTGTTCCCCGCCGTGCTCACCTACCGGGTGATCGCTTTCTGGCTGCCGATCCCTCCCGGAGTGATCGCCTACTTTCAGCTGCGGCGCACCGTGGCAACGTGGGAGGGCCAGCGCCGGGGTGCAGGCTATACTTCAAAAAGTAAAGTAACGGCGGAGGGCACTAGATGACCGAAAACAATGCGAAGCACCCGGCGGGTGCGCACGAGGATCTCGGTACACAACGCGTGGAAGACGTGATCATCATCGGCAGCGGGCCCGCGGGCTACACCGCCGCGCTGTACACGTCGCGCGCCGATCTCGAGCCGCTGATGTTCGAGGGGTTCGCCTGGGGCGGGCTGCTCCAGCAGACCACCGACGTCGAGAACTACCCGGGCTACCCCAACGGCGTGACGGGCCCCGAGATGATGCAGGAGTTCCGCGATCAGGCAGAGCGCTTCGGCACCCGTTTCGTGACTGACGACGTCACGCGCGTGGACCTCTCGACCGACGGCGGCGTGCATCGCGTCTACGTCGGCGACGAGGAGCACCTCGCGAGGAGCGTGATCCTGGCCATGGGCGCCGAGCCCAAGAAGCTGGGAGTGCCGGGTGAGGACGAGCTGGCCGCGCGCGGCGTCTCCTACTGCGCCACCTGCGACGCGGCCTTCTTCCGCGACAAGCCCACCGTCGTGATCGGCGGTGGCGACACCGCCATGGAGGACGCCACCTTCCTGGCCAAGTTCGCCAGCGAGGTCAAGATCATCCACCGCCGCGACGAGTTCAGGGCCTCGAAGATCATGCTCGAGCGCGCACGCGACACCGACAACATCGAGCTGCTGACCCCCTACTCGATAGAGGCCTTCAGGCCCAACGACAAGGGTGTGCTGTCCGCGGTCGCGCTGAACAACACCGACGGCGGCCAGGGCCGCGAGATCCAGATCGACGGCGCGTTCGTTGCCATCGGCCACAAGCCGAACTCCGACATCGTCGTCGGTCAGGTCGACCTTGACGAAGACGGCTACGTCGTGGTCGAAGGCCGTTCGACCAAGACCAAGCTCCCCGGCGTGTTCGCCGCCGGCGACCTCGTCGACCACACCTACCGTCAGGCCGTCACAGCCGCCGGGTCGGGCTGTTCGGCGGCGTTGGATGCCGAGGCCTACCTTCGCGACGGGATCATCGACGCCGAGGCCCACTGGGAGGGTGACCCGGACAAGATGGAGGCAGCGGCGGCCGACCGGGCCGCGGCGGGCTAGCGCCTAGCCGGCGCAGACAACCGCCGCGCGGTCGTGGGTGGCCTTCCGCCCATCGATCATCGCCAGACCGCTGTAGCCACATCGACTCCACGGTTTGGTCGTCGCGCGGGGTAGCGTGGCATCGGTGACCGACAGGCGCGCCATCGACGCGGTCCCGCCGCCGCTGCTGGTGCTCGGCGGGGTCGCGTCCACCCAGTTCGGCGCCTCGTTCGCCAAGGGCCTCTTCGACGACGCGGGCCCGAGCGGCACCGTGTTTCTGCGCATGCTGTTCGCGGCGCTCGTGCTGGTGGCCGTGTCGCGCCCCACCGTGAGGGGCCACAGCCGGCGTGAGCTGGCGCTGGTACTGACCTTCGGGGTGGCGCTGGCGGCCATGAACCTCGGCTTCTACGAGGCGATCGACCGGATTCCCCTCGGCGTGGCGGTCACGCTGGAGTTCGTCGGGCCGCTGACGGTGGCCGTGGCTGGTTCGCGCCGCCCGCTCGACCTGGCCTGGGTGACCCTGGCAGCCGCCGGCATCCTGCTGCTTGCCGACCTCGGCGGAGGCAGCATCGACGCGCTCGGTGCCGGCCTCGCGCTGCTTGCGGGTGTGTTCTGGGGCAGCTACATCCTGCTCAGCGCCCGGGTTGGCAAGGCGTTTCCCGGTGGCGCGGGCCTGGCGCTGGCGATGGCCGTCGGCGCCGTGCTGCTTGTGCCGGTCGGCGTCTTTGGAGCCGGAACCGCGATGCTCGATCCCACCGTGCTGGTGGTGGCGGCCGCCGTGGCGATGATGTCCTCGGCCATTCCCTACTCGCTGGAGCTCGAGGCGCTGCGCAAGCTGCCGACGGGGGTCTTCGGTGTGCTCATGAGCATGGAGCCCGCGGTGGCCGCGCTGGCCGGCCTGGTGGTGCTCGGCGAGGTGCTGCACGCGCGAGAGTGGGTGGCCATCGCGATGGTGGTGGTGGCAAGCGCGAGCGCCGCGAGCTTTGCCAGCAGCGAGAACGTGCCAAGGGATTAGTACCGTTGGCGCCGTGAGCCATCCCGACAGCTTCGGAGCCAAGTCCACCCTCGACGTCGCCGGCACGTCGCACGAGATCTTCAAGCTGGATGCGCTCCAGTCGGAGTTCGACGTCGCTCGTCTGCCCTACTCGCTCAAGGTGCTGCTAGAGAACCTGCTGCGTAACGAGGATGGGGAGTCCGTCACCCGGGAGACGATCGAGTCGGTCGCGAAGTGGTCGGCCTCGGACGAGCCGTCTCACGAGATCGCCTACTCGCCGAGCAGGGTGCTCATGCAGGATTTCACCGGCGTCCCTGCCATCGTCGATCTCGCCGCGATGCGCGACGCCATGGAGGACCTGGGCGGCGACCCGACAAAGATCAACCCGCTGGTGCCGGTCGAGCTGGTGATCGACCACTCGATCCAGGTCGACTCCTTCGCCGAGAAGTTCTCCTTCCAACGCAACGCCGAGCGCGAGTTCGAGCGAAACGGCGAGCGCTACGCCTTCTTGCGCTGGGGCCAGACCGCCTTTGACAACTTCAAGGTGGTGCCGCCCAACACGGGCATCTGCCACCAGGTGAACCTCGAGTACCTGTCCACGGTGGTCACCGCGCGCGACGGCCAGGCGTTTCCCGACACGCTGGTCGGCACCGACTCGCACACCACGATGGTCAACGGGCTCGGAGTGCTCGGCTGGGGTGTCGGCGGGATCGAGGCCGAGGCGGCCATGCTGGGTCAGCCGGTGTCGATGCTGCTGCCCCAGGTGGTGGGCTTCCGCATGGACGGCGAGCTGCCCGAGGGCGCTACCGCCACCGACCTCGTGCTCACGGTCACAGAGATGCTGCGCGAGCGCGGAGTGGTCGGCAAGTTCGTCGAGTTCTTCGGCCCGGGCCTCGCCAACATGCCGCTCGCCGACCGCGCCACGATCGGCAACATGAGCCCGGAGTTCGGGTCCACCTGCGCGATCTTCCCGGTGGATGCCGAGACGCTGCGCTACATGGAGTTCACCGGCCGTCCGACCGACCAGCTCGAGCTGGTCGAGGCCTACGCCCGCGAGCAGGGCATGTACCACGACGACAGCTCCGAAGACGCCGTCTACTCCGACACGCTCGAGCTCGACATGTCCACCGTCGAGCCGAGCCTGGCCGGCCCGAAGCGGCCCCAGGACCGCATCTCGCTCTCCAACGCCGCCAATGAGTTCCTGGCCAACCTCGAGGAGCAGAACGAGGGAGAGAACCTCGATCACGGCGGCAACGGCGCCCGCGGGACCTTCCCCGCCAGCGATCCGCCCTCGTCGCAGTCCGGCGAGCCCGGCGACTCCGACCCGGTGGCCCAGCACCCCCCATCGCGGGGGGCAGGCGGCGACACCGCCGTCCAGGCGGCCAAGAAGAGCGCGTCGGTGTCCTATGACGGCCAAGAGTTCGAGCTCGAGGACGGCGCAGTGGTCATCGCCGCGATCACCAGCTGCACCAACACCTCCAACCCGGCCGTGATGCTCGGCGCCGGGCTGCTGGCGCGCAATGCGGTCGAGAAGGGCCTGACCAGCAAGCCGTGGGTCAAGACGTCGTTGGCCCCCGGCTCAAAGGTGGTCATGGACTACTACGAGCGCGCCGGGCTGATCGAGCCGCTCGACGCCCTCGGCTTCAACCTCGTGGGCTATGGCTGCACCACCTGCATCGGCAACTCCGGGCCGTTGCCCGACGAGATCTCGCAGGGGATCACAGACGCCGACCTGACGGTGTGCTCGGTGCTGTCGGGCAACCGCAACTTCGAGGGGCGCATCCACCCCGAGGTGCGCAACAACTACCTGGCCAGCCCGCCGCTGTGCGTGGCCTATGCCCTGGCGGGGCGGATGGACCTCGACATGTACGAGGAGTCCCTCGGCGACGACCACGACGGCAACCCCGTCTATCTCAAGGACATCTGGCCAACCACGGCCGAGATTGCAGCCGAGATCGAGTCGGCCGTGGAGTCAGACATGTTCCGCAAGAGCTACGGCAAGGTGTTCGAGGGCGACGAGAACTGGGAGAACCTCGAGATCCCCGAGGGGGACCGCTACGCCTGGGACGAAGAGTCCACCTACGTCAAGCGCCCCCCGTACTTCGAGGGCATGAACGGCGAGGCACCCGAGGGCTTCGAGCAGATCACCGGCGCAAGGGCGCTGGCCAAGCTCGGCGACTCGGTCACCACCGACCACATCTCGCCCGCCGGCGCCATCAAACGCGACACGCCCGGTGGCAAGTACCTGATCGACAACGGCGTCGAGCAGAAGGACTTCAACTCCTACGGCTCGCGCCGCGGCAACCACGAGGTGATGATGCGTGGGACCTTCGCCAACGTGCGCCTGCGCAACCAGCTCGCGCCCGGCACCGAGGGCGGCTACACCCGAATCAGTGCGAAGGATTCGGCATCCATGCCAAAGCCTCCCAAGGATGGCGAGGAAGCCTTCATCTTCGACGCGTCGGAGGAGTACCGGTCAGATGGCGTCCCGCTGTACGTGCTGGCGGGCAAGGAGTACGGCTCGGGGTCGTCGCGCGACTGGGCCGCCAAGGGCCCGCGACTGCTTGGCATCAAGTTCGTGATCGCCGAAAGCTACGAGCGCATCCACCGGTCCAACCTCGTGGGCATGGGGATCCTGCCTCTGCAGTTCCCCGACGGCGAGACGGCGGAGTCGCTCGGGCTGACCGGATTCGAGACCGTCGACCTCGATCCGCTCGAGGACGGCGCCCGCGAGCTGAAGGTCACCGCCACACCCGAGGACCCTACCTCCGATAGGACAGGCGGCGGAGACGCCATCGAGTTCACGGCGCGGGTGCGCATCGACACCCCGAACGAATGGCTCTACTACCGCAACGGCGGCATCCTGCACTTCGTGTTGCGCGAACGGGCCTAGGGCCCGGGGCGCGGTGGAGGCGACCGCCGTGAGGGGCGCGCCTTGACATATTGATAAGCCTATAAGTAGTGTGGGGCTCATGGCGACCGCCACGACCAACCGGATGACTGCGCAGGAGCGCCGCGAGAATGTGCTCGACGCGGCCAAGCGGGAGTTCGCCGAAAGCGGCTACCACGCCACCAGCACCACGCGGATCGCCCAGCGTGCCGGCATCTCCCAGCCCTACATCTACGCGCTGTTCCCCGACAAGCGAGCGCTGTTCCTCGCGGTCTATGACTCCACGGTCGCCCGGATCCGCCAATCGTTCGTAGCTGCCGCCCAGGACGCCGACGGCGCGGAGGACAAGCTCGCGGCCATGGGTGGGGCCTACTCCGAGTTCCTCGAAGATCGCGTCGATCTTCAGTGCCAGCTGCAGGCCCACGCCGCCGCGGCCGGCAACCCCGACCTTCAGGCAGACATCCGAGCGGGCTTCTCGAGCATCTGGCAGGCCGTCGCGCGCGAGACCGGGGCCACCCACGAGCAGCTGGTGGGCTTCTTCGCGCACGGCATGCTGATGAACGTCGGCGCCGCGCTCGAACTCCCCGAGATCCTCGCGGAAGGCTGCTGAAGGTCGACCCGCATCCCCCTTTTTTTTCATCAGAACCCCGCAGAGCTTCGTCGACGGGTTGGTGCCGGCACTCTGGGTCGGTGCGGCCGTCCTGGTGGCCGGGTCGCTCGTGGCGCTCGCGGTACCGCGCTTGCGCCCGGCCCCGCCACAGCCAGCACAGACCCGGCCGGAGCCCGTCGGCGCAGTCGCCTGATCCGCCGGCCGCAGCGGTCAATAGTGTGCCCGCGATGCGCCGAGCGATCGCCACCACGCTGTCTTTGACCGCCCTCTTCGCCGTGCCCGTCGCCGGGTGCGGGCAGAGCGCCAAGGACAAGTACATAGACGACTACAAGCCGCTCAACGACAAGCTGCTGAAGCTCGGTACGTCCCTCGGTGCGACCGTCAACGGAGCGGGCAAGGACTCGAACTCCGCCGTTGCCGCCAAGTTCTCAAAGCTCAGCGACCGGTTCACGAGCTCGAGCAAGGACATCGCGGCGCTGGACACCCCGAGCGATCTGAAGGACGAGTCAAAGGCACTCACCGACGCCCTCGACACGAGCCGTACGGACCTCGACGCGATCGCCAAGGCGGCAAGGCAAAGCGATCCGTCCGCCGCTCGCTCGGCCACCGTCAAGCTGGCCTCCGATGCCCAGGAGGTCAACACGAACCAGAACAAGCTGGCCAAGGCCACCGGCGCCAAGGTCGGTAACTAAGCGCTCCCCGCTAAGCCAGGCGGCGGTTCACCGAGTCGACTTTGTCCTGCAGCGTCTGTCCGGGCCGGTCGCGGCGCTCGTCGAGCTTGAGCACCGTGTAGACACGCGGGATGCCGAGCTCGAACGGCACCGCGTGCAGCTCCCCGACGACGGCCAGGATGTCCGCGATCGAGCCCTCGAGCGACGTGCCCATGGCGTGCATCTGGAAGCGCACGCGGTCCTGGGCGGCCAGGCGCCGTTGGATCTCGGCGATATAGGCGCCCGCGCTGGGGTCGGGGCGCCCGAGTGCCAGCACGGTGAGGTCCGCCGTGGCCATCAGGCCGCGGCCTGGCTGAGCCCGCAGTCGAGCGCCACGGCGCGACGCAGCAGCGGCGCGGCCCGGTAGCGCTCCTCGTGACGATCCTCCCAGAGGCCGTCGACGGTCGCGAGCACGCGCTCCAGGCCGATCGCTTCGCCCCAGGCGACGGGTCCGCGGGGGTGGTTCAGGCCGAGCTCGAGCCCGGTGTCGATGTCATGGGCGGAGCCGACGCCCTCGCCGATCGCGAATGCCGCTTCGTTCACCAGGCTGCAAGCGATCCGCGCGAGCACGAGGCCGGGCGCGTCGCCCACCCAGGCGTGGTGCAGGCCCGCGGCCGCAGCGAGTTGCTCAGCGGCGTGGCAGCGCCCGGCCGACACGTCGATTCCCTTTGTCAGCTCGACGAGTCCGGCCCCGGGCAGCAGCGAGTATCCGATTTCGTCGCGGCCCGCGGCCGCGAGCGTGCTTGCCCGGCAGTCGACGAGCCCGTGCCGGGGCGCCTCGGTGGCGAAGTCGGTGCCGTCGCCGGCCGCCGGCTCGGGGTCCTGTTCCCGGTAGGGGCCGTCGGAGTCGTAGTCGTACCATCCGCGACCCGTCTTGCGACCCAGCCGCCCGGCGTCGACCATGCGCGCCTGAAGTGGGCTCGGTTTCCAGCGCGGCTCGCCGAACGACAGCGCCTCGAAGCTCTGGGCGACCGCGTAGCCGACATCGATTCCCACGAGGTCCATCAACTCGAACGGCCCCATGCGAAAGCCGCCACCGAGACGGCAGATCCGGTCGACCTGCTCGGGTGGGGCAATCCGCTCAGACACCAGCCGCAGCGCCTCCGCATAGAAAGGGCGGCCGCAACGGTTGACCACGAAGCCCGGGCCGTCGCCGGCCACGATCACCTGGCGGCCCATCGCCTCCCCGGTGGCGCGCGCGACCGCGAGCGCGCGCTCGCCGGTCTGGTCGGCGGCGATCACCTCGAGCAGCCGCATGACCGGTGGCGGGTTGAAGAAGTGCATGCCCACGACGTTCTGCGGCTGCGCGGCGGCGCCGGCAAGGGAGGTCACGGGGATCGATGAGGTGTTGGTGGCCAGGATCGCGTCGCGTCCGCAGAGCTTCGACAGCTGCCCAAGCAGCTCGCGCTTGAGCTCGGCGCGCTCCGGGGCCGCCTCGATCACCAGGTCGCAGCCCGCCAGCCCCTCCAACCGAGGAGCGACCTCCAGCCGCGCCCCCGCAGCGTCGGCGTCCACGCGGCCCTTCGCCGCTGCCTTGCGCAACCCGCCGCGCAGTGCCTCGGCGCCGCGCTCCAGGGCCTCTGGCTGTGGGTCGTGCAGCCGAGTGGCGATCCCCGCCTGGCAGGCGAGCTGCGCGATGCCCGCGCCCATGGTGCCCGCGCCGGCCACGCCGATCATGCGCGGCAGACCCCTGACGGGCGACGGGGGGGCAGGGGGGCGCGAGCCCCCCTTTGTCTCTTTCTTCACCGGCCGGTGAACTTGGGCGTGCGACTGTCGCGGAAGGCCTGCATCGCCTCGACGCGGTCTTCGGTGGCCATCGCGTGTCCGTACAGGCGCCGTTCCTCCTCGAAACCGGTGGTGATCGCGGTCTCCTCGGCCGTGAGCACCGCCTGCTTTGCCAGCCGCGCCGCGATCGGCGGGCGGTTGGCGACCACGGCCGCGAGCTCGAGGGACCTCTCCAGCCATTCCTTCTTGCCGGTCACCCGGTTCACAAGCCCGAGCCCGAAGGCCTCCGTCGCGTCGATGCGCCGGCCGGTGAGCACCAGCTCCATCGCGCGCTGACGCCCGATGGTGCGTGTCAGGCGCTGGGTGGCGCCCCCGCCGGGGATCAGGCCGAGCACGATCTCGGGCTGGCCGAACTCGGCGTTCTCTGACGCCACCACCATGTCGCAGGTGAGCGCGAGCTCCCAGCCGCCGCCGAGCGCGTAGCCAGACACCGCGGCTACCGTCGGGGTCAACGGCGCGCGCAGGCGTCGCCAGAGGTCCACGGCGTCGGCGCGATCGGCGCTTGCCATGTCGCCTCCCGCGGCGAAGTACTCGCGGCCGCCCGCCACGACGATGCAGCGCACATCGGGGTCGGCGTCGAGCCCTTCGAGCACCTCGACTAGGTCCTCCATCGTCTGCGGGGTCAGCGTGTTGCGCTCGGCCGGCCGGTTCAGGCGGGCTACTGCCACGGCCCCGTCGACCTCGGCGATGACAGCGGGGTCGGCCACGGCTCAGGTCATCGCGTTCACGCCGGTCATGGAGCGACCGATGATCAGCTTCTGGATCTGCGACGTGCCCTCATAGAGGGTGGCCACGCGCGCGTCGCGCAGGTGGCGCTCGACCGGGTAGTCGTCCACGTATCCCGAGCCGCCGTGCACCTGGATCGCGGCGTTGGCGGTGCGGATGGCGGCCTCCGAGGCAAACAGCTTGGCGGTCGAGGTCTCCAGGGTGTTGGGTCTGCCGAGGTCCTTGAGCCAACCGGCCTTCCAGGTCAGCGACCGTGCGGCCTCGGTGTCGAGCACCATGTCGGCGATCATCGCCTGGACCAGCTGAAATGCGGCCAGCGGACGACCGAACTGGGTGCGCTCCTTGGCGTAGGCGACCGAAGCGTCGAGGCAGCCCTGGCAGATGCCCACGCAACCCGACGCGACGCTGAAGCGGCCCGAGTCAAGCGAGGTCATTGCCACCTTGAAGCCGTCGCCGACGTCGCCGAGCAGGGCGTCGTCGTCAACCTTCACGCCGTCCAGCGCCAGCTCGGCGGTGTCGGAGGCCTTGAGGCCCAGCTTGCCGTGGATCTCGCTCGAAGAGAACCCTTCCGAGGCGGTCGGCACGACGAACGCGGCGAGCCCCTCGTGCCCGAGGTCGGGGTCGGTCTGGGCGAAGATCAGAGCCCACTCGGCCACGGTGCCCAGCGAGATCCACTGCTTCTGGCCCGAGATGCGCCAGCCGCCGTCGATCTTCTCCGCGCGCGTCTTCAGCGAGGCGGCATCGGAGCCGCTGTCGGGCTCGGTCAGCCCGAAGCACCCAAGTGCGCTGCCGTCGGTCAGGCCGGGGATGATCCGTTGCTTCTGCTCCTCGGTGCCCCAGTGCGCGATCGCCGATCCGAACAGCGACGTGCAGACCGAGATCACCGTGCGCGCGGACGAATCCACGCGCCCGATCTCCTCGACGATCAATCCGTAGGTGCGGTAATCGATGCCGCGGCCGCCGTACTCCTCCGCAAGGATCGGCCCGATGAACCCGAGCTGGGCCATCTTGGCCACGAGCTCGTGGTCGAAGCGCTCGGCGCGATCGTTCTCCCGGGCACGCGGGGCGATCTCATTGTCGGCGAATTCCCGCGCGGTGTCACGGATCAGCTTCTGCTCGCCTGTCAGCTCGAAGTCGATCATCGTCTGGGTACCGGCGAGACTATCGGCGTACGGCGCTACGCTCGTGCAATCGACGAGTTCGGACTCTTCGTCTTCGGCGCTCTCATCGTCGTGGTCGCCATCTTCCTCGCCATCGGCAAGTGGTACCCCGGTACCGGCGCCGCCCAGGTCGACTGGCGCCCGACGCGATCGGTGGAAACGGAGGTCCAGAACGAGCTGGACGATCTGGACCAGATGCTCGAGGCCCAGAACGCCCGCCGCCGCGCATCGGGCCGGCCAGAGATCACCGAAGACGGGATTCGTGCCGAGGTCGAGCAAGAGGAACGCTGGCGCCGGGAGGAGTCCGAGCGCTACCGCGACTCGGGCTCTTCCGACGCCTGATGGCGCGGGTGCTGATCGTCGGCTGCGGTGGCCGGGGGCAGGCGCTGGCGCGCGACCTGGCAAACGACGGTCACGCCGTGCGCGGGACCTCGCGCGACCCGGCCAACTTCGCAGCGATCGAGGCGGCCGGCGCCGAGGCCGTGCAGGCCGACCCCGACCGGCTCGGTACGGTGATCGCCCATCTGGCGGGGGTGACGGCAGTCTGCTGGCTGATGGGCACGGTGAAGGGCGACGCGCCGGCAGTGCTCTCGCTGCACTCAGACCGGCTGGAGAGCTTGCTCGGAAAGCTCGTCGACAGCGGCGCCCGTGGCCTTGTGTACGAGGGGGCGGGGACGGTGGCGCCGTCGGTGTTCGTGGCCGGCGCCGAGATCACGAGGGCAGCCGGGCAGGCCCACCGCATGCCGGTTGCCGTGACCGGCGAGGACCCCGCCGATCACGCCGCCTGGCTCAGCGGCATGCGTGCAGCGGTCGACGCCGTGCTCACCGGCTGATCAGCGCCGCGAGGCGAACAGCGGATCGGGCGTCTCGTCCGGGCCGGGATAGCCCTCCCGCACGAACGCGTCGGCCATCTGGCCGACCAGCCCCGGAAGCCGCGCTCCGCGGCGCGCGATGGTGAGCTGGCGCACCGCCCCGGTGGTCTCCGCCATCAGCGGCAGCGGCGCCAGCTGCTCCTCGCATCCGAGCGCCTTTGCGTGCGGCGCGCAGGCCGCCAAGAGCTTGTCGAGCACCT
Source organism: Solirubrobacterales bacterium (assembly GCA_038237685.1). Lineage (GTDB taxonomy): Bacteria > Actinomycetota > Thermoleophilia > Solirubrobacterales > Thermoleophilaceae > JAAYBF01. Next base: position 39,863 of record JBBRYL010000012.1, on the reverse strand, counting down.
CGACCGCGGGGATCCGGCGCTCCTCGTCCGGGTCGATCATGTCGCCGCCCATGCCGTCGCGTGCGGCTATGAACCGGTTCTCGTCGAGCACCTCGGTTGTGGCCACGTGCTTCTCTGAGGCGTAGCCCTCGGTGATCTCGAGCCGCGCGATGCACTGGACGAGCGCCACCAGGGCGGCCGTCTCGGCCACCGTGGTCTGGGCGTCCAGGATGCGCACCTCCACCGTGCCGAACCGCGGCTGGGGGCGCACGTCCCACCACAGGAAGGTGGCCTCCGGGAACGCGTGGCAGCGGATCAGCAGGTCGACCGTCTCGACCCACTCGGCGTAGTCGCGGAAGGCGCGCGGGATGCCCACGCGCGGGAAGGCCTGGAACAGGGGTGTGCGAGCCGAGCCGAGCCCAGTGTCTCGACCCTGCCAGAAGGGCGAGTTGACCGACAGCGCGAGCAGCAGCGGCAGGTGCGCGCGCATCCTGTTGAACAGCCGCATGCCCGTCTCGGCATCGGGCACCCCGACATGAACGTGCAGCGCGAAGGTCGGCTCACGGCGCGCCAGCTCGCGCATGGAGCCATAGACCAGGTCGTAGCGGGGGCCGCTGGAGAGCACCGTTTCGTGCCAGACGGTGAACGGGTGGGTGGCCGAGCTCGCGCAGCGCAGGCCGAGCGACATCAACTCGCCGTCGAGCTTGCGCCGCAGATGCAGCAGCTCGTCGGCCGCGCCAGCGGCGGTCTGGTGCACGCCGGTGCTCATCTCGAGCGCCGAGCGGTGGGTCTCCGGGGTCACGCGTGCCGCCAGATTCTCCGACAGCGCCGGCAGGACCCGGTCCATCTGCTGGGCCAGTGACCAGTCGTGGGGGTTGAGCAGCATCGTCTCCTCCTCGACCCCGAGGGTGAACTCGTTCCCCCCGTTCCAGTTGGCCCAGTCGGGAAGCCCGGTCACGCGGCCCGCGTCACAGTGCTTCGCTGCACACGTCCATCCGCGGCCGCGACGAGGCCTCCGAACAGCGCGGCCTCCTCTGGCATGTGCGTAAGCGTCTCGCAGTGCCACTGCACACCGACTGTGAAGTCGCGGACTGGATCCTCGAGCCCCTCGATCACACCGTCATCTGACCATGCCACCGCCCGCAGGCTCTCGCCGAGCTGGTCGACCGCCTGGTGGTGAAACGAGTTGACCTGTACCACCTCGCTGCCGAGCAGGCCCGCGAGGCGACTCCCCGGCGCGACCCGCACGCCGTGAACCGTCGCCGTGCCGGGGAGGGTCTGGCGATGAGACAGGATCTCCTCGCCCTGATCGGGCAGGTGCTGGTGCAGCGTGCCTCCGCGCGCCACGTTGAGCGCCTGCATGCCACGGCAGATGGCCAACACCGGGAGCCCGAGAGCGTCGGCCTGGAGTGCGACCTCGATCTCGAAGCGGTCGAGCACCACGTCGACCGGGCCGAGCGCGGGGTGGCGCTCCGCGCCGTAGGCGGCCGGGTCGAGGTCGGGCCCGCCCGACAGGCACACACCGGCGACCTGCGACAGCAGGGGCAGAATGGCCCCGTGATCGAGCGGGGGCACTACCACCGGCAGGCCGCCGGCGGCCTCGACGGCCTTCAGGTAGGGCAGGCCAAGCGCCATGTCCAGGCGCGGCGGATCGCCTTCGGGGGTCTGCTGTGTGCGCTCGGCCGAGCGCACCTCCGACGTGGTCACCGCGATCAGCGGCCTCAACCCATCACCCATGTGTCCTTGCCTCCTCCGTCGCGAGAGCTGTTCACCACCAGCTCGCCCGCTCCGAAGGCAACTCGGGTCAGGGCGCCTGGCACAGCTGCGGACTCCCGCCCACCGCCGACCACGAACGGTCGCAGGTCCACGTGACGTGGCTCCAGCCGACCCTCGGTCACCGTCGGATGCGTCGACAGCATGATCGTCTCTTGGGCGATGTAGGTGTCTGGGCTGCGGGCCACCTCGGCGGCGATTCGCTCGCGCTCGGACGCGCTTGCCTGGCGGCACAGCACCACGCCGATGCCCCCGTATCCGTCGCGTGGCTTGATAACGAGATCGCCGAGCCGGTCGAGCACCTCCGCGCGACGGTCGGGGTCACCGAGATCGTAGGTCGGAACCGAGGCCAGCAGCGGCTCCTCGCCAAGGTAGAAGCGCACCATCTCATCCACATAGGCGTGCACGAGCTTGTCATCGGCCAGGCCCGTTCCGGGCGGGTTGACCACGGCCAGCGTGCCTGCGCGTAGAGGCTCGAGGAGGAGCTCGGAAAGCCAGGTGGGCTCACCGGCCTCGTCGCGCAGGCGGTCTTCGTCGGTGCGGCGGTAGATCACGTCGATGGGGCGGGTGTCAGCTTCGCCGGGCGCGTGGAGCCTGCCGCCGCGGCGCTCGATCTGGCCGGGCGTGATCACAGGAATCTCCAGTTCCTGCGCCAGCAGGTTGTGCTCATACCAGGCGGAGTTGGCGGGGCCGTCGGACAGCAGCACGATGTGGGGGGCGTCCGCACCCGCCGGCGCCACGGCACGCAGTGCGTCCGCCAGCATCTTGCATCCAAGCGCGACGTCCAGCCGCTGCGGCGGGGCGAAGCCGAGCTCGGCGTCGACCGCGCGCCGCGTGGCCACGGCGTAGCCAAGGCCCGATGGGGTGCGGCAGTTGTCCTCGAGCACCCGGAGCACGCCATCGCTTCCCCGCACCAGGTCGAGGCCCGCCACGAAGCCCGGCGCAGGCAGCTCGACTCCCCGCATCCAGGGCTCGTGGTAGGCGGCCGTCTCGATCACCCGCGCCGGCAGCACGCCCGCGGTCACGATCTCGCATTCGCCATAGGCGTCGGCCAGGAAGCACAGCAGCGCCCGAGAACGTTGGGCGAGCCCAAGCGCGACATGCGCCCACTCCTCGGCACCGATCAGCCGCGGAAAGGGGTCTACGGGGAACGTGCGCAGCTTGTCGCCTGCTCCGAAGCTGACCCCGGTCGCCCGCAGGCGGGCCTCGGTGCGAGCGCGCAGGTCCCCGAGGTCTGTGTGCTCCAGCTGGTCCAGGAGCTCGCTATACAGCTGCCTTGGGTGGCCGCTCTCGTCGAAGGCCTCGTCCAGCGCCGCGCCCGGCTCGTAGCCCTGCGCGTTGGGGCTTCCGGCCTTCGGGGCAGCGGTCATATGGCTGAATTTACCTACAGCAGCGGCGCCAGCCGCTCGAGCAGGTGCTGCACGATCCGCGCGGTCGCGCCCCAGACGAGGGTGCCGTCCACGGTGTAGGTCGGTGTCTTGAACGGCACCCCCTTGCGGACCAGGCGCTGCATCTCGTGGCCGGATGAGAGGTCGGCGAGCGAGAACTCCAGCATCGCCTCGACCTCCGTCTCCTGGGGGCGCCACACGTGGCCGGCCTCCACGACGCCGACGAACGGGAAGATCCGGTAGCCAGTCACGAAGGTGCCAACGGGTGGCAGGGCGCCGACGAGATCGACGTCATCCGGGGACAGCCCGATCTCCTCCCAGCTCTCGCGCAGTGCGGTGGCCCGCAGATCCTCGTCGGGCTCGTCCTGGCGGCCGCCGGGGAAGGAGATCTCGCCGGCGTGCTTGCTCAGGTCGTGGCGCCGCTCGGTGAGCACCGCGGTCAGCGCGCCGTCGTTCTCGAACAGCGGGATCAGCACGGCGGCGTCGGTCTTTCCCGGCGCGTCCATCGCTGCCGCTGCCGCGGGCGTGAGCAGCAGCTCGCGCAGTTCGGAGGGGGAGGGCACCGCCCGTCTAGTGCAGCGAGACGCTCTCGTCGAACATGACCTCGCCCTCCAGCGTGCGGTGCACCGGGCAGCGGGTCACGATCTGCATCAGCTTCTGGCGCTGATCCTCGGGCAGCTCCTTCGGCAGCTGCACGTCCATCACGAACTTGGTGGGCGAGCCGCGCTGGGCGGGCTCGTAGTCGACGTTGACGACGACCTCACCGACGTCCCAGCCCTTGCGCTTGGCATACATCTCCATTGTGATCGCGCTGCACGACGCCAGCGCCGCGGCCAGCAGCTCCTGAGGATTGGGACCAGTGTCCGTGCCGCCATGGTCCTCGGGCTCGTCGGCGGTCAGCGTGTGCGAACCGGCCTCGACCTGATGCTTCAGCGTGCCGCCGGAGCGGCGAGCGGATGCTCTCAACTGGGCGTGTCCCTCCTCTTGGATTGGTCGCGGCCCTTGAACAGCTCGGGCGCGGGTTCGTCGGTAAAGCGGGCGATCGCGTACACGGCGTCCGAGCAGCGGTTCAAGTAGGTCAGGACGGTGTCGTCGGGAAGGTCACCCGCGCGCTTGAGCGTTTCCACACGGCGCTCGGCGCGCCGCACGTAGGTGCGCGCGACGTCGAGGCGGGCCGACAGCTCGGTGCCGCCCGGGATCACGAACTTGGGCGGCAGGTCCACCCGGTCCATGTAGCGGTCGATGTCTGACTCGAGCCGAGCGATCATCTCCGGCGTAACCTTCGAGACTCCAGCCTCCAGGCGGTCCTGGGCTTCGGGCGCGGTCGCCAACTCGGCGCCCGCGATGAACAGCTCCTCCTGGATGCGCAGGATGTCTGAGTAGACCTCGCCGTCGCGGTCCGCGGCCGCGCGGCACAGTCCCAGTGCGCTCGCGGCCTCGTCAACCGAGCCGTAGGCCTCGGGGCGAGGAGAGTCCTTGTCCACGCGGCCGCCGTACCAGAGGCCGGTTGTGCCGTCGTCGCCCTTGCGCGTATAGATCTTCACAGCGGGTTGAAGAGTAGGCCCGTGGGCACCTTCGGGGTGAAGTAGGTCGATTTCGGGGGCATCGACTCGCCCGCCCCGGCCACCTCTCGGACCTGATCCACGGGCGTGGCGCGCATGAAGAAGCCCGCATCGGCCCGCCCCGACCGCACGGCGTCGAGCGCGTCGTCGAAGCTCTTGGAGTAGGCCAGCCCGTGGAGGTGGGAGATGTCGTCGTCGCTCATGCCCAGCGCGCCCTTCAGCACCAGCGCCTCGAGCACCCCGGTATCCAGCCGACGATACGACTCCGACTTCCCGGGCAGCGCGGCGTTTGCGATCGCCTGGTCCTTGAGCGTCACGCGGTAGGCCTGCTGATGGAAGGAGTCCATGTAGCCGAGGGCGATGCCCGGATCTGCGGCGGTTGGCTCGAGCTCCTGCTGCTCGACCGCGGTCACATCGAAGTCGCGCATGAGCGCATCGCGCAGGGCCTGCTGCCTGTCGGTGCGGTCCTTGAGCCCGGTCAGCAGGCGGTGGGTCGGGAATACCAGCAGTCCGGGATCGCCGAGCGAGCACAGCAGCATCAGCACGTAGCGGTGGTCGCCCTCGCCGCCGATCTCCTCCGCGTAGGCACGGGCGGTCTCGTAGCGGTGATGGCCATCGGCGATCAGGAGCTCGGCGTCGGCGAGTGCGGCCTGAAGCTCCTTCGCAACGGCGGGATCGGTCACCCGCCAGAGGGTGTTGTGGGTTCCCTCGTGGTCGTCGGCGTGGGCGAACGGCTCGTTGGCCGCGCCCGTCTCGATCGCGTGCTGCGCCCGCCGATGCGGATCGGGGAACAGGCTGAAGATGGGGGAGAGGTTGGCCTTCGTCGCGCGCGCCAGGCGCAGGCGATCCTGCTTGGGGCCCGGATGCGTGCGCTCGTGCGGGCGGATCCGGCCGGGGCCGTAGTCCTCGACCCGCACGCGGGCGAAGACGCCACGCCGGGCCTGCCGCGATCCGTCAGGAGCCGTGTAGTCCTGCTGGAGAATCCAGAACGCGGGGGAGTCGTCGCGTACGAGGACGCCATCGTCTTCCCACCGCCGCATCGTGGCCGCGGCGTGCGCGTAGGGATCGCCCTCGGGATCCTCTGGCAGGTCGATCTCCACGACGTTGAACGGGCTGCCGTCGAGCAGCCGGGAGCGCATCGGCGCGTCGATCACGTCGTAGGGCGGTGCGAGCAGCGTGTCGAGCGGGCCAGCCGCCGTTGGGTCGTAGTGCAGCGCTCGAAGCGGCTGGATCTCGGCCATCGCGGGCGAACCCTACGGGTGTGGGAGTTTTCAAGGGCACGACCTCCGAAACGCTTTCGAGGGGGCAGCTGGAGGTTGAGTCGCCCGGATGCACCAGAATGGCTCTAGAGTGGCCCATTCGGGGTGTGGCGCAATCTGGTAGCGCGCGGCCTTTGGGTGGCCGAGGTTCGCGGTTCAAATCCGCGCACCCCGATCTGGAGGGCCGCCCGGGGCGGCCCCGGCGGATACGCGCGACAATGGCGCCGTTGCCCCCGTAGCTCAGCTGGATAGAGCGAGCGACTTCTAATCGCTAGGTCGCAGGTTCGAATCCTGCCGGGGGCGTCCAGCGAACCCGTTCCGGTACCGCCAGGCGCGATGAAGGGCATAGACCGAGATGCAGAGCGCCGTTAGTGGGTCGACGACGGGCACGCCGATACTCGTCGCGGCCGCGACGAGTATCACGGCAACCCCGGAGGCAGCTTGACGCCGCCGGCCCACCGCCACGCACGCGGCAACCCCGACCGCTCCCGCCGATGCGATCAACTGCGGGTTGGGGTCGGCGACATCGAGATGGGCCAGCCGCCCCACCGCATAGCTGCCCACGCCGGCCGCGAGCGCCAGGGCCACCAGCCCGCCGGCCTCGGCCACAACGGCGTGTCCGCGGCGATCGCGGGCGCCCTGAGCCCGAGCGCTGCCGGCCACGATCAGGGCGGAACCGAGCAAAGTGGCCAACTCGGCCGCCACGGCTGGGCTCCTGGTGGCGATCAGGCCGGCTGCCTGCAGCAGGGCCGCGACCACCAGCAGACCCGCATCGCGGCGCCGGGTCCCAACCGTAGGAGGTCGCGGGGCGGCCAGGCGACCCATCACGTTCAGCCGGAGGCAAGCGAACGGCGCCGGCGCCTAGGCCGGCTCGGAGGCCGCCTCGCCGGTGAACCGCGACCCGCGGTGCTCTTCGGCGTCAATCACCGCGGGCGGCGTCTGGTCGCGCTTGGTGATGCTGAGGAACACGACGAGCACGAGGATGCAGGCGAGGAATATGAAGCTGGTGCCCGTGGTGCCCAGGTTGAGACCCCCGTACTTGTGGCTGTTCTGTGACATCTCGTCGCCGATCGAGGCGCCCAGCGGCCGGGTCAGGATGTAGGCCAGCCAGAACGTCAGCACGGGGTTGAGCTTCACCACGTAGTGCAGGAACACGACGAGAGCGATCGCGCCGGCGAAGATGCCGATCGAGACGGCGTAGCCGAGGGTGTACTTCTCGGCGACCAAGTCGCCCGCGGCGGTGCCAAGGGCGAAGGTGAACAGGATCGCCAGCCAGTAGAAGGCCTCGCGGCGACTGGTGACGATGCTGTGGATCGAGAGGGTGCGCTCGACCACGTACCAGGTCAGGAAGACCAGCGCGAGAATCCCGGCGAACACTGCCGTGCTGGTGGTCAGGGGTACCTGGTAGCGGTCGGACATGTTGTCGGTGATCAGGGTGCCGAACACGCTGACCACGACCACGACCGACCAGTAGACGCCCGGGACGTACTTCTTGAGGCGGAACTGGGCGACCAGCAGCACGGCGAGCAGCGCGCCCGTGAAGTAGGTGGTGTTGGTCAGGCCGAAATTGAGATTGACGTTGAGGTAGTCGGCCGCGGTCTCGCCGACCGTCGTGCACATGATCTTTATGACCCAGAAGAAGAGCGTGACCTCCGGGACCTTGTTGAGCATCGTGCGGCCGAGTGAGGAGGCTGGCCGGGCCCGAGGTATCGCAGTCATGGTCGACACCATGGCCGGGGCTACCTTGCGATTGCCTGACTGCCGCTAATCCGGTCCCGCGGCCGGCAGCTCCAGGACCACGTGGCCGCCCGGCCCGGCTCCCGCGACGACGTCGCCGCCGCACGACCGGGCCAGCCTGCGCGCCAGAGCCAGCCCGAGGCCCGCCCCGTCGCCCGTCTCGGTCGCGCCCCGTACGCCCGGGTCGAACGCCCGGTCGCCCAATGCGGGCTCGAGCCCGGGGCCATCGTCGAGGACCTCCAGACGCACACGCTCGCCCACCGCGGACAGCTTGACCTCTACCCGGGTGCGGGCGTGGCGGCGCGCGTTGTCGATCAACGGCGCCAGGGCACGCCGCAACAGCGCGGGCTCGCCCTCCACCATCGGCACCGCGTCGCCTGAGACCGCCACGTCCTCGAGCTCGTTGGCGAGTGCCAGAAGGTCTGAGGCGCCTTCGCCGGCCAGCTCTCCCCGTGCCGCGGCCAGCAGCGCATCGACCGCGGCGGTCACGCGATCGGTGTGGGTGATCACCGCTTCGAGCGCATCCTCTCGTTCGCGGTCGGCCTCGGCCCCCGTCGCCTGCAGGGCCAGCTCGGCCCGGCCCCGCAGCCCGGCGATCGGGGTGCGCAGCTCGTGGGCAACTTCGCTAGCGAACCGTTGCTCGTGGCGGCGCGACGCCGCGATCCGCCCGAGCAGATGGTCGAGCGTGGCCGCCAGGCCGCTGAGCTCGTCACTGGGCGGTCCGAGGTCAAAGCGGCGGTCGAGGTCGTGCTCGCTCCAGTCCTCGGCGCGGGTCGTCATCTGCGCCACAGGGCGCAGCGCGCCCTCCACTGCGCTGCGGATGGCGACTGCCCCGGCAAGCAGGATCAGCCCGGCGATCACGAGCGACCCGAGCAGAACCTCCTTCTGAAGCGTCTCCAGGGGCGCCGCGGAGCGGGCTACCACCACCGAGCCGACCCGCCGCCCGCTCCCGGGCGCCTTGATCGGCCGGACGAGGAAGCGCTCGTCGTCGGGCCCGTCGCGCTCGGCCGAGCCCGCGGTACGCCCCAGCGCGATCGCCGCCCGGTCTACGGCGGGTGGCACGTTGGCCGGCCGTTCGATCAGCCGGTCACCGGCGAATACCCAGGCACTCCGGTCGATCGTGGTGTCGTTGGCGATCCGCCGTTCGCGGATTCCGGCGGTGGTGACGGTCAGCGCCGCGACCTGGGCGTCTGCCCGCGCCTGAAGCAGGCTCGACAGTTCCGATTGCACTCGTACGTTGAGCAGGACATTGCCGGCCACCACGAGGGCGCCAAGCCCGATCGCGAGCGTGGCCAGCGACGCCAGGAACAGTCGGAGGCGAAACGTCAAGTCAAGCGGTATCCAACCCCACGGGCGGTCTCGATTACCTGAGGCGCACCCGCCTCCCGCAGCTTGCGGCGGATCCGGGCGACGTAGGCATCGAGTGTGTTGCCGTGCACGATCGCTCCGTCGGGCCACCCCGCGGCGACGAGGGCGGCCCGACGGATGACTTGCTCGGGGCTCGCCGCCAGCGCGGCCAGCAGACGGAACTCCGTGGGCGTGAGGGGTACTCGCCGGCCCTCGTGCGAGACGGCGTGGGCGCCGGGGTCGAGCGCCAGGCCTCCGCCCCAGTGCTCGGCGGAGCCGGCGTCGGTCGGTGCGCGGCGCAGCAGCGCTCGCACGCGCACGAGCAGCTCGGCCACTGCGAACGGCTTGGTCAGGTAATCGTCGCCGCCGGCGTGAAAACCGCTCAATCGGTCAGACAAGCCGTCACGCGCGGTCAGGAACAACACCGGAGTGGTCACGCCGCGCGCCCGCAGGGCCTGGCAGACGTCGCGGCCGTCGGCGTCTGGCAAGCCGATGTCGAGCACAAGGACATCGAGCGGCAGCTCCGCGAAGGTCCGCACGGCGTCGGTTCCCGTGGCGGTGGTGCGTACCTTGAAGCCGTCGCGCTCCAGCGCGCCGCGCAGGACGTCGCGCAGATCGTGATCGTCTTCGCAGATACCCGCGCGGGGCGTAACCGACATATTTCCAATCATTGAGGCACAACCTGACTGAAAGCTGAATAGACCCTTCGAGTTTAGGGCTCCCAAAGATAGGTTAGGGTTCCCTTATGCCGAACCTCTCAGACAAGCGGGCGTTGTGGTGGGCAGCCGGCCTTGCCGCGGTGGTCGGAGCCGTCTACCTCATGGCCACCGCCAGCACGGGGCCGACCGACCCGACAGAGAGCCTTCGCCACCAGAGCCACGGCACCGTGGTGTTCAACTCCAGCATGATCGTCTTTCGCGAGGGGCTCGAGGCGGTGCTGATCTTCGCGGCGGTCACCGGCAGCTTCGTGGGCGTGAACAAGCCCAAGCGGCGTCCGGTCGTGGTGGGAGCCGCGGCGTCGTTCGTGGCTGCCGTGGCCACCTGGTTCGTGGTGCAGGCGCTGCTCGACGTCGCCAGCCCGCTCGGACCCAAGCTGGAGGCCATCACCGGCTTTTTGGCCATCGTGGTCCTCCTGCTGGTGCTCAACTGGTTCGTGCACAAGATCTACTGGAGCGAGTGGATCGGCCGTCACCACCGCCAGCGCCGCAAGGTGCTAGAGAAGAGCGGACGCGCGGTCACGTTCGGGCTGGTGGCGCTCGGCTTCACCAGCGTCTATCGCGAAGGCTTCGAGGTGGTCCTCTTCCTCCAGAACCTGCAGCTACAGGACGGTTCGGGCACCGTGCTCGAAGGGGTGGCCCTCGGACTCGCCGGCACCGCCGTGGTCGGGGTGTTCACCTTCTGGCTTCACCGCAAGCTCCCCTACCGCAAGATGCTGATCCTCACCGGCGTGCTGGTTGGCGCGGTGCTCGTGGTGATGATCGGTGGGACCGCACTGAGCTTCGCCGAGCTGGGGTGGATCCCCAAGCACCCGACCCCGTTCGCGGTTCCCGCATGGGTGGGCTCGTGGTTTGAGATCTATCCCGTATGGGAGACCATCGCGGCGCAGGTGATGGCCGGGGCGTTCGTGATCGGCTCGTACTTCCTGGCCGAGCGCCAGCGGTCCAGACGTCCCGCCCCCGCACCGGCCCCGGCGGTCCGGATGGGGTCGGCGGTGTCAGACGCGCCGGGCGGCACCGGGCCGCAGCCGATCTAGGCACTGCGCGGCCAGACGGGCCAGCGCGCGGCGGGGGAGCGTTGCGTGTAGGGCGGACTACCCTGAGGCGATGGCGCGTTCCCGATCCCGCAAGCCTGAGGGCGACTCCGGAGGAGATCCTTCCGGCGGCCGGTATCAGGGCCTGATCGGCCAGGCCACGTCGCGGTCGCCGATCGCACCGGACGGGCCGATCGAGCAGCAGCCAGACCCGCACCGGCGACGCGCTCGTGAGCCGCTGGCCAAGTCGCTGTTCACCTTCCGCTACCTCGTGCCGGGCGCATGCGTGGCCTTCGGGGTGGTCTACGCGATCGTCGATTGGCCCGACGGGGCGGAGGCGTTCTCGCTGTTCGCCGGGGCCGGGCTGTCGATCCTGCTGCTCAACGTGCTCTACCGCATGGGCGTCGAGGGCGACCACGACCGTGACGACGAGGAGGCGGCCCGCGACTACTTCTCAGAGCACGGCGTGTGGCCCGACGAGCCGGCCCAGCGCCCGCCGCGGGGTCCTCACTAGATTCTCCCCGATGGAGGCCCTGCAGCGGATCGACGAAGAGGGCGTCACGATCCTGCGCCTGAACCGGCCGGCCCAACGCAATGCGATGGATTCTGGACTACTCGAAGCGATGCTCGCCCAGCTCGCCGACATCACCGGCTCCAGCGACGGCGCTACCCGGGTCCTGGTTTTCTCGACCACCAGTGAGACTGCCCTGTCGGCCGGCGCGGACGTGTCCGAGGTGCTCGACGAGACGGGTGGCGTGCGCCGGATGGCGCTGTTCACCCGGCTCTACTCGGCCGTCGAGGCCTTCCCCCTTCCGACGATCGCCGTCTGCGTGGGCAACGTGGTGGGGGCCGGTGCCGAGCTGGCCGCCGGATGCGACCTGCGCGTTGGCGGCCATAACCTGAAGCTCGCGTGGGCTGGGGCGAGGCACGGCGTGCCCGTGGGCCCGGCGCGGCTGGTGCCGCTGATCGGCCTCAGCCGCGCGAAGGATCTGATCTACACCGGCCGCGTCGTGGGGGCCGAGGAGGCCGAGCGTATCGGGCTGACCCACCGCACCGCCCCGGCCGGGCAGGCCGAGGCCGTCGCGCTCGAGCTCGCGCGGACGCTGGCCCAAGCGCGGCCCGAAGGCCTGCGCCGGTTGAAGTCGATGTTCGGCCAGCTGGGCGGGGGCGCTGCCCGCGTGGAGCTCGAAAACGATCTCCTGAACGAATTCCAGCGCACGGGGCCGGGGCTGCCCAGCGCCCCTGCGAATCGCTGAGGGCATCGCGCGCCGACCGCCCGACGGTAATGCGAATCGTTCTCATTGCGCTAGCTTGCCCTTTGTGAGCCCCCGCGTCATCGCGTCCACCGTCGCCACGGCGGCACTCGCCGGCGCGATGCTCGCAGGCGGATGTGGCAGCCGGCCCGGCGTGGCGGATCCCGACACCGCCGTCAGCGTCGTGGCCACGACCACCCAGGTCGGTGACTTCGCCCGCGCGGTGGGCGGACGGCGGGCTTCGGTCGACCAGATCCTCGAGCCCAACTCGGACCCACACGAGTACGAGCCCCGCCCCAGCGACGCACGCGCGGTCGAGAACGCCGACGTGGTGTTGCGGTCGGGCGGTGACCTCGACGCGTGGACATCGGCGCTGACCGAATCCGGGGGCCACGCCCGGCTCGTGACCCTGAGCGGCGCGGTGCACAAGCGAGGCGACGATCCCCACTGGTGGCAGGACCCGCGCAACGCCGTGCTGGCCGTGGCGGCGATCCGCGACGCCCTCGTGCGAGCCGACCCCGCGGGCGGGCCCGCCTACGACCGCAACGCCGCGCGATATACGGCGCGCCTGGAGCGCCTCGACCGCTCTGTCGCCGCTTGCGTCGCGCGGGTGCCCCGCGCGGACCGAAAGCTCGTGACCTCGCACGATGCGCTGGGGTACTACGCGCATCGCTATGGGCTCAGGCTGGTCGGCACGGTGATTCCCTCGCTCTCGAGCCAGGCCCAGCCGTCATCGCTCGACGTCAATCGCCTGGTCAGCCAGATCCGCCGGGAGCGGGTCGAGGCGATCTTTCCCGAGAGCTCCCTGAACCCAAAGCTAGAACGCGCCGTGTCGCGCGAGTCCGGCGCGACGGTGGGCGGCGCCCTGTGGGCCGACACGCTCGGTCCCCGGGGGTCCAGCGGCTCGACCTACATCCGGTCGATCCAGGCCAACACTGCGGCGATCGTCAGGGGCCTGTCAGGGGGGCGGACCGACTGTCGCCCGCGTGCCTGAGCACGCGGGCGGGGCTGCTTAACGTCCTCTGCGTTAGGCCACGGGCTCGCGCGTGACCGCGAGCGTCGGGCTGGGTACGGGATTGGCCGTGACCGGCCGGTGCCGCGCCTCCGGGTGCCCGGCAGCCGCCCACACGTGCACGTAGCCAACCCAGGTGAGGGTGGCCAGCGCGACGTGGACCCACACGATCTCCGAGGGCAGCTTCAGCTGGTACTGCAGGATCCCGACGGCGCCCTGTGCGGCCAGCAGCAACGCCGTGAGCTTCAGCGTGAGCAGCAGCTCCCTGCTGCCCGAGCGCGAGCGCGCCAGCAGCCAGACGCCGACGGTGCCCAGCCCGAGGATCGCGGCAATGGTGCCGTGCAGGTTGATCAGGTGGGCAAGGGTGTTTCCGCCCCAGAAGCCCAGCCTATGGACGAACTCGCCCGTGCCCGACGCTCCGGCGTGGGGGCCGGCAGCGGTCGAGGCGGTGCCGAGCACGATCGCGAAAGCCGCCCAGGCGCAGAGCAGGCGCACGGCGGTGACCACCGTGCGGTCCGAGCGCACGGTGGCGATCTCGTCGGGGGTCAGCCGGGAGCGCCACCACAGCCCGAAGGCGGCCACCAGGATGATCATCGAGACCACGTAGTGGGTCATGACCCAGCCGGGGGCGAGCTGGTAGAGCACCGACAGCCCGCCGATCACGGCCTGCACTACCACGCCGATGGGCAGCATCACGCCGAGCCACGCCAGGTCGCGCCGGCTCGGGCTCAAAGGCCGTCGCAAGAAGCTGCCGAGCGCGGCGGCGATCGCTCCGGCGGACACCAGCGAGGTGAGCACCCGGTTGCCGAACTCGATGATCCCGTGGCTGTTCAGCTCGGTGTAGACCGAGCGATCGGTGCACTTTGGCCAGGTCGGGCAGCCCAGGCCGGATCCGGTTAGGCGCACGGCGGAGCCCGTGAACACGATCACCACCAGCAGCACGAGTGCCGCGAAGGCCAGGCGCTGGTGGGTCTGGGCGCTGATCGAATAGCGCTCGCGGAGTCGCTGGACGCGCGGCATCGTGAACCAGCCTACAAGTGGGCCGGTCTCGGCCAGATCACAGCCAGCCGGCCCGGAGTTCAGGCCGGCGCGGCGTGGGTAGGGTCTGCCCCGGGGGTTCCCACCGAGCCGAGGAGAGCGATGTCCATACCTGAGCGCGTGCCGGTCCCGCGGGACCGCGAGAACGACTACACCACCGAGGCCGCGACCGCTCGGGCCGACTTCCTGCGCGAGCGCAGCGATTCAACACTCGAGCACGTCGGTTCCTACTCGTTCGACCCGGCCGAGACGGCCGGCAACGTCGAGCACTTCATCGGTGCCGCCCAGGTGCCCCTCGGGGTGGCCGGCCCGCTGCTGGTCAACGGCGAGCACGCCAAGGGCGAGTTCTACGTGCCGATGGCCACGGCCGAGGGCACGCTGGTGGCCAGCTACAACCGCGGCATGCGGCTGCTGCACGAGGCCGGCGGCGTGCACGTCTCGATCACCGACGACCGCATGCAGCGCGCGCCGGTGTTCATCTTCCCGAGCGCGCGCGAGGCCCGTGACTTCGGCGTCTGGCTCGCCGACAGCTTCGAGCCGATCAAGGCGGCGGCGGAGGAGACCACGAGCTCGGGCAAGCTCCAGGACATCGAGCAGTTCTCGGCCAGCCGGATGCTGTTCTGCCGCTTCAACTACACGACGGGCGACGCCGCCGGCCAGAACCTCACCGGCAAGGCGACGGCCGCGGCGTGCAAGTGGATCGTCGCCAACTACGAGGGAATCGAGCGGTTCTTCCTCGAGTCCAACTTCGCGACGGACAAGAAGAGCTCGCAGGTCAACGTCATGCGCACGCGCGGCAAGCGTGTGGTGGCCGAGGCCGTGATCCCAAACGACCTCATGAAGAGCGTCATGCGCTCGGACAACAGGCTGATGTTCCAGGCGCGCCAGACCTCCACGCTCGGCGGCTTCATGGCCGGGGTGAACAACAACGGATCGCATTCGGCCAACGGCATCGCCGCCGTGTTCATCGCCACCGGGCAGGACGCCGCCAACGTGGCGGAGTGCTCCGCGGCGCTCGTCTACACCGAGCTGCGTGAGAACGGCGACTACTACTACTCGGTAACGATTCCCTCGCTGATCGTGGCCACCTACGGCGGCGGCACCGGACTGCCGACCCAGCGCGAGTGCCTGCAGCTGCTCGACTGCTACGGCTCGGGCAAGGTGCAGAAGTTCGCCGAGATCGTGGCCGCGACGGTGCTGTGTGGTGAGCTTTCCCTGGGCTCGGCGATCGTGGCGGAGGAGTGGGTGGACTCCCACGACCTGCTCGGGCGCAACCGGCCGGTGTAGATCTCAGCCCGAGGGCGCCGCAAGGATGGCGCGGTCCATCTCGGCCGCCAGGGGCTCGAGCACCGGGCCGTGTCCGGTCGCCAGCCACGCGGGGTCGAGTTCGCGGAGCTTGCGCGCCGTCTCGTTGGCCCTCAGCGCGATCCGCCGGACATCACCGTGAGACCGTCGTCCTCGCGCACGAGGTAGACGTTGCCTACCTTCAGGCGGGTGAGCTGGGCGAGGTGCTCGCCATGGTGAGTGACGGACATCGAGGGACGCTACTCGGGTGCAGCCTCGACCGCTCCTGTCGTCCACTGCGAGTCCCAGCGGGTAGCCTCAATCCCAGACGCCGCTGGCCGAGCTGGACGACGTGCCTTCGGGTACCCGTCCTCTCCGGGGATACCCCGGGGACGCCGGATCGACCACAGCAACACATCGCGAGCCCGCGACTGCGACCGCAAGGGTGCAGAGCGGGGCACGCACGACCTCGAGCAGTCGGCCCGCGGCGTCGTCATGCTGTGGCGGCCATGTACGACCGTCGTGTCCGCTCTCGTCTGGCCTCCGCCCTGGGCGACGCTTTCCTCGCCGGCGTGTGGAACGAGGGGCGGCTGTTGGCGCGCGGCGCTCAGGCGATCTCACCGCGCCCACGCTGGTTGCTCCCCCTCACGCGCGAGGTGCTTGGGGCCTACCACCGCCCACCGAGCGACCGGCCACGCGAGCTGGCGGCCTTCATAGCGGTGAAGCTCGACGACGGCCCGGGGGTCGAGCAGTATCCGCCCCCGCGGGTGCGCCGCCAGTTCATCCCCAAGCTCGAGATGGCACGAACACCGTGGCCGGTTCCCCGAATCGCCTCGGTCGAGGCGCTGGCCGACTACCTCGAGGTGACGCCACCGCAGCTCGCCTGGTTGGCCGACGTGCGCGGGCTGGAGCGGCGGGTCGGCGATCTGCGGCTGCGCCACTACGGCTACGCCTGGCTGCCGCGCCCGAGTGGGGTGCCGCGAGTGATCGAGAGCCCAAAGCAACGGCTCAAGGCGATTCAGCGTCGCCTGCTCCACGACGTGCTGAACCGCATACCAGCCCACGACGCCGCTCACGGCTTCACGCGGGGACGCTCCGCTCGCTCGCACGCAGCGCGGCACACTGGCCAAGGGGTGGTTCTAGGGGTGGACCTGGAGGACTTCTTCGCCGCCGTCTGGGCGGGTCGCGTGTACGGCATCTTTCGCACGGTCGGGTATCCAGAGCCGGTAGCTCACGCGTTGACCGCGCTTACCACCAACGTCGTGCCGAGGACCGAGTGGGCGAGCGTGCCGCAGCCCCTCGCGCCGCACGCGATCTACGCCTACTCCCGCCTTGGCCGTCGCCTCGCGACTCCACATCTTCCCCAGGGTGCTCCGACGTCGCCCGCGCTTGCCAATCTGGCCGCCTTCGCTCTGGACCGTCGGCTGGCGGGGCTGGCCGAGACCCTCGATGCCACCTACACCCGCTACGCCGACGACCTCACCTTCTCCGGCTCGGGGCTGCTGGCCGTTCACGCCAGCGAGCTGCGTGCCCTGATCGTCTCGATCGCCCATGACGAGGGCTTCCGCGTGAACACGCGCAAGCACTTCCAGGCCACGCGGGCACACCGCCAGCGGGTGTGTGGGATCGTGGTGAACGAGCGCACGAATGTGAGCCGCCGCGAGTACGACGAGCTCAAGGCGATTCTCCACAACGCGGCGCGCAACGGGCCGGCAGACGAGAATCGGGCGGGCGTGGCGGACTTCCGCGCGCACCTGCTGGGGCGTGTGGCGTGGGTCGAGGCACTCAATCCCCACCGGGGCAGCAAGCTGCGGGAGCGCTTCGAGCGGATTGCGTGGACCGACTGATCGGCTGGAGGTGGGTGGGAGCCCGGGTCGCAGCGGCTGTCGGAGGCGATCGCGGCACGGCGAGCACGCGAGATCGCCGGCAAGGCCGTCCTCTCGATCGACTGACCGTTGTACGCTGGCGCGATGCCAACCACTGTTGTGACCGGCGGCGCCGGCTTCCTCGGCTCGAACCTGTGCGACTACCTGCTGGCGCGCGACCACCGCGTGATCTGCGTTGACAACCTGGAGACGGGCTCGCTGGGCAACATCGCCCACATCCGAGACGATGCCCGCTTTTCGTACCGGATGATCGACATCATCTCGCACTTCGAGGTGGACGAGCCGGTCGACTTCGTCTTTCACATGGCCTCGCCGGCCAGCCCGATCGATTACGCACGGCTGCCGCTGCATACGCTCAAGGTGGGCGCCTACGGCACACACAACTCGCTCGGCCTGGCCAAGGCCAAGCGGGCGCGCTTCCTGCTGGCCTCCACGTCCGAGGTGTATGGCGATCCGCTCGTGCACCCGCAGCCCGAGACCTACTGGGGCAACGTGAACCCAATCGGGCCGCGCGGCGTCTATGACGAAGCCAAGCGCTACGCCGAGGCCCTGACGATGGCCTACCGCCGCCAGCAGGGAGTGGACACGTCGATCGTTCGGATCTTCAATTCCGTGCTGGCCGACGAGCAGGTGCTCTACGACGACGGGCGCGAGCTCAGGCGGGAGACCGCGGAAAAGGCGGCGATGCGGCTCGGGCTTCGGTCACGGTCGGTGGCCTACGCCGGCGCGGGTGGTGCCGGGCTACCTATGCAAGCCACGGAGTTCCCCCTCGATGGAGTGTCGGTCCCCGCGTTCGGGGATGGCTCGCGAATCGAGGCCCACGAGGCGTCCGCATTCATCGCTCATCCCACCGAGCAGCGCTGCTTCGAGGTCAGGACGCGCTACGGCCGTTCCATCCGGGTGACGGGCGACCACTCGATCTTCGTCGAGTCAGAGGTTGGGCCGGAGCCCCGGCCGGTGACCGATCTCGAGGTCGGGCAGCGAGTTGCCGTGGCCCGCCGGATAGAGGTTCCCGAGCGCGACAGAACCGAGATCGACATGCTCGACGTATGGCAGTGCGCCGAGCTCGATCCCTGGGACCTGACCGTCGAGGCGCCCGGACTCGGCGCTCTCGCCTGGGAGCAGCGCCAGGACCTATTCGGGCTCCTCGCGAGCGAGCGACGAAACGCCGGGCCCAACTGGCGCAATGGTGCCTGGACCAAGATCATCCGCATGCGTGAGACCGATCGGCTGCCTCTGCCGGTGGCGCGCAGACTCGGATGCGCGCTGCCCCCCGAGACCGCGGTCCGCCGGCGCGTGGCCGGCCGATCGGTTCCGCTCCCACGCACGATCGCGATGAGCGACGACCTCGTGTGGCTGCTTGGCCTCTGGGTCGCCGAGGGGTGCATCCATGAGCGGCCGGGCAATTCCGTCTTTACGATCTCCGGCCAAGATGCGCTGCTCGCCCGCGCGGCGACCGTCATCGAGGACCAACTCGGCCTGCACTGTGTCTGGGGAAAGGCGAGCGCGGCCCGTCCGGCGTCGATCTTCGTGCACTCCAAGCTGTTGTGCCTCTTGATGGACCACCTCGGGTTCGGCCAGAACCGCAAGCGCATACCAGGATGGATTCTCGGGCTGCCGCTCGCTCGTCTCAAGTGGTTCGTGGAGGGCTATCGCGAGGGCGACGGCGTGCACTCCGGCAAGAACCTCGAAGCGGGCGTGCGCCATGAGTTCTCGACCGTCTCTGAGGAGCTGAAGGACGATCTGATAGTTGCCTTCGCCCGCTTCGGCCTCGTGCCCTCGGTCGGCCGGTACGAGTCGCGCTTGCGCCAGAAGACCGGCGACCGCGTCTACCCGTTCTGGCGACTCACCCTATGTCAGGTGTCCCCTTGGAGCCCGCTCGAGTGGGACGGGGGCACGCAGCAGACCCTGAACGCTCGCGTGACCGGTGATCTTGTCTGGGCCTCGATCACGGCCATCGGGGAGATCGAGCCGACGGCGCTGGTCTATGACTTCTCCGTCCCGGATGCCGAGAACTTCTGGGCGGGCACCGGTGTGATGGCCCACAACACCTACGGACCGCGCATGCGGCCCAACGACGGCCGCGCCATTCCCGCCTTCATGAGCCAGGCGCTCACCGGCAAGCCGGTGACCGTGTTCGGCGACGGCAGCCAGACGCGCAGCTTCTGTTACGTCGACGACCTGATCCGCGGGCTCGTGCTGCTTGCCGAGTCAGGCGAACACGATCCCGTGAACATCGGCAACCCGAGCGAGATGACGCTGCTCGAGATGGCCGAGCAGGTGGTCGAGGCCACCGGCTCGAAGTCGGAGATCGTGTTCGAGGCCCTGCCCGTCGACGATCCGCAGGTCCGCCAGCCCGACATCACGCGTGCGCGCGACCTGCTCGGCTGGGAGCCGCAGGTCGACCTGCGCGAGGGCCTGCCGCGGACGGTGGAGTACTTCACGGGGATGTTGGGAACCAAGCTGGGCGCATGAGCTCGGAGGCCAAGAACCTGGAGGCGATCGTCAAGGCGATCGAGCAGCACGACGCCAACTGCGACTACCCCGCCGTCGCCGTGGCGATGAACCCCTACGAGCTCGAGCGCCTCGGGTGGGAGACGATCAGGGGGCTGCCGATCCGCGAGGACCCCGAGCTCGGCACCGGGCGCTTCAACGTCATCTGCGCCGGGGACGAGACCGAGGACTCAGGGGAGGAGGCGGTCGAGGCAGTCGCCGGCCGCAACGAGCCGCTCGTTGTGCCGCTAAATACCTGAACTTCATGCGGGTTTCGGGAAGTTCCGATAGCATCGGACACATGGCAGTCGCAACCGTCTCGGTCGCCCCTCAGCGCTCCGCGGTGATCGCCGCCACCCGCGAACAGCTCCGTGTACTGGAGACAGCCGGCGCGGTGGCCCTGTTCGGCGCGTCCGCGGCCGCATTTACCGATGACCTCACGATCCAACGGATCGATGTCGAGGACATCGCCGTGGTGGGCTCCCAGACGGTCGCCCTGATGGTCCAGCGGGGACGGCGCTCCGACGGCACGTGGGCCGAGCGTCGCCTCTCGGCGGTGTTCGGCGACACTGGCGCACCCGTGCTGCACGGCAGCTGGGTCGGCGGGCTCGACGCCGCCAGCCGCGCCTAGTTCGGGCCGCGTAGACTCCGCCGGGCTTGGTGGGCGTAGCTCAGTTGGTAGAGCTCCGGATTGTGGTTCCGGCGGTCGCGGGTTCGAGCCCCGTCGCTCACCCCTCAAGAAGCCCCGCAAATGCGGGGTTTCTTTGTTTCTGGGGTCGCCACTGAAGGGCGGCGTGTCCCGAATGTGTCCCGAGATGGCTGTAGGCTTCGCCGGGTGAATCGACCGATCAGCGGCCACGTATTTCGGACAGAGCGCCGGCTCGGCCCGGTCTGGTACGCCAAGTACCGGCTATCCGATGGCCGTCAGGTCCAGAAGAAGATCGGACCGGCCTGGACCCGTCGCGGCCGCCCGGAGACCGGCTACTTCACCAAGCACACCGCGCAGGCGTGGCTGGACGAGAAGCTCGCTGAGGCGCGCCGCGGAGAGCTGGCAGGAATGGGACGCACCGGCGTGACGTTCTCCACGGCGGTCGAGGAGTGGCTGCGGTACGTGGAGCACGAGCGGGCGTGCAAGCCGAGCACGGTCACCGATTACCGGCTGGTGGGGCGCGTGCTCGAGGAGACCTTCGGCGAGGTTCCGATCGAGGACATCACCACCGCCGCGATTGAGCGGTGGCGGGCAGACTTTGTCCGCGATCGTGATGTGACGAACCGGACGGTCCAGAAGTACCTAGTGGCGCTTCACGGCATCTTCAAGCGCGCCGGCAGGATGTACACGCTTCCGCCCAATCCAGTGGCGGGCGTCGAGCGTCCCCGGCTGAAGCGCACCGCTGGGATCGACGTGTTCTCTCGTGAGGAGATCATGGCGCTCGTGAGAGCCGCGGCGAGCGAGCGCGACGGCGCCCTGTACTTGACCGCGGCGTTTACCGGGCTTCGTCTGGGCGAGCTGCTCGCGCTGCGGTGGGGGGCCGTCGACTTCGAGGCCGACCTGGTGCGGGTGCGGCGAAACTGGACGTCGGGCCAGGAGGGCACCCCGAAGAGCGGTCGCGACCGGGCCGTGCCGATGATGGCCGAGGTAGCCGAGACGCTGGCGAAGGTCGGACAGCGACCACGGTTCACGACCCCGGAGGACCTCGTGTTCTGCAGCGACGTGGGAGGCCATCTCGGACACAAGCGGCTTAGCCTGCGCTACCGCGAGGCGCTCGATCGCGCAGAGCTGCGTCGGCTCCGCTTCCACGATCTGAGACACACGTTCGGCACCCACGCCATCCGCGTGGCGGACCCACGTGAAGTCATGGAATGGATGGGCCACGCCGACCTGCAGACGACACAGAAGTACCTCGCCTACAAGCCGCGCAGCGGCGCCGCGAAAAGGCTGTCGGAGGCGTTCGCCTTTGAATCGGCGTCGGTCCCGGCCTAGCATCGCCCCGAGCCCCACTCGGCTGATCCCGCCGCAGCACCGAAGCTCTACAGGCCTGTAGAGCCCCCTCGCAAGCGGCCTCCACGCGCCGACAGGTCGCTCGCGGTTCTCCCGCGCCCGTCCCGCACACCACCAATCCCGCGCGTGGACCGCCCTCCGGGCGGCTCTCCCTCTCGCCTGCGCTGCGCTTCGGCGTCTCTGACCACCCGCCCTCCACTGCGTTACGTGCTGGTGGTCAGAGAACGAGGGAGAGATGGGTGGGCGGTAGAGGGTTCGGTGGTGTGCGGGACGGGGTGAATGGAACGGATGGAAGTTGAGGGGTGAGGACGAGGAGGGGAACCGCAGCCGAGTGTTAGCGCGCCAGAAGTCGGGATTGGGGAGGGCCAAATCCGAGCGAGTGCATCTAAAGGAGAGAGGGCGACATCGACTGAGGAGGGCGAGATGCATAAAGCGGCATCCCCAAAGAGATCCAGGAGGTCCGACGCGGGAACGGTCCGGGTCACTGAGCGAGACTTGGAACTACTGCGTGTCGTGGGCGAGCAGTATGCCGTCACGCTTCCTCAGCTCGCGCGGCTGATGGGTCGCTCTCACCACGCCGCGCGGTGGCTGCGCGAACGCTGGCAGGGCGCCGGGTGGGTCGAGGCCCGGGCGCTGCTTGTCGGCCGTCCAGTCTTCGTGTGGCTCACTAGGCGGGGGCTGGGCGTTGCCGGTCTTGACTACTCCGTGTGGCGTCCGACGGCGGGCGCCCTCGGGCACGTCGAGGCTGTGACCAATGTGCGGCTGCACGTCGAGGAGCGCCACGAACACGCCAACTGGATCAGCGAGCGCGACCTTGGGCGCGACATGCTTCGGCGCGGTGCCCATCGACCGGACGGGCTCGTTCGCCTGGACGGCCGCGAGTCGGCGATCGAGGTCGAGCTAACGCTCAAGGAGCGACGCCGGGCCGAGCGGATCATCGGCGAGCTGGTCGCCAGCTATCCCGCTGTGACGTACTTCGCGACGCCCGCGACCTTCCGGCTGATCAGCGACCTAGCGGCAGACCGCGGCGCCGGACGTGTGCAGGTGCTGCCGCTCCCCGGAGGCGAGCGATGAACCCGCGAGAGGACCACGACCCGAACCTCGCAGGCGCCATCGTGATCGCTACGGTCACCGCGGTGATCGTCAGCTTGCCGGCGTGCATGGCGGCCTTCGCGCTCGGTCGGGCGCTGCGGACACGACGCGGCTGGCTGCTCGCCAGCGCGATCATCGGAGCAGCGGTCACCGCGCTTCTGTACCCCTCGATCGTGCGGGAGATGAGCGCCGCTCTCGACGCGATCCAGGCCACCAAGAAGCCGCTGAATCCCGAGGCGATGTTCAAGGCCGCGTGGCCCCACATGCGTACCTGGTGGCTGTTGGCGATCGGAATTGCCCCTCCGCTCGCGCTGATCTTCGAGGCTGTTCGGCCGAAGCAGGTAGAGGAGGAGATGCGCACGCGGGAGCGTTCCCAGGCGCGCCGCCTACAGCGGCGAGAGCGACGTGCGCGCCGCGCCGTCGGCGCGGACCAGCCGGACCGGAACGGTGCGACATTCGAGCTTGGCCGCCACCTCAGCGGCGAACACCTCCTCGACACCACCCGCGGCCGGGCGTCGATGCCGCTCGACCGACTGAAGAAGACGACGCTGGTGGTCGGCTCACCGGGATCAGGCAAGACCGAGACGCTGCTGCGACTCGCCGAGGGAGCCGCCGCCTCCTCGGACTGGTCGGTATTCGTACTCGACGCGAAGGGCGACGAGGACACAATGCGCCGATTCGACCAGCTGATGCGAGGAGCCGGACGAGACCCCCGACTTTTCCCTGCCGCTCACTACGACGGCTGGCGCGGATCAGGGCGCGAGATCGCCAACCGCCTCATCGAGCTGATCGACTGGGCCGACGAAGGCGGCGGCACCTACTACCGAGACCTCTCGGTCAACCTCGTCCGACTCGCCTGTACGCCGCCGAAGGGGCCACCGAGGTCTTCGCAAGAGCTACTCGACCGGCTGGACCGCACCACACTCGCCGGACTCTGGGCGGGGTCCGCGAGGGCCAAGCAGCTGATCGGCTTTAAGGATGAACACGTCGCCGCGTGCAGGCACCGCCACCAGGCATTCTTCGACGCCGTCGATGGACAACTCGACGGGACCTTTGCCTTCGAGGACACCAACTGCGGCTACCTGCTCCTCAACGAGCTGATCTACGGAGAGGAGACCAGCAAGCTCGCGCGTTTCCTGCTTGAGGACTTCAAACAGTACGTCGCCGCCCGCAAGCGCAACGGCCACTACGTCCTCCTGATCGTCGACGAGTTCTCAGCCATTGCCAGCGGCGAGCGCGTCGCCCGCCTCGTGGAGATCGTGCGCTCCTATGGCGCCTCGCTCGTCCTAGCGCCGCAGGCCTATGAGGGCATGGGCGGGGACGAGGCGGCGGCACGGATTCTCAATGCCTCGCACACGATCATCCTCCACGCGGTACCCGAACCCGAGCAACTCGTCCGTGTCGCAGGCACCACAATCGAGATCGAGTCGAGCATCCAGCACGACGCCGGCCGCTCGCTCGACGTCGGTTCCGCGCGCCCCCAGCACCAGTACAAGGTCTCACCCAACGAGGTCCGGGCTCTGCAGCCGGGGGCCTGCTTCGTGATCGGTTCCGGCAGGGCGCAAAAGATCCAGGTGGCCCCCACCACCAGGGCGAAGGGACGCGACGCTTCGACACCCGCCCCGGCGCAGTCTCCCCAGCCCTCGCCGGCCGTGAACGACAACCCGCTCCGGCTATGAGTCGTGACGGGCTTACAACCACCGCGTTCGGGGGTCCGAACGACCAAGCGCGCGAAGCCCTATCCGAGCCACTACTCGACGCGACAGACGCAGCCGAGCTGCTGTCGGTACGACCCAGCTGGATCTACGAAGCAGTTCGGGCCGGACGCCTCCCACACGTAAAGATCGGCCGCCACATCCGGTTCCTGCGCAGCGATCTCGAAAGCTGGGTGATGACCCGACGGGTCGGCGGCAGCACAAGACCGCCCGCTCAACAGCTTCGATGAACTGCCGCCGGCCTCCGCGACAAACCGGACAACCCGAGATGGCCGACTCTCCATCTAGGCTCCGAGCGATGTTTGCTGACTTCGGGCCGGGAGCCAAGTGAACGTTCGGCTCGAATGGGAGGGCAAGCCAACGCAGGTCGAGCGGCTAACCCTGCCATTCCAAACCGTCGAGAGAATCAACGAGTCACGGGCAACCCGGGAGCGCGATGTCGGCGCTCTCTTTGCTGACGGATCAGATCGCGAGACCCCGCACAACCAGCTGGTCTGGGGTGACAACAAGCTGGTGATGAGCAGCTTGCTCAAGGACCACGCCGGCAAGATCAATCTAATCTATATCGATCCGCCGTTCGCGACGGGAGCAGACTTCTCGATACGGCTTGAAATCGGGGACGCAAACCTCGTCAAGCAGCCTTCGATCCTCGAGGAGCACGCCTATCGAGACACGTGGGGAGCGGGCTATGCCTCGTACTTTTCCATGATGTATGAGCGGCTGCTCCTATTGCGTGAGCTGCTCGCCGCGGACGGGACCATCTACCTCCACTGCGATTGGCGGGTCAGTCACGCCATGAAGCTCCTGCTTGACGAAGTCTTCGGGGCGGACAGGTTCATGTGCCAGATCATCTGGAAACGTTCGAGCATCAGGAAGGCCGCGTCGAAGAAATGGCTCTCCGTCGACGATGTTCTGCTCGTGGCCACGAAGTCGCCCGACTACACGTTTAACACGATCTACCTTCCGTACACAGAGGAGTACAAGAAGCGGTTCAACCAGAAGGACGAGCACGGATCGTTCTACTGGATCGATATTGGCACCTACTCCGCAGAGCGCCTTGAGACGCTTGCCGCGCAAGGGCGAGTGCGGATGCCCGAGACGCCCGGAGCACATCCGCGGATCAAGCACTATCTGCACGAGGGCAAGGGCGTGCAGCCGGACAACGTCTGGACGGACATTGCGCCGATCAATTCGCAGGCCAAGGAGGACACGGGCTACGACACCCAAAAACCGAAGGCCCTACTTGAGCGCATCATCAAGGCGTCGAGCAACGAGGGCGACCTTGTTGCTGACTTCTTCTGCGGATCCGGTACGACTATGGCCGTCGCTGAGACGCTTGGCCGTAGGTGGATCGGGTGCGACCTCGGCCGTTTCGCGATCCACACGACGCGCAAGCGGCTCCTGAATATTCCGGATTGTCGCCCGTTTGACATCAAGAATCTCGGCGCCTACGAACGTCAGCGCTGGCAGCATTCGTCTGGCAACGGCGCGCTACGCGCCTACCTAGAAACCATCCTTGCCTTTTACCGTGCCGAGCCGATTGAGGGCTTCCTGCAACTCCACGGTCGGAAGGGCGGCCGGATGGTGCATATCGGCGCGACGGATGCGCCCGTCACAATCGATGAGGCCGAGGAGGTCATGGACGAGATGGCCGATAACGGCATCGAAGCCTGCGATGTACTCGGTTGGGAGTGGGAGATGGGCCTGCATGACACCGTGCCGGAGAACGCGCGTCGACGCGGGCTCGACCTACAGCTGCGCCAGATTCCTCGGGAGGTCATGGAACGAGAGCTGACCGCTGCCGACGCCGTGCGTTTCTTCGAGCTCGGTCACGTCGATCTCGATGTGCGCCGCCAAGGCAGCGAAGCGTGCGTCGTCCTGAAGGACTTCATCATCCCGAGTGAAGATCTGATCCCCGCCAAGGTGCGCGAAGAGATCACGCGCTGGTCGGACCTGATCGACTACTGGTCTGTCGACTTCGATCACCGCGACGAGACCTTCCACAACCAGTGGCAGTCATACCGCACTCGTGACGAGCCCAAGCTCGCCACCCAAAGTGACTGGCACGAGTATCCGGCGGCTGGCCGATACACGATCGTGGTGAAGATCATCGACATCTTCGGCAACGACACGACCAAGCTCGCCGAAGTCCGCATCAAGTGAGCACCGACGCGACCGAGTCCCCGACCCCCGGCGATCCCTACGCCCTGAGGGAACGGCGCAAGCCGAGCGAGGGCACACATGTCGTAAACGGAGTCAGGGCCGCCGTCGACGCCTGGCGGGCCCAGGGATACCCCGGCGCAAGCCCGACCACCAAGCGGCTGCTCGGCTATTGGTTCCAAGACGAGCACCGCACCGGCAGCGGCTTTCCCTTCCGCTTCTACTTCTGCCAGCGAGAAGCGGTCGAGACTTTCATCTTCCTCGCCGAGATCGAGAAGGTCCGCGGCCTGCCCGATCTGCTCGCGTTCGCCGAGCACGGAATGCTCATCGATCCGGCCGTGGCGAAGCGCCAGCGCCTGGCTTTCAAGATGGCCACAGGCTCAGGCAAGACAATGGCCATGAGCCTCTGCATCACCTGGTCCTACTTCCACGCCCTCTACGAGCCGGGATCGCCCATGGCGACCTCGTTCCTGGTGATCGCCCCAAACGTGATCGTCTTCGAGCGACTGAAATCAGACTTCGCCGATTCGGCCACGTTTCGCCGCGATCCGCTGATCCCGCCGGAATGGGCTGAGGACTTTGAGCTGACGGTCCTGCTGCAAAACGACCCGGCGCCCGTCACGACTCGCGGCGTGCTCTACCTGACCAACGTGCAACGGCTGTACGAGCCACCAGCGCGGTCATCTGCGAAGAAGGGTGTCCCCAACCCGGTCGAGGCAATGGTCGGTCCCCGGGTTCAGCGCGACACAGACGCCTCGGGCGCCGCCCAATTGTTCGACCGCATCGCGTCTCGCGGCCGCGTGATGGTCGTCAACGACGAAGCCCATCACGTATGGGACGAGAAGCTCAAATGGAACCAGTCGATCGAGCGCCTGCACGCCGCGCTCAGCAAACACTCGGGCGGGGACTCCGGCTCGGGTGTGGTGTCGCAGCTCGACTTCTCCGCGACCCCGAAGGACGACAAAGGACAGCTCTTCCGACACGTCGTAATGGACTACCCCCTTGCCGAGGCCGTCAACGACGGAATCGTCAAGACGCCAGTCATCGGAGAAGTCGCTGGCGCCAAGTTCGAGCCCGCCGACTCCTCAGTGCTCCGCAACCGCCAGTGGCTCGACGTGGCCGTGGGCCGGTGGCGCAAGTTCGACGAGGCGCTCTCGCCAGCGGGCAAACGCCCCGTGCTGTTCGTGATGTGTGAGAACACCCAGGAGGCCGACGTAGCGGGGGACTATCTCCGCCAGCGGCCGGAGTTCGCGGGCGACCAACTGCTCGTGATCCACACCAACCGGTCGGGGGAGATCACCAAGGCCGATCTCGACATCGCTCGCCAAGCGGCGCGTGACGTCGACGGGCCGGACAGCCGCGTTCGTTGCATCGTCAGCGTTCTGATGCTTCGAGAGGGCTGGGACGTGCGCAACGTCTGCGTGATCGTGACCCTGCGCTCACTCACCGCCGCATCGAAGATCCTGCCCGAGCAGGCCCTTGGCCGCGGCCTGCGCCGCATGTCCCCGCCCGGCTCGGGCCATGACGAGCGAGTAGTCGTCATCGAGCACGACGCCTTTCGCAACCTCTGGAAAGCTGAGCTGGACGGCGGCCTTGTGGTCGAGCGCAAGGACGCCGACAAGATCGAGCCGGGAGCACTGACGATCTTCCCGGACGAAGGAAAGCGCCGCTACGACATCGCGATCCCGCAGCTGACCCGCGCCATCGCCCGATCAGACTCCGCGCTCGACCGGCTCGACCCCGCAGAGGTCGCCGACCCAGATTCCCCGCTCGAGGTTCCCGATGTGATCGC
The DNA here is from genome assembly GCA_038237685.1 of Solirubrobacterales bacterium. Taxonomy (GTDB): domain Bacteria; phylum Actinomycetota; class Thermoleophilia; order Solirubrobacterales; family Thermoleophilaceae; genus JAAYBF01. The sequence continues at coordinate 11,344 of JBBRYL010000012.1, read as the reverse complement.
CGACGAATACATCAAGTACCGCGGCCGACACCTGATCGACCGCGGCGTGATCGAGGAGTACGAGTTCGAGGTGCCCTACGCCGAAGATCCTTCCGGCGTGATTACCTGGTACACGCGGCGAGTAGCCGAGGCCGGCGGCGTCGACCGGCTCGCCGGAGCGTTTGCAACGCTCGCCCCAATGGTCAGGGACTACCTGCGCGAGCGCACCTTCGAGCGCCCCGTCGACCTTGACGACAAGGTCGTCCTCCGTCGCCTCGCCGAGAACGACGCGCAACAGATAGTGATCGGCGCCTTCGGAGAAGTCATCCGCGGCCTCGCCGTCGAACAGCGGGAAGCGACCATCGAAGAGAAAGCGACGCGCGTCTCTGACACCCCGCCGTTTCCCTGGTCGCGCGAAACGGTTGAGGCCAAGCGAACCGTGTTCAACCTGACTCCGGTCGACAATAAGTTCGAGCGGCGCTTTGCCGAGTTCCTCGATCGCGCGACGGACGTGGCCGCTTTCGCGAAGCTGACCCTCAATAGCCGGTTCGCTCTCGAATACATCTCCTCGACCGGCGCGCTGCGGTACTACTACCCCGACTTCGTCGCCCGGCTGACCGATGACACCTGCCTCGTGATCGAGACTAAGGGTCTTGAGGACCCCGAGGTGCGGCTCAAGGATCAACGGGCTCGCCGCTGGTGCCGCGACGCGGCGCAGCTCTCAGGACGCGACTGGGCCTACGAGAAGGTTCTTCAGAAGGTCTTTGACGCTTACACCGGCGACGACGTAGACGGGCTTCGACGCTTCATCGCCGCAGGAGCCGGCGGCGCAGCACCCCCGGAGTAGCCTTATGGGGGCGAACTCGTGCCGTCGGCGCCTATAGGCATCATGACGGTTGACGAGATGGCAAAGACCGTGACGACCCCACCAGAGACCCAGATCGACCTGTTCGCGTGGGCTAGCGAGCTGGAGCAGGAACGAGAGCGCGTCGCCGAGGCGAACGCCGAGCGGGCCAGCCGACGGGGCTACCTAGTCTTTGCGACCGATCCGACGATCTCACCCGAGCGGTCTGACTACCGCGAGGTCTTCGCAACCGAGGCCAAGACGCCAAATCAGGCGATCGCCAAGGTCCGCCCCCTCGCGGAGGGTCGGCGCTTCCGCGCCTACTTGGCAACTGGCACCTATCGCGATGAGCTGGCCGACGCTCGCTGGGTGGCCTGAGAACCGGCTGTGCTGTTGGCGCGCGCAGCTGTGCGGCACTACAGATTGGCGTAGAACAGTCCCGCCGTGTTGGGCGCGAGCGCCCGTAGACGAGACCCTCGCGGCGTCCTGGACATCGCGCCGTCGAGTTGCGCAATTTGGACTGCTGTCGCAGACTCCATTCGTGTGGGGGCGAAGCTGAATCGTTGCGTGCCGTCCCGGGAGCAGGGGCGCGCGGCCATCACGGGTGGGAGCGCGGGCGCGACGCGCGCGGCTCGGTAACGAACCCGGCGCGATGGGCTCCACAGACCAGGCGGTTCGTCAACCGCTCCTCAATGAGCAGTTTGAATGGCAGAAGGCAGACCTGGTCTACGGGGCCGCCGCGAAAGCTTGGGCGGGCGCGGGAACGGCTGTCGGTGGCGCGGGTGCTGCGCTGGGAGTCACAGCGGCAGCCCTGGCTGGCGCGGCCTCGGTCATCCCTGTCACGGTCCTCTCACTCATCGCCTGGCGGGCGAGATACCGCCACCTAACGATCGAGCACCGGCTCAAAGATCCGCCTCGCTTGGACTTCGAGACAAGCACCCATCCACGACGCCGAAGCTTTCGGCCGGAAGCTCTCGGCGATACGCCGCTGGAACGTGCCGCCAAGCCGTTTCTGATGGCCGCGCTTATGGCGGATGCGCGGATGGAGGCATCAGTCCGGGCCGAGGAACGGGCTTTGGGCGCTCGTGAGAGCGGTCGGCCCGACCTTGCGATCGAGAGAGAGCGCGAGGCTCGGCGCTTCGTTCGGGAGGGGGCTCTGCTCCAGACCGAGATCGAGCGCAGGGCGGTCACCCTTTCTATCCAGCTCGCCGCGCTCAAGCCGCCATCGGCGACCCGACCACAAGAGCAGCTGGCTGACTGGTCGAGTACTGACTGGGCTCGGCCGCTCGCAGAGGGCCTTCCGGGGGCAGTGATCGATCGCCTATTGGACGCGGGGGTGTTAGCGCGCGATCTCTTCCGTCCCGCCCGAGCGGTCGCGCCACCAGGATCCGGTCCTCGCGACGAGGCCAGTGTTTTGCTGGCCGGGTTTGATGAGGATCCGGGCAGACCGCTGATAGTTGCGGGCGCGCAGAGTGGCGAGAGCGCTCGTGCGTTGCGTGCGTCCACCGGAACCCCAGAGAAGAGAACGACACCCCCGACCAGAGCCGAGCAGGAGTTGTTAGACGAGGTCGCTGAAACCGACCCGTTGGAAATTTCGGCAGCGATCTCGGCGGAGGAGTCATCTCCAACCCCCCAATGGCAGTTGGACATCGAGCCAGACGCTGGTGGCTACCGATGGCTCCTTCGCCAACCTGACGGCCGCGTCGTGGCCGCGTCGACAAAGCGGTTCGAGTCACGGGCTGATGCTCTTGTCGGTGCGCGAGACTCAATGGCCAGAAACCCCAGATTCGAGTTCTACGAGGTGGGCGCATCGCGCTTTGAGTGGCAGGCGGTCGATCGACGCAGCAACCCAATCGCGCAAGGGCGCATTCCCTACCGGTCGCGGGACGCTGCGCAGCGCGCGATGTCAGATGTTCGGGAGAATCTCCCCCGAGCGCGGATCGTCGACTGAGGCCGCGAGCCCGGCGCTTGCGCTCGCGCCGGCGCTCGGGCTTGAGAAGCTGACAGCCTAAGGATCGAGGAGGAGGTAGTGGGTTCCCCCGAAGGGAAGGAAGCCAGCAACTGAGATGCGGTTCACAGACCTTGAGCAGGAACTGTTGGAGTTCATGGCTCATGAGGCTGAACCGACGTGGATCTTTTGCAAGGAGATGCCCGAGCTCGGAGGCGATCGAGGCAGGGCGGAGCAAATCCTCGTCGACCTCGAGGCCCGTGGCCTGGTCACTCGGACTCGAGAGCCGTCCGGCAACCCAGAGGGGAAGTCACTCGACCTCGACGATTGGTGGGCGCTCACTGCGCTCGGACGGCACTCCGTACGAGAGTAGGCGGTGAGGGTCTGGGTCGCCCCGGGCGGGACGGGGTCCTCAGCGCTCGTCGGCGACATGCCCGCTCGGGGTGGCCCTAAGCATGTATGCGGCCGAAGCCCTGGCGCTACGGGTTGGCGTTAAGCAACAATCGCGCACCACCCAGCGACAGGATGCTAAGGCGTAGGTTGGCAAGTCGGCGCAGCGGCGATGTCCCTGCGCTCCCTCGGAGTCAGCGCAGGCAGCGACTCAGGGGTGTCCGGCGCGCTTGCTTCAATTTCGAAAAACCGCTTTCGCGACCCGCGCCGGCGGCCGGCGAGGGGATCGCGATGGAGCAAGATTCGGGGGAGGTCGAGTGGTTGAGCGTGGCAGGCGACCTCACGCGTGCGGCCGCGATGGGATCGCTCCTCAGGCCCAGCGAGGGACACCCCTCACTCGTTGTGGTCGCGAGCGGAGTGGAGCAGGTCGACGCTGTGACAGGGACCGCCACGCGCATGCGGACTGCACGACATGCGCGTGAGCAGCCCGGGGGTAAAGTGATGATCACGCTGCCGACTAAGGCCAGCTCGGCCGAACGCTTCCTCGAGCTACTCTCGCCGCTGCCCGACGGGGTGACGGCGATGCGGGAGCCTGCTCCGACGCTCGCTGACTCACCTCGCTTCGCGCTCGTACCCGCGACCGTCATTTCCGACGACGAGTCCGCTGTCGTCGCCGGGGCCTACGCGCTCGAGGCCTGCGATCAGGCCCGCATCTCTGAGGTCCGATCCAACCTCGTCGCTTGGGCTGTAGTTGAGCTTGCCAGCAACGCCCTGCAGCACGCGGAGGCCGCCGAAGACCCGCCGGTGGTTGCGGTGACAGTGGCTGGACGGGAACGCCGTCTCGAGGTTGCCGTCACCGATACAGGCCGAGGCTTCAGCGAGGGCGAGGACACTCCGGCACGCTTGGCGGCGTTGCCGGACCCCGTCGGCAGCGTGACGCCACTGGCCGAGCTCCTACGCCGCGGTGCGATCCGCGACATCGACGTCAGCCTTGAGGTGATAGCGGGTACCGGGCGCCTGCGGTGGACCCAGTTCAACCACCGTGCGTCGTCAGCCGTATGGGTACCGGGCACAACGGTGGTCGCGAGAGTGGCCACTTGACTGATGGTTGCTTCCCAGGACTGAAGCACCGTTCATCGTGCGCCGTTACGGTTCATCTATGTCACTGAAGCCACAGATCTATTCGTTGCGCCGCCACGGCAAGGTCTTGGGCACCCGAAGCCTCGGCACCAAAATTGCCCGCGAGCTTCGCGAAAGCGATTCGACTCGTCCAGGCCTCATCGTTGACTTCAGCGACATCCGCGTTGCCTCTTCACCCGTGCTCGACGAGATCGCGATCGCAATGCGTTCGCTGGCCAGCGACCACGCCTACGACTACGTTCTGCTCGCCAACCTGAACGAGGACCTCCTGGACACGTTGGAGTTGGTGGTGAAGCGCCGCGACATCGTGCTGACTGCCCTCGGTCAGGACGGCACCCTCGAAACGGTGGGCGGATCCCACCAGCTTGAGGAGACGCTGGCGGCGGCCGAAGAGCTGGGCACCTTCACCGCGCCCGAGCTCGCCGAGCGCCTCGAACTCAAGCTCCCTAATCTTCACCAGCGTCTCAAGCAGCTCGAGGCTGCCGGCGCGCTGAGTCGCAGCGATGACCCTTCGGCCGAGCGCGGCCGCCGCCTGCTTTTCGCCGCGCCGCCCGAGAGCCAGACCGCCGGCGCCTGCTAAGCCACTTCTCGGGCCAGCTTTCCTGATCAGGGCACGCTATACTTCAGCAACTTCACTGAAGCACGAGAGGAGATGCAGTGTCTAAAGGCAATGACAAGCGCGACCACGACGATGGTGACCCCAGTCGCGGTCGCAAGAACCATCCCGTCACCATCCGCGTCAACCGAAAGGCAGTGACCCTGCCCGACGATCATGTCACCGGCTTCCAAATCAAGGTCGCGGCGAAGGTTCCGGAGACGTTCAAGTTGTTTGACCCCGATGGGGACGAGGTTCCCAACGACAAGGTCATTCACATCCACGCCGACGAGCGCTTCACGGCAATCTCCGGGCAGGACGTGTCGTGAGTCCAAGCGTGTCGCTCGACGAGATCGCACGCGCCACTGAAGAGCTCGAGGAGGCCTTTCCCGGGCGCGTTGCGTCGGACAGCCGCGACGAGAGCGGGGCAATCATTCGGATCCGTGATGTCCCGCTCAGCTCGAGGTGGACGCCGCAGTGCGGGGAACTGTGGTTCCTCCTGCCCTTCCACTACCCCGACGCGCCAATCTACCCGTCTTATCTGACCGCCGCCACGCCCACGGGCGGCCTCGTCCAGGCACTGCAGCCTGTGACATGGCGCGAAATGTCCGTCATTCAGGTGTCACTGCGTCACAACGCCTGGGATCCTTCCACTGACAACGCCGTCGGCTACGCGCTTCAGGCGATGGCGTGGCTGCGAGCGACATGAACGAGCTACGGATCGGCGAGGCTGACTACGAGCTTCTGCGGGACCACCTGTTCCAACGTGACCTCGATGAGCACGGTGCAATTCTTCTTGCCGGCCAGCACGCGACGCCCGACGGTGGCATCACGCTTGTTGTCCGTGAGGTGCACCCGCTGGCGACTGGGGAGTTCCCACCGGGAGAGCACGGCTACCGTCAGCTCTCAGCGCCTGCGCTCGCGCGCTTGGGCAATCGGGCTGCCGATCAAGGCTTGGCGCTGATCAGCGCCCACAGTCACCCGAGCTCCACAGACCGCACCAGGCTCTCACGCGATGACCTCGCCGCGCATGAGCGGATCTTCGGACACCTTCTCGACATCACCGACGCCGACGCAGTCGGCGGTGTTGCCTTTGGTCAGACTTCCGCCGCAGGAGACGTCTGGCGTCGGTCGGGCCACCGTGCGCCGCTCGACCGGGTCCGCGTTGTCGGTGCGAACACGACGTTCCTGCGCGCCACGCCAGTCTCCTCTGGTGTCATGCCGAGCGAAGATTTGCGTTTCGACCGCCAGGTCCGCCTGTTTGGCGACGCGGGCCAGGCACGTCTGCGAGCGCTTCACGTTGCTGTCATCGGCGCGGGAGGCGGAGGGTCAATTCTGATCGAGCAGCTGGCCCACCTGGGCGTCGGCCACCTGACCGCGGTCGACTACGACGTCGTCAAGACCCACAACCTGTCGCGCATCATGGGGGCCACCAGTGATGACGCCCTTCGTGAGCGAAAGAAAGTTGACGTCGCCGCACGGCTCGTGCGAACGATCGACCCGTCGGTCGTCTTCGACGGGATCGACGGAGACATCGCTGCTCGGCCGGTGGCGGAACGGCTGCTCGCTTGCGACCATCTCTTCCTGGCGACCGATACCGCCACTGCGCGTCTGGTTGCCAACGCGATTGCCCAGACGTTCCTCATCCCGGTCACTCAGGTCGGCGCGAAGGTGGAGACCCGCGCCGACGGCACAATCGAGCAGATCTACACGGCGGTTCGCCCGGTCTTGCCGCGGCGCGGTTGCCTACAGTGCGCCGGCCTGATCGATCCCATGCAGCTTCAGCACGAGGCTGCCTCGCCCGAGGAGCGCGACAACCAGAACTATCTCGGCACGGTCGATGTGATCGACCCGTCGGTAACAACGCTTAACGCGGCTGCGACCGCAGGGGCCTTGAACGTATTTCTGATGGGCACGGTGGGGCTCGCCGACGATGGCCTGGCCGACCACCGCGTCACGCTCACTGCCGAAGCCCGCACCATCGTGACTCGCGTCGAGAACCGGCACGACTGCCGTTGGAGTGGTACTGACGAACGCTCCCGCTACGCCCGTGCCGACGTCAACTTGTTGCCTCTCAGTGGCCCCCGAAGCGCCACCACACCGCCGGTGCCGACAGCAAGCCACGGTCGGCTCCGCAGTCTCGCGACCAGATTGAGGATTTTTCGCGCAGAACCACACGGGGGAACCCGGTCAGCGATCATGCGCCTGTGGCGAAGCTGAGCGCACGCATGTCGCACCAAGAAGCCGCGGAGCATCTTCGCCGCGAGGTCTGCGAAATGGCGCGATACGAAACTGGTCGACTTGTGGATTGGCGAGCGCCCGCGTTTTTCGGAGCGGTCAGGGCAGTGATGTGCGACATCGATTACGTGGCGGCACTGTATGTCGGCTGGGATGGGATCGACAGGCGCAAGATTGCAACCGGCCAGAAAACGATCCGCTTCCTCGAGGAGGTGATCGCGGACGCGGCGGAACGCCAGGCGTATAGGACCTACGCGAGGCACCTGTACGACATGTATCGCGTCGGCACCGTGCATCTCCGCGAGCCCAAGATTGTTGTGAAGGTCGATGAGAGTTGTACAACGCCGGCGTTGACGTGGGCGCTAATGCAAGCCCGGCGGGACTTCGTTCGGATCGGTGCCGAGTCCTACAGCCTCAGCCACCTCGAGCCGATTGTGGTCCGTAAGCGAATCGCCAATTTTCCCGAGGCGACGATGTTGCCCGTGTCGATTCAAGCGCTCTTTGACGATTTCCTCTCAGGCTGTGAGGTGCTCGCAACGCGGCTTGTAGCCGCCTTACCCCCGGAACCCCTGGCACTACGGGTTGGCATTAGGCGCATATCGCGCCAGCGGCTCTAACGAGGCAGGCTGAGGATCGCACACCCGCTCAAGCTGATGCCGGGGGCCTAGTCGCGGTAGGCATGGGTCGGCGTGTTCGAAACGCTCCGAATCCGTCGCGGTGAGGTCGACGAACTGCTATCCTGAACGCTTCTACTGATGCCCCTCGTAGAGGGGTTTGATCATTGGGCCCCGTTGGGGCCCTTTTTTTCCTTCCATGGCGCAATTCGCGGCCTTTATCGACTACGGGTTTCTCGACGCTGCTGGCGCCACCGCGCTGAGCGTCAAGAAGCGTGCGATCAAGCCCAATGCGCGAGGATGTATCGAATGGCTGCGAAGCATTGGCGAGCAGCTGCCCGCCAAGCCCACCTTTTTGCGCGCATATTGGTACGACGCTGCGTTTGACCCAGCCGACCCTCGCTATCCGGGCCAGCGGCGCTACTTCGACGCCATTGGCAGCACGCCCGGCATCAGTCTACGGTTGGGTCACCTTCGTGAGCGCCCCCCTCCGTGGCATTACCCGTTGAAGAAGACACTCGAGCGATTTGATGTCGACATCGAGGAGTTCGAGAAGCACTTCCCGTTCAGGCCGGAGATGTCTCAGAAGGGCGTTGACACACTGATTACTCTGGACATGGTGCGGCTCGCCCAACGCCGCGCCTATGACATCGGGATCCTCATAGCTGGAGATCGCGATCTGGCAGAGCCGGTTCGTGCTGCTCAGGACGAAGGCCGACGAATCATTTTGGCTGTCCCCCATCAGGCGGGGGTTGCACCGGAGTTGAGGCAGCTTGCCGACGACGTCCTGACTTTGGATGACGCGGCTCTGGGCTGTCTGCTCTCGGTTAACTCGGCTCAGGCGAGCTGATCTGGCGACGCGTTCAACGTCGCCAGCGCAACCTGCTTTCTATTCCTCGTCCAGGGCGCGGCGGAGCTTCTTGAAGCCGGACCCGACGAGGATGCCACCGCCGATGGTGATCCCGATCGGGCCGAGGACCGCTAGGCCCGCCGCCGCGGCGGTAGTGCCCGCGACGGTCGATCCGACAAGGGCTGTGACGCCACTGGCGATCGCCGGTGCAGCCGCTGCCCCCGCCGCCGCGGAGAGAGCGGTGCACGTGGCACCCTCCGCCGCGGCGATACCTGCTCGCTTTGCTGCGCGGCCCTTGGTGATGTCGCCCTGCTTGAGCTTCCGCGCGTCCCCAGCCACGCTGATCGCGGCCCCAAGTGCGGCGGCTCCGCCCGCTGCCTGCGCGGTCGCGCGCAGGGCGCCGGCGGTCCCGACCTGACTTGCCTTCTTGGTCGTCTTGGCCTTCTTCAGAGCCCGAGACAGGTCTTTGTCTGATACCGCAGAAGCCCGAACCGGCATCTTGCCCTTCACCGCGCGCTCAGCGACTCGCTTGCCGTCTCGCGTGACGACGAGCTCGCGGGTCTTCGGCACGCTGCCTTTTGCGGCCCGTGCGAGGTAGTTCGGGTTTCGGCTTGCCTTGGCCTGGAGTTCGCCAACCGTTCGACCGCCCACCTTGTAGACACCGTCGATGGCCTTACGGTTGTGTTCGGGGCATAGTTCGATGACCTTGCCCGAGGCGCCCTTCAGCGCGTTGAATGCGCGCTGATCCATGAGCTCGAAGACGTGACCCTTGTAGGAGTCAGACGAGCGGACTACCATCGCGGCCTGCTCGATGAGGGTCTTGCCGTGCGACTTCTTCGTGGCGACTCGGGCGACCGCCTTAAATACGAGTTCGCGATCGAAGGCATCGCGAACTCCGCGGCGGGCGTACTCGCCGGCCCCGGCTATCAGCGCCTTCTGAGCCCGGCGCCGCAACGTCGCCGGCTCGACGCGGTTGCCGGAACGACGCAGCCGCTCAGTCTGCTCGTGAGCGAACCGCAGTCCGCTTTCGGACTCCAACAGCAAGAGCTGATGGGCGGTGAGCACCACGAGTTCGGCGTCGGCCGCGGTCGGGCGACGGTCGACATCCATGGAGTCCCACGTCTGCCGTGCCCACTTTGGCCACCGAGACGGGGGCACTGACAGGGCGTCGAGCGACTTCCCCTGCAGCTGGTTCGTCAGGGTTTGGATCTCGGCGTTGGTCGCCATCTTCAACCTCCGCGGGTTTCCGCAGATAGGAACCGGGCCAATCCCAGTTCGGTCAACTCAATCGGTTGAAGACTTCGGTGCGACGATGGCCGCCTACGGCAGCGAGGGAGCCATTAATAGCCGTACCCGTGCCTGAAGTCAATACTTGGTCTCTCGGAGTTGACGCGCTGAGGGGGCCGTCACAAAGATGCCTCTTCTGATCTCGGGCAGCTTTTGTTCTACAGGGCACCGGTTCGTATCCGCGAAACCACCAGACTCGTAAGGGGCCTCCGGCTCGAGTCCGGACGACGCTTCCCTCTACTCGCCGCGCTCGAGCTTCCAGCTGAGGTCCACGGGCGGCCCTCTTCCACTTAGGAGAGCCGGCCTCGAGCACCACCGGACCGTGTACTCGTCGCACTCAAAGCACTGCGGCTACGGTGCGTCCCGAGCGAAGTGGACCTCTTCACGTCGTTCGGTCGAAGTTCGGGCGTCTATTCCGTGTCCCGAACCGTGTCCCCAACTAGGCAGATATGACTCGACGCGACTCGACGCAACTGCGCCAGCTAGAGCTAGATCGACCTAAACAGATGCCGTCCGGGCTAATTGTGGTTCCGGCGGTCGCGGGTTCGAGCCCCGTCGCTCACCCCTCAAGGGGAGGTCACGGTGAAGCCCAGCAGCAGGAGCAGGCCGAGCGCGCCGAGGATCAGCACCGGGTCGTAGGGGACGTCGACCAGCCCGGCGAGCGCGAGCAGGATGACTCCCTGCGATGCCGCGATGATCGCCCCGCCCAGGCCGACGGACCGCCCTCCTTGGCCACCCACTCGACCAGCCGCTCGGCAAAGCTCGCGCGCGTCCACTCACTCCAGCGTCGCCGCCGCGCACACGCACCGCAGCGGTCGGCGCGAGCCGTCACCACCGGACCGGCGCAGTCGCGGCACGGCGTGGCGTGCAAGTAAGCCGACACGGTGTCGGGATGCACCTCGAGCAGCTCGGCGATCGCTGCGCGGCCGAGACCTTCGGCGGCCAGCCGCGCCCACCCCGGCGGCGTGCAGCGCCCCAACCCACGGTCCGCAGTGGCGTGTGACGGTGCCGGTCGCCGGGCAGCGCGGATGATCGCGCTCCCACACGCACAGCCGGTCACCCGCCAGCAGACCAGCGGTGCGACCGTGGCTGGGGCTCCACTCCTACACACGCGGCGGGCGCCCGTAACGTCGCGCCCAGTCCTCGAGCGCGGCCAGGCAGCTGTCGCGATCCCAGGTGTCACGGGGCGTCTGGTAGGGCAGGCGGGGACGACGGGGCGGTGGGGCGGCGGTCGTCGGCGCGGTGGCCATCGGTGGAAATGATGCGGCACGGGGATCAAAGTCAGGCCGCGACAGCCGGGCCCATTCGGCGACTGGCAACAAGGCGAGGGCGCGACCCCCCAACTCCCGCGACGTCCAACAGCCACCACCGCTCTTTGACGTCACGGTCTCGAGCGTGGCGAGCATCAAGCGGCTGGGCTACAGCTACCCCTAGTAGCGGCCAGGCCCCGTCGCTATCG
>JBBRYL010000011.1:0-54568 GCA_038237685.1 Solirubrobacterales bacterium | reverse complement strand
CATGATCGCCCTGCCCTTCGGGCCGAGCGGGGCATTAGCGTGCAGCTTCATCCGGTGACTCCTTGGATCTGGGTGGCGTTAGACACCCCCAGCCTCCAAGGAGGGCCGGATGAACAACGTGCTTAGGAACTACACCTAGGCCGCTTCCCGCTCGGGTCCGGCCCGCCGGATCCGAGCAGGGCCCACGCGGTCGGCGGGGGCTATGCGCAGGTAGTGGCGAAACGCCCATTCGCTGACCGCAGTGCGCTTCATCAGCACAACGATGAAGCGCAGCGCCCGGGGACGTAGGCGCGGCATCCAGCCCTGCACGCGCAGCATCCAGCGGAACTTCCACTCGTGCTCGTCGTTGAACGCGTGATACCGGCGTAGCGCCTCCTCGCGCGTGCGCCTGCCCTCGACGACCTCGCGCAGCTCCTGCCCGCATTCGATCCCGAAGTAGAAGGCGGTGCGGATGCCCTCGGCGGTCAGCGGCAGGCAGTGCCCGGCGGAGTCGCCGGCGAAGAAGATGTCGCCCTCGGTGGAGTCGCGCAGCTTGTGCGGGATCCAGTTGCCCTGATAGCCCAGCGGCTCGCGGCCCAGGTCCTCGGTCAGCTTCACCGTGTTGTCCTTGACGTGAAAGCGCGGATCGAACGACCCGACGCCGATCCTCACCTCGTCCTGTGCGGGGAAGCTCCAGCCATAGCCCGCGGGGACGACCTTGCGGTCGATCCAGATGGCCAGGTCCTCGCCTTCACCCGGGGGATGGACCTCGAGGCCGCGTGACAGGGGCGCGTCCGGCGGTTGGTAGCCGCCGTCGGCCGACAGCATCCGGCGCCACCCCAGCGCGTCCACGATCAGCGGGGCGCTCACATCACCGCGGTCGGTGTGCACGGTGTTGGCGGTGCGGCCGTTGACCTTCGCGGTCTCGAAGCGGCAGTCGGACTGGTCGCGCAGGAGCACGCACAGCTCCTTGTAGTCGAAGGTCGAGAACGTCCACGGCAGTGGCCAGCGCTCGGTGGCGACCGGGGTGTTGACGACCAGATCGCCGAACGTCTGGCGGTGCGCTGCGTTCAGGCCGAGGGCGTCGAGCCACACCGTCGGCACGCCACACGCAGAGGTCTGGCGCTCCCCGATCTCGTAGCGGTCGATCATCAGCACGCGTGCGGGCGAGCCGTCGGGTCGGGTGGCACCCGCCAGCTCGCGGGCGACCGAGAGGCCGGCGAAGCTGGCGCCGCAGATGAGCACGTCGTAGCCACCGGCGAGGGGGGTGCGCTCGGCGCCGCGCTTGGTCTCACGTCTCGGCATGGCAGGCAGGGTACCGGGAGCCGCTTTGCGGGCGGGGGCGTGTACCCTGCAGGGCCTTGTCTGAGACCGCCACCCTAACTCCACCACCGAAGCCCGTAGAGGGCTCCGACGGCCTCCTCATCGAGGTCGACGGCCAAATTGTCCCCAACTACGACGCCACGATGGTCCCCTTCGAAGAGGGGGATGTCGTCACCGGCAAAGTCGTGCGCATCGATCAGGACGAGGTCCTGGTCGACATCGGCTACAAGAGCGAGGGGGTCATTCTCAACAATGAGCTCTCGATTCGGAAGTCAGTCGACCCGCACGAGGAGGTCGAGCTGGGTGAGGAGGTCGACGCGCTCGTCCTCACCAAGGAGGACCAGGATGGCCGCCTTCTGCTCTCCAAGAAGCGCGCGCGCTTCGAGAAGGCGTGGCGCCGCATCGAGGCTGCCGCGGAGTCCGGCGAGCCGGTCGAGGGCACCGTCATCGAGGTCGTCAAGGGCGGCCTGATCATCGATCTCGGCGTGCGTGGCTTCCTGCCCGCCTCGCTCGTGGATATCCGCCGGGTGCAGAACCTCGACGAGTTCATGTCGACGAAGATCGAGTGCAAGGTCATCGAGCTCAACCGCTCACGGAACAACGTGGTGCTCTCGCGTCGCGCCGTGCTCGAGGAGGAGCGCAAGGAGGTCCGCCAGCAGATCCTGGACCGGCTGCAGCCCGGCCAGATCGTGGAGGGTGACATCTCCAACATCGTTGACTTCGGCGCATTCGTGGACCTCGATGGCATCGACGGCCTGATCCACATCTCCGAGCTCTCCTGGAGCCACGTGAACCACCCGTCGGAGATCCTCTCCATCGGGGACACGGTGCCGGTCAAGGTGCTCGACATCGATCGCGACCGCCAACGCATCTCGCTGGGTCTCAAACAGACCCAGGAGGATCCGTGGCAGCGCATCGTGGACACCTACAGCCTCGGCGACGAGCTCGAGGGCAAGGTCACCAAGGTGGTCACCTTCGGCGCGTTCGTCGAGATCATGGAGGGTGTCGAGGGCCTCGTGCACATCTCCGAGCTGGCCCACCACCACGTGGAGAACCCGCGCGAGGTCGTGGAGCCCGGCGACGAGGTCAAGGTCAAGATCCTCGAGATCGACTCTGAGCGCCGCCGCCTGTCTCTGAGCGTCAAGCGCGTGGCCGGCAACGAGCCGCCGCCCGGCACCGAGGGCGCCGGTGGCGATCTCGGCCCGGTCCGCGACCTCGGCCTGTCCGACGACGTGTTCGCCGGCCCGAGCGTCAGCGGACTCGGCGACCTGCGCGCTGCGATGGACGCCCAGGCGGCCGAAGCAGCCGCGGCCGCGGAGGCGGCCAAGGCCGCTGACGCACCTGTTGCTGCGGAGGAGCCTGTTGCTGCGGAGGAGCCTGTTGCTGCGGAGGAGCCTGCTGCCGCGGAGGAGCCTGTTGCTGCGGAAAAGCCTGCTGCTGCGGAGGACCCCGCGGTCGAGGAGACCGCGGCGCCCGACGAGCCCGAGGCCTCCGACGAGGCCGAAGCGGCGCCCGAGACCGAGCCCGAAGAGACCTAATGACTGAACCCGCTGCGCGGGTTCCGTTCGTTGGTCTGACCGGGGGCATGGCGTCGGGCAAGTCGACCGCGCTCGCGGCCTTGGGGGAGCTCGGGGCCGCAACGCTGTCGGCCGATGCCGTGGTGCACGAGCTGCTCGCCACCGACGAGGTGCGCGACGCGGTGGCCGCGCGGCTGGGGAAGGAAGTGGTGGTCGACGGCGTGCTCGATCGTGCCGCAATGGGTGCGCGCGTTTTCGCCTCCGATGCCGATCGTCAGTGGTTGGAGGAGCTGCTGTGGCCGCGTGTTCGTGAGCGCGTCGCGGCGTGGCGCGAGGAGAGAGAGGCCGCCGACCCACCACCGCCGATGATCGTGGTGGAGGTCCCGCTGCTGTTCGAGTCGGGCCAGGAGACGATCTATGACCACACGATCGCCGTCGTGGCCGACGAGACCGTCCGCGCCGAGCGTGCCGGATCGCGCGAGCACGAGGGGGTGGAGGGGCGCACCGGCAGGCAGCTTTCGCAGGAGGAGAAGTCGCAGCGAGCGGACTTCACGGTACGAAACGATGGCACCAGAGAGGAGTTGCGAGCAGAGTTGTCTCGAGTACTTGTCACCATCGGGAGCGCGTAGGCAATTGGCACAGGCAGCCCGAACAACCGCACGGTCGCGCTCAGCGGCCCCCGCACGGCGCGCTCCGCGTGGCCGAATGCTCGCGCGCCGGCGTCGCCGGCGGCTTAGCGCTATCGTGATCGCCGCGATCATCGGTGCCGGCGCGGCCGCGAGCTTCGCAGGCCTCGGCCCACTCGGCGGTGCGGTGCGCGCGATCACCCTGCCGCTGAAGCACGAGGACATCATCCGCCAGCAGGCCGCGCAAAAGGACCTCGATCCTGCGCTGATCGCCGCGATCATCTACGAGGAGTCGCGCTTCCGCGACCAGACCTCGCATGCCGGCGCCCGCGGCCTCATGCAGATCACACCGTCCACGGCCGCGTTCATCGCCCGCGACTCCGGCGGCTCGGCGTTCACACAGCAGGACCTCGCCACCCCGCAGGTCAATATCTCCTACGGCGCCTACTACCTGCGCTACCTCCTGCGCCGCTATGACGGGAACACCACGCTCGCGATCGCCGCATACAACGCCGGGGAGACCAACGTGAACAAGTGGGTCGCGGCCGCCGGCGGCGAGAACAAGTTCGATGCAGTCGACGACGTGCCCTTCAAGGAGACGCGCAACTACGTCAAGGACGTCCGCGACCGCCGAGCGGAGTACCGCGACAACTACGCCTCGCAACTCGGTCTGTAGTCCGGATACCCGGCGGCGTGGCTCTCTCCGCGACCGAAGACCCCGTCCTGCTCGGCACGCTCGGTGCGCTTGAGCGCGGTGGGTTCGCCGCCGAGATCTGGGACGAGGACTGGCGTGTGGCCGGCATGACCGACGACTACGTCCGGGCCGCCACCCACGGCGACCCCGAGGTCGAGCTCGGGGTGGGGCTCGCGGCGCTCTCGGACGAGACGATGGCCGTGCGTGGCCGCTGGCCCGGCGGTCCGGTCATCGAGAGCCTTGCCGAGGCCTGGCAGCGGGCGATCGGCTACTACGCGTCGACCGGCGCAGACGTCGAGGCACTGCGCGCCGGCAGCGCCCCCGGCCTCGCTGGCCTCTTTCGCGATGTGACGCCCGTTCCGATGCCCTCGCTGTGGATCGAACGCGTGCAGATCCGCTTCGGCACCGGCTTCATCCACAACGACATCTGTTGCGTCCGCCTGAATCGCGAGGACGGTACGTTTGCCGGGGTCGCCAGCGTCCTGAAGCCGGCCCTGCGCGGCGCGGTGCTCGCCATGCTCGCGCTCGGGGACGAGCGGCTGTTCGAGCGCCAGCTGCGGCTCACTCGGCCCACCCGGCAGCCCGCCGCCATCCTGTTCGCCGACCTCGAGGGCTCCACCGCCCTCTCGCGGCGCATGTCGGCGGCCGACTACTTCGCCTTGCTGCGCCGCCTCATCCACCGCATCGACACGTGCGTCGTCGAGGCTGGAGGGATCGTCGGCAAGCACGCGGGGGATGGCGTTACGGCGTTCTTCTCGCCGGTGATGCCGGATCCGAGTCCGCCGCGGCGGCTGCGGCCATTCGGGTGGCGCGGGAGCTGCCCGGCCATGCCCGGGCTGCGGCGGGGCGCAGTGGCCTCGACCAGGACGACGTGGTCCTGCGCTTCGGGCTGCACTTCGGCGCGACGCTCACGGTCGGACAGCTGCTCACCGCAGGACGTGCGGACGTGACGGCCATCGGTGACGAGGTCAACGAGACGGCCCGCATCGAGGCCTCCGCGACCGGCGGCCGCGCGCTCGCTTCGAAGGCGCTGATCGAGCGGCTGGACCTCGGGGATGCCCGCACGCTGGATCTGGCGCGTCCCTCATTCGCGGCTCTTGCGGATCTCGCCACAGTGACCGACAAGGCGCGGCGGGACGCTCCGGCGCTGTCGGTCTGCGAGGTCTAGTCGATCCGGTCCCGGAACATCTCCGACGGGAAGACGGACGCGCCGAGCGCGCTAACGCGGTCGCCGAGCCACCTGTCTGACGTGACTACCTGGATTGTCCGGGGCGCCTCGTCGGCCTCCACCCGCCTGACGATCTCGAAGTCTGCGGCGTCGGGCCCGCGCTTGGTTGCGTGCGCGATCTCGATCACGGTCGAGCGGATCGGCGGGCTGGGTTTGCGCTCGAACACCACCAGCACGTCCTCGCCGGTCTCGGCCACGTAGCGCTCGAGCAGATCCACGAGCCGGGCCATGGCCGCGTCGCGGTCGCGCCACCAGCCGTCGGGGCGGGTGCCGATCACGTTCATCGCATCGACGATCCAGCGCATCAGCCGGCGTCCGCCAGCTCGCGGCCGAGCGCCCGCGGGGTTTCGGCAAGCAGGGCATCGCGATCCGCCAGGGGCGGGTCGGTGGGAGTTGGTGTGGGCAGGGCTTCCACGCGGCTGAGGCTACGCCGCGGGGCAGTGACGCGGTGAGCGCATCTCGCCCCCGGGCGCGCCGCCCGCGCCGCTAACGTCAACACCCCGTTGCCGCCCTTCAAGCTGAACTCCGCCTACGTGCCCATTGCTGACCAGCCGACGGCCCGCGACGGTCTCGTGGAAAGCGTCGAGCGCGGCGACCGCTTCCAGGCCCTGCTCGGCGCCACCGGGTCGGGCAAGACGGCCACGATGGCGTTCACGATCGAGAAGCTCCAGCGGCCCTCGCTGGTGATCGCCCACAACAAGACGCTGGCGGCGCAGCTCTGCAACGAGTTCCGGGAGCTGTTTCCCGACAACGCCGTCGAGTACTTCGTCTCCTACTACGACTACTACCAGCCCGAGGCCTACGTGGCGGCCCAGGACCTCTACATCGAGAAGGACAGCTCGATCAACGAAGAGATCGACCGCCTGCGCCACGCCGCGACGGCCGCGCTGCTCGGGCGGCGCGACACGATCGTGGTGGCCAGCGTGTCCTGCATCTTCGGGCTCGGGTCGCCCGAGAAGTACGACAACATGATGTTGCGGCTACACCCCGGCCAGGTCGTGGACCGCGATCAGATCCTTCGCAAGCTGGTCGACATCCGGTACACACGCAACGACCAGGCGCTGGCCCGGGGCACCTTCCGGGTGCGCGGCGAGACCCTCGAGGTGTTCCCCGCCTACGCCGAGACCGCCTACCGCGCCGTGATGTTCGGCGACGAGATCGAGACGCTCCAGGAGTTCGATCCGCTCACGGGCGAGGTGCTCAAGGACCTCGAGCTCGCCGCCGTTTGGCCCGCGACTCACTACGCGACCGACCAGGACACGATCGATCGCGCCGTCGGTGAGATCCGCGACGAGCTCGAGGCGCGCTGCGCGGTGCTCGACGCCGAGGGCAAGCCGCTGGAGTCACACAGGCTGCGCCAGCGCACCCAGTTCGACATGGAGATGCTGCGCGAGCTGGGGTTCTGCAACGGCATCGAGAACTACTCGCGGATCCTGGACGGCCGACAGCCCGGCGACCGGCCTTACTGCCTGGTCGACTTCTTCCCGGACGACTTCGTTTGTTTCATCGACGAGTCGCATCAGACCGTTCCCCAGATCGGCGGCATGTACGAGGGCGACCGCTCCCGCAAGCAGAACCTCGTCGACTACGGCTTCCGCCTGCCGAGCGCGATGGACAATCGGCCCCAAACCTTCGACGAGTTCATGCAGATCACCAACCAGCTGGTGTTCGTCTCGGCCACGCCTGGCGATTTCGAGCGCGACCACTCCAGCCGGATCGTCGAGCAGATCGTCAGGCCCACCGGCATCGTCGACCCGGAGGTCGACGTGCGCGAGACCAAGAACCAGATCGACGACCTGATGAACGAGATCAAACTGCGCACCGAGGCAGAGGAGCGCACCCTGGTCACCACGCTGACGAAGAAGATGTCGGAGGACCTCACCGACTACCTGCTCGAGTACGGCATTCGCGTGCGCTACCTGCATTCCGAGGTCGACACCCTGGAGCGGATCCAGATCATCCGTGAGCTGCGGCTCGGGGAGTTCGACGTGCTGGTCGGCGTCAACCTCCTGCGCGAGGGGCTCGACCTGCCCGAGGTCTCCCTGGTGGCCATCCTCGATGCCGACAAGGAGGGGTTCCTGCGCGGCTCGACGTCGCTGATCCAGACCATCGGGCGCGCGGCGCGCAACGTCAGGGGCAAAGTGATCATGTATGCCGACAAGCGCTCGGCCGCCATGGACAAGGCGATCGACGAGACCGACCGCCGGCGCGAGATCCAGGTGGCCTACAACATCGAGCACGGGATCACCGCTCAGAACATCATCAAGGGCGTGTCCGACATCGGCGAGTTCTTGCAGGGCGAGTCGAAGGTGCCGATGAAGAACGGGCGGCGCCGCTCGAAGGCCGAGGACGGGATGTCGGAGGAGGAGCTCACGCGGACGCTCGTCGAGCTCGAGGAGGAGATGCTCGCGGCGGCCGAGGATCTGCGTTTCGAGTACGCCGCCAGGCTCCGCGACGAGATCAAGGCGCTGCGCAGGGAGCTCGACACCGTCCAACCGCGCACCCAGTGACCGCCCCGCGGCTCGATCTGGGCTAACCTGCTCCGCGACCCGCAGGCATTCGTCGGCAGAGAAGGGGAATAGTGGAGCTGGATCCGGAGTCAATCGAGCGTAAGGACTTTTCGCAGGCCCGCCGGGGATATGACCCCGAAGAGGTCGACAGGCATCTGGCCGAGGTTGCCGACGCCATGGAGCAGCTGAAGGAGGAGCACGCTGCCGCTCCGCAGCAGCAGGCGAAGCCCACGACCCTCGCGGGCGCCGCAGCCGAGCGAGTGCGCACCATCGTCGAAGCTGCCGAGCGCAGTGCTGCCGACATCGAAGCCAGCACGCGGGCCGAGGCCGATCATCTGGTCGGTGACGCCAAGCGGGAGGCCGAGAAGGAGCGCGCTGACGCCAAGAGCGCCGCCGAGAAGGAGCGCGCGGAGGCACACGACCAAGCGCAGAAAGAGCTAGCCGAAGCCCGCAGCGAGGCCCAGCGCACCCGCGGCGAGGCCGACCGTGACGTGCGTGCAGCGCGCGAGCAGGCGGAGTCGGACGCTTCGGCCCACGTGGCCAAGGTCGAGGCCGCCACCCAGGGCATGCTGGATCGCGCCGGCGCGATCGACAGCGACCTCGGCGGCCTGGTCGACCAGCTCGGCACCACCATCGATTCACTGGTGGAGAGCGTCCGCTCCAACGCCGGATCGCTCGAGTCCGAGCTCAAGGACATCCGCTCCGGCTTGGCCGAGGTGCGCGAATCTGCGCCCGAGCCCCAGGCCCCCCTCGGCGCCGGTCGCGCCGTCGCCCCCGAGCCGGCAGCGGTCGTTGACGCGCCGCCTGAAGCCGCGGCGGATGAGTCCGAGACCGCGGTGCCCGACGCCGTGACGGTCGGGGAGCCAGAGGCCTGGGCGGACGAGGAGCCAGAGGCCTGGGCGGACGAGCCCGAGGCGCAAGCAGCCGCGGAGCCCGAGGCCATCGTGGAGGAGGTGGACCTCGCCGAGCCCGAGGCGGCCGAGGAAGTCGCGCCCGAGCCTGAGGAGGCCCCAGCGGCGTCGTCGGGCGCCAGCGACGGCAGCGAGGGTGCCCGTCTGATCGCTCTCAACATGGCACTGAACGGTACCCCGCGCGAAGAGACGTCCCGGTATCTCGAGGAGAACTTCAACCTCGACGACCAGGACACGATCCTGGATGAGGTCTACGCCCGCGTAGGCGGCTAAGCACCCGGCGGGGGGCTGGCCTGCCGAGCCGCTTAACTAGGGCCGATGCCTGAGTTCATCTTCACCATGCAGCGCCTCACGCGGACCCATCCGCCTGACAAGGAGGTGCTGAAGGAGGTCACGCTGGCCTTTTATCCCGGTGCCAAGATCGGCGTGCTGGGGTCAAACGGCTCGGGCAAGTCGACGTTGCTGCGGATCATGGCCGGCATCGACAAGGACTTCCGCGGAGAAGCCGACCTGGCCGCCGGCGCGTCGGTCGGGTTGCTGGAGCAGGAGCCCGAGCTGGACGAGAGCAAGGACGTTCGCGGCAATGTCGAGGACGGTGTGCGACCGCTGCGCGACATGCTCGACCGCTTCAACGAGCTTGCCGCCAACTACTCCGACGAGACGGCGGACGAGTTCGCGGCCCTCCAGGAGAAGATCGACGCCGCCGACGCGTGGAGCCTCGACACCATGCTCGACACGGCGATGGACGCGCTGCGCTGCCCGCCCGGCGACGCCGAGGTCGCGAAGCTGTCGGGCGGCGAGCGACGCCGCGTGGCGCTGTGCCGCCTACTGCTGTCCCAGCCAGACCTGCTGCTGCTCGACGAGCCGACCAACCACCTGGATGCCGAATCGGTCGGGTGGCTTGAGCGCCACCTGCACGACTACCCGGGGGCCGTGGTGGCGGTCACGCACGACCGCTACTTCCTCGACAACGTGGCCGGGTGGATCCTCGAACTGGACCGTGGCCGCGGGATCCCGTTCGAGGGCAACTACTCCTCGTGGTTGGAGCAGAAGCAGCTCCGGCTTGCGCAGGAGGAAAAGAAGGAATCCGCACGCCAGCGCACGCTCGGTGCAGAGCTCGAATGGGTACGGATGAACGCCTCGGCGCGCCAGACCAAGAACAAGGCCCGCCTGGCGCGTTATGACGCGCTGCTGGCAGAGGAGCGCAACGCCAAGCTCGACAGCGTGGAGATTCACATCCCGGCCGGGCCGCGCCTCGGCGATGTCGTGGTGGAGGCCGAGAACCTGAGCAAGGGCTACGGCGACCGCCTGCTCATCGAGAACCTCAACTTCAAGCTGCCCCCGGCGGGCATAGTCGGCATCATCGGCGGCAACGGCGCCGGCAAGACCACGCTGCTGCGGATGATCACCGGGGAGGAGCAGCCCGACTCGGGTGAGCTGCGTGTCGGGGAGACCGTCGAGTTGTCCTACGTCGACCAGTCGCGCGAGTCGCTCGACGCCGCCAAGTCGGTCTGGGAGGAGATCTCAGGGGGTGCCGACCAGCTGAAGGTGGGCGACAGGTCGATGAACTCGCGGGCGTATGTCTCCTCCTTCAACTTCCGGGGCTCCGACCAGCAGAAGACCGTCGGAAAGCTCTCCGGTGGAGAGCGCAACCGGCTGCAGATGGCCAAGCTCCTACGCACCGCGGGCAACCTGCTGCTGCTCGACGAGCCGTCCAACGACCTCGACGTCGACACCCTGCGCGCGCTGGAGGAGGCCCTGCTGGCCTTCCCGGGATGCGTGGTGGTGGTCTCGCACGATCGTTGGTTCCTCGACCGCGTGGCCACGCACGTGTTGGCGTTCGAGGGCGAGTCCAGGGTCAACTGGTTCGAGGGCAACTTCGAGGCCTACGAGGCATGGAAGCGGGAGCAACTCGGCGACGAGGCCGACCGCCCGCACCGCATGACGTACAAGAAGCTCGTGGCGCGCAGCTGACGGGGCCCTCAGGGGGGCGATATCCGGGAGTGCCCTTCTGGGAAGCCCGGACACCCCTCCAGTGCACTCCCGGATCTCGCCGTCGTAGGCCGCCACCCACCCGCCCCTAGCCGAAGAACTTCGCCGCCATCTGATCGATCGTGCCCTTGGTGCGGCGTGTGGCCACACCGCACAGCTTCTCGAGCGCTTTGAAGTCGAGCGCGGACTCGAGCGTGCCGCCGCTTGGCAGCCAAAACAGCTCGTCGCCTGTGGACCAGGCAAGGCGGTCCTGGTCCGTGGAGTGGGCCAGCACCGCGTCGCGCTCCCTCTTGGTGGGCCGTGACCGGAGCAGGTCCACCTGCAGCTTGCCCTTGGAGGCCTCCAGGTCGGCCGGCTCGAACGGCTCCTGCAGCGCTAGAGCACCGATCTCCTCGGCGGCGCGCAGGAACGTCGGCACCGCGTAGCCGAGCGACTTCTCGAGGCCCTCCTCGATCCGCTCGGCCAGCTCGGCGTCGCTGGCGTCGCCTGCCTCGATCGCCACGTTCCCGCTTGCCCGGAACACCCCGGCGTCGGCGAATCCCATGTCAGCGAACGCCGCGCGGAGGTCGTCGTTGGTGATTCTGTGTCCACCGACGTTCATGCCCCGGAGGAAAGCCGCGTGCGTCGCCATCACGAGATCGTACGATGGGAGGCATGTGTCGCAACATCCGAACACTCCACAACTTCCAGCCATCCGCGAGCGAGGAGGAGATCCGGGCCGCCGCGCTCCAGTACGTGCGCAAGGTCAGCGGGTCGACCAAGCCGTCGCAGGCCAATGCCGAGACGTTCGAGCGCGCGGTCGACGAGATCGCGCACATCACGGCGCACCTTCTCGACGACCTGGTGACCACAGCGCCACCCAAGGACCGCGACATCGAAGCCGCAAAGGCGCGGGAGCGCGCGGCTAAGCGATACGCCGCCTAGGAACGCGATTCGCCCGCAAAATAGCGGGTCGAACACACGTTCGTTCCAGTACGTCATCGGCGGTACGTAGACTCGCTTATGTGAACCCGTCCACCGAGATCGTCGTCTCGGGTGCGCGCGAGCACAACCTGAAGGACATCAGCCTCAGGATGCCGCGCAACGCGCTCGTCGTCATCACCGGCCTCTCCGGCTCCGGCAAGTCCAGCCTGGCCTTCGACACGATCTATGCCGAGGGCCAGCGGCGCTACGTCGAGTCGCTCTCGGCCTACGCCCGGCAGTTCCTGGGACAGATGGACAAGCCCGACGTGGACTCGATCGAGGGACTGTCGCCGGCCATCTCGATCGACCAGAAGACCACCTCGCGCAACCCCCGCTCGACGGTGGGCACCGTCACTGAGATCTATGACTACCTGCGCCTGCTGTGGGCCAGGATCGGCCAGCCACACTGCTACAACTGCGGTCGCCCGATCGCGGCACAGTCGGCCGAGCAGATCGTCGACCAGATAATGACGTTCGAGGAGGGCACCCGATTCATGGTGCTCGCTCCCGTGATCCGCGGGCGCAAGGGCGAGTACGGAAAGCTGTTCGAGACGCTGCGCGCCGAAGGCTTCACCCGCGTGAAGGTCAACGGTGAGCTGCGTCGCCTCGAGGAGTCGATCGAGCTGGACAAGCGCTACAAGCACGACATCTCGGTCGTGATCGATCGCTTGGTCATGCGTCCGGACCTGCGCAAGCGGCTCACCGACTCGGTGGAGGCCGCCGTGGCCCAGGCCGACGGCCTGCTGGATATCGAGATGGTCGAGTCCGGCGACGTCGTCACCTATTCCGAGCGCTTCGCCTGCCTGCACTGCGGCACCTCGATGCCCGAGCTCGAACCGCGCATCTTTAGCTTCAACTCGCCGCACGGCGCGTGTCCGCGGTGCACCGGGCTCGGCTCACAGATGGAGATCGACCCGGACCTGATCGTGCCCGACGGCTCGCTGTCGCTGAACGATGGAGCGATCCTGCCCTGGGCGATGAGCAACTCCAACTACTACGAGCAGATGACGGCCGCGATCGCCGACAAGTGGGAAGTGAACCTCGACACGCCGTGGGAGGACCTGGACGAGGACGTTCGCGACACGTTCCTGTTCGGCACTGGTGGTGAGCGCATCTACGTCAGCTACCGCAACCGCTATGGACGCAAGCGCTCTTACATGGCGCGGTTCGAAGGCATCCTGCACAACCTCGAGCGGCGATACCGCGAGACCGACTCCGACAGCCAGCGCGACAAGATCGAGGAGTACATGTCGGTCCGCCCGTGCCCCGACTGCCACGGCTCGCGGCTGCGCCCGGAGAGCCTGGCGGTCAAGCTCGGCGGGCTCGGAATCGACCAGCTGACGTCGATGTCGGCACGGCGCACCATCGAGTGGTTTGACCAGCTGGAGCTGACCACCACCGAGCGCGCCATTGCGCGGCTGATCCTGCGCGAGATCGAGGAACGGCTGCGGTTCCTCGACAACGTCGGCGTCGGCTACCTGTCGCTGGAACGCGCTGCGGCCACCCTGTCGGGGGGCGAGGCGCAGCGGATCCGCCTGGCCACCCAGATCGGGTCGTCACTCGTAGGCGTGCTCTACATCCTCGACGAGCCCTCGATCGGCCTGCACCAGCGCGACAACGAGCGGCTGATCGGCACCCTGGAGCGGCTGCGGGACCTCGGCAACACCGTGATCGTCGTCGAGCACGACGAGGGCACGATGCGCGCGGCAGACCACATCGTCGACATGGGCCCAGGCGCCGGCGAGCACGGTGGCCACGTGGTTGCCGAGGGCCCGATGGACGACATCATCGCTATCCCCGACTCGCTCACCGGGCAGTACCTGTCGGGCCAGCGCGAGATCCCGGTTCCTCGAAAGCGGCGCCGCCCGGCGGGCTATCTCGAGATCGAGGGCGCTTCCCAGCACAACCTGCGCAGCGTGAACGCCAAGGTGCCGCTCGGCACGTTCACGGCGGTCACGGGCGTATCGGGGTCAGGCAAGTCCACGCTTGTGAACGAGGTGCTCTACAAAGCGGTGGCAAACAAGCTGCACCGGGCCAAGAAGCGCCCTGGCGCGCACAGGCGCGTCACGGGGCTCGACCAGGTCGACAAGATCATCAACATCGATCAGTCGCCGATCGGACGTACGCCGCGTTCCAACCCGGCCACCTACATCGGGGTGTTCGACCACATCCGCGACCTGTTCTCACGCACGCAGGAAGCGCGGGCCCGCGGCTACAAGCCAGGCCGCTTCTCGTTCAACGTCAAGGGCGGCCGCTGCGAGGTCTGCCGCGGCGACGGCCAGATCAAGATCGAGATGCACTTCCTGCCCGATGTCTACGTGCCGTGCGAGCAGTGCGACGGCAAGCGCTACAACCGCGAGACGCTCGAGGTGCGGTTCAAGTCAAAAACGATCGCCGACGTCCTCGACATGACAGTCGAGGACGCCGTGGACTTCTTCAAGCACATCCCGAAGATCTCACGCAAGATGCAGGCGCTCCACGATGTCGGGCTTGACTACGTGAAGCTCGGCCAGCCTGCCACCACGCTGTCGGGTGGCGAGGCCCAACGCGTCAAGCTTGCGTCGGAGCTCTCGAAGGTGGCCACCGGCCGCACCCTCTACATCCTCGACGAGCCCACCACGGGATTGCACTTCGCAGATGTGCAGAGGCTGCTGGAGATGCTCCAGCGCCTGGTCGACTCGGGCAACACGGTCGTGGTCATCGAGCACAACCTCGACGTGATCAAGACCGCAGACCGCATCATCGACATGGGTCCCGAGGGTGGGGAAGAGGGCGGCCTGGTGGTGGCTCAGGGCACCCCCGAGCAGGTGGCCGCGAAGGCCGGCTCCTACACGGGCCGATTCCTGGCCGACCTGGTCACGCCGCGTGGCAGTAAGGCGAAGCGGCCGCAACAAACAGAGGTTGCTGCGGCCGCTTGAGGCGGCGGTCGTCAGCCGTGGCGATCAGCTGCGCGCGGCGATCAGGGCGTCGGCGCGGCGGCGCAGCTGAGCGGGGACCAGAGGTGACAGCCGCGACCGGTTGTCGGCCACGAGGCGGTAACCACGCTCCGATAGGCCTGGCGCGAGCCCGGTGAGCACCGCCAGCGGCCGGCCCCCGGGCACCACGTCGAATAGGGCCGGGAGGGCGGCGCCGCCCGACTGCACGCCGGCGGGTGCGCTCAGGTGCCAGGACCCCCAGCGCTCATCTTCGGACATTCCGTCCAGGATGGCGGCGGCTTCTGAGGAACCCAGCGCGACGGGTCGTAGCCGTTTGTCGCGATCCCACTCCAGCACCACACCCAATAGAACGCGGCAAACGCCACAGTCGTTGTCGTAGAGCAGTGGAACGCGGTTCACGCGACCGCACTACCCGGCCGCGGCTCTGCGAAGCTCACGCGATGGAGCGGACCCGGGCCAAGCTGTGGCTGCAGAAGTGGCGATGGTACGAGCGCAACTCGCTTCCGTGGAACCGCATCGCCATTCACCGCGAGATGGCCCGCCGTGGCGCCTTCGCGCGCTGGCCGATCCAGGGAAACGTGCTCGAGGCACTGCGCGAGGGCCGGCTCGACGTGGGGGAGGGCACGCTGTTCGAGCCCCACGTGTGGCTGACCGCCCCGGAGGAGGCGCGGATTCGCATCGGCGCCGGGACATTTCTGAACATCGGCTGCATGGTGGCCGCGGTCGAGCTCGTGGAGATCGGTGATCACTGCATGTTCGCCAACGGCTGCTTCGTGACCGATGGCTCGCACCGCTTCGACGACCCCGACAAGCCCGTGACGTGGCAGGGCTTCGCCTCGAAGGGGCCGACCAGGGTCGGCGACAACGTGTGGTGCGGGGCCAACGTGGTCGTCACCTCCGGCGTCACCATCGGCGAGCGGTCAGTGATCGGCGCGAACAGCGTGGTCACGCAAGACCTCCCGCCGCGGTCCATCGCGGCGGGAGCCCCTGCGAAGGTGCTACGCGAGATCCAGTACGACTGACCCCGCTCAGCAGCTCACGATCAGGTTGAACGGCCTGTCCACCGGAGCTCCACCGTTGCCGTCGGTGGTACGCACCCGCACGATGTTGCCGTTGGTGGCAAGGCCGGAGGTCGTGGCCTGGCCCGCCGGCGGGCCAGCCGCGCTGGTGTCACCGACCGAGGCGACGCTCACGCAGCCCTGCACGTTGCCGCGGAAGGTCACCTGGTATTGGCCGGCGCTGGTGCGCACCGCGCTGGTCACGTTCTTGCCGCGCACGAACTGGCCGGCCGCGGTGACCACTGCGGAGTTGGCCAGAGAGCTGGCCGTCGGCACGGTGGCGAGACGCGACTCCTTGACCGTCACGCCACCGATGCCGTCCTTCTTGATGTCCTTGCCGGTGAGCGAGTAGTTCTTCACGTTCTTGCCACTGATGACGACCGCGGCGTATGCCGAGCCGCCAAGCGCCACGAAGAGCGCGATACATGCGACTACGAGCGCCGGGGACGGCGCAATGCGCTTGATTCTGTTCACGTCAACTACCTCCTGAAAGGTTCGGGTGGGGCTTCTTTCGATGCCAACCCGTGAAATCCACGGAAGTAGCTGCGGCTACACGCGCTCGCGCAGCAGCTCGCGGAGCCGGTCCCGCTCGTCCGGCGCCATCGTGTACCCGTGCTGGGGCTCTGGATAGCGCCGTGTCCGCACGTCCTCGGCGTAGGCCTCGACCGCCTCGACCATGTGCGTCCGGATGTCCGCATAGTGCTTCACGAATCGGGCGAAGTGGCCTGTGCGCATCTTGAGCATGTCGTGAAAGACGAGTACCTGGCCGTCGGTATCCGGTCCGGCCCCGATGCCGATCACCGGGATCTGCATCTGCGGGATAAGTTCCGCGGTGAGGTCACTCGGGATGGCCTCGAAGACGATCGCGAAGCAGCCGGCATCCTGGAGTCCGAGCGCGTCATCGGCCACCTCGAGCGCACGTTCGGCGGTTCGCCCCTGCGACCGGTAGCCGCCCAGCGATGTCGCCGTCTGGGGCGTCAGGCCGACATGGCCCATCACGGGGATACCGGCATCGACGATCGCCTTCGCCCGCTGAATGGAGGTGCCCCCGCGCTCGAGCTTGACCGCGTCGCACCCCGCTTCCTTGATGAACCGCTGCGCGGTCCTGATCGCCTGCTCGTCGGAGGCCTCGTAGGAGCCGAAAGGCAGGTCGCCCACCAGTAGCGGCGTCCTGAGTCCTCGCCTGGCTGCGGCCGCGAGCATGAGCATCTCCTCGACGCTGACGGGCACGGTGCTCGAGTAGCCGAGCACCGTGTTCGCCGCGCTGTCGCCCACGAGGACGACATCGACCCCCGCCGCTTCGGCGACTTCCGCGCTGGGAAAGTCGTACGCCGTGATCATCGCGATCGGCTCGCCCAGGGCCTTCTTGGCGCCCAGCGTTGAAAGGGTGATGGGCTTGGGGGTCCCCGACGGTGCGGCGCTCATGTCAGCAGCTCCGCTACGGCGGGGGAACTGGTTGGCAGGGATGCCAGATAGTTCGCAGCTCTATCGACGGTGACGATGTCGTTGTCGGCGTTCACATGCACGACGCGCGGCTCGTAGGTGTCCAGCTCGGCCTCGGCGTACTCGGCGTAGGAGACGACGATGATCTTGTCGCCGGAGTGCACCAGCCGAGCAGCGGCGCCGTTGACCTGCATGTCGCCGGAGCCGCGGGCGCCCAGGATCGTGTAGGTCTCGAAGCGGGCGCCGTTGTCGATGTCGAGCACGTGCACCTGCTCGTGCTCGCGGATGTCGGCGGCCTCGAGCAGGTCGGGATCGATGGTGATCGAGCCGACGTAGTTGAGGTCGCTTCCGGTGAGCGTGGCTCGGTGGATCTTGCTCTTGAGCATTGTCCGTCTCATGTGCGAGTCCCTCCCTTTAGTCCCTGTCGTCCCCGCGAGGGGTCTGCCCCGCGAGTACACAATTGTCGATCAGTCGGGCGCGCCCTACGCGGGCCGCGAGTGCCAGAAGCGTCGAGCCGTTCACACGGTCGACGGGGGAAAGGTCCGAGGCGGAGCGGAGCTCCACGTACTCGGGCTCGACGCCCGCGCGGTCGAACTCGGCGCGGGCGGCTGCCAGCACGGCGGCGGCATCGCGCTCGCCGGTGTCCACCACGGCGTCCGCGGCCGCCAGCGCGCGGCTGAGGGCCAGGGCTTGCTCTCGCTCGCCTTCCTCGAGGTAGGCGTTGCGCGAGCTCATGGCGAGGCCGTCGGGCTCGCGCACCGTGGGTCGCACCTCGATCCGTGTGGCGAAGTCGAGGTCCCGCGCCATGCGCGCGATCACCAGCGCCTGCTGGGCGTCCTTCTGGCCGAAGTAGGCGACGTCGGGGGCCACCACGTTCAGCAGCTTGCACACCACAGTCGTCACGCCGGCGAAGTGAGCCGCGCCGCGTCGGCTCGGATCGCCGTCGAGCACATCGGTCAGGCCCGCGACGGTGACCTGGGTGGAGAAGCCGGCGGGATAGACCTCTTCCGCCGAGGGCACGAACAGGAAGTCGGCGCCCTCGGCCTCGGCGAGCCGGGCGTCCCGGGCCTCGTCACGCGGGTAGGCGCCGAGGTCTTCAGCGGGGCCGAACTGCGCCGGGTTGACGAACAGAGAAACCACCACGAGGTCGGTGTCGGCCCGCGCGGCGCGGATGAGCGAGAGGTGGCCCTCGTGAAATGCGCCCATCGTCGGGACCAGACCGATGCTGTGACCCGCCAGGCGGGCGGGCGCCAGCTCGGCGCGCAGCTCGGTCACGGTGCGCACCGTCTTCATGCGGGCACGCCCTGGGCCAGCGCGCGGGTGTGGCCCACCAGCACGTCGAAGAGGTCCAGCAGCTCGGGCGCGCGCTGCGCCACGGCATCGCGCTGCGCGGCGACGGTGGACTCGTCACCACGGACCACCGGGCCGGTCAGCGCACGCTGTGGGCCCACCGCCTGCCAGTTCGCGACCGTGCTACGCACCAGTGGCGCCAGCAGCTCCCGGGCGTGGTCGTGCTCGAGACCGGCCTCGGTCGCCAGCCGCTCGGCGGCGGCCTCGATCGTGATCAGGAAGTTGGACGCCATCGAGGCCGCGGCGTGGTAGGTCGCGCGGTCGGCGTCGGTGATCTCGAACGGATTCATGCCAACCGCCGCGGCCAGGGCGTGGGCCGTCGCGAGCGCGCGCGGCGTCGATCCGGCCACTGCGCAGCCGACCCCGTGGAGGCGCTCGGGAGCATCGTGGCCGGCAAAGGTCTGGAGGGGATGCAACCCAAAGGCCTCGGCCGGTGCCAGAGCCGCCAGCGGTGTCGCGCCACTGCAGTGGCCGATCAGCGGCGCCGCAGCCGCGGCCAACGACGCGGCGGCCGCGATCTCGGCGTCGGGCACGCACAGCAGCACGCAGTCGGCCTGGGCAACCGGCTCATGGCGCCCCGTCGGTCCGGACACCTCGATTCCAGACTTCCTGAGCGCGCGCGCCAACGTTCCGCCGAGGCGGCCGCGACCCACGACGCTGACGCGCTCTGGGAGACACGGAGGATCTGTGGGGATCGAATCCATGGTCCTTCCGGCTCCGCAAGCGGATGCCGGTCGGTGATGAGAGGGGGTTGGAGCTGGTCCACTCCCTGGCGGGTAGCGGCCTGCTGCTCTCAGGATACTCCGACCCCACCCGGATGGCGAGTGTGCGCTGCGTCACGGAGTGCCGGGCCGCTTCGTAGGCTTGGCCCATGTCCCGGCCAGCCGACCTACGCCGCCAAGAGCTCGTGGCCCTCTACCGCGAGGTGCGCGGCTGCACCAGGTGCCCGTTGTCGCAGAGCCGCATCCAGGTGGTGTTCGGCGCCGGGAACGCGAATGCCGACCTGATGTTCGTCGGCGAGGCGCCGGGAGCCAGCGAGGACCAGCAGGGCATCCCCTTCGTCGGGCGCGCAGGCAACCTGCTCAACGAGCTGCTCGGGGAGCAGGGCATCCAGCGCGACGATGTCTTCAT
The DNA here is from genome assembly GCA_038237685.1 of Solirubrobacterales bacterium. Classification (GTDB taxonomy): domain Bacteria; phylum Actinomycetota; class Thermoleophilia; order Solirubrobacterales; family Thermoleophilaceae; genus JAAYBF01. The sequence goes on along the minus strand of JBBRYL010000011.1, from coordinate 34,907 downwards.
CACCAACGTGCTCAAGAGCCGCCCGCCAGGCAATCGGGACCCCGAGACGAGCGAGATCGAGGCGTGCCGGCCCCACCTGGAGCGCCAGGTCGAGCTGATCGAGCCCAAGGTGATCTGCACGCTCGGCAACTTCGCGACGAAGCTGCTCTCCGGGTCGCAGCAGGGCATCACCAAGGTGCACGGAGTGCCCCGGGAGCGCACGCTGGGCGCCCGCACGGTGCTGCTGTTTCCGATCTTTCATCCCGCGGCCGGCCTGCGCACCCCGAGCGTCAAGGAGCAGCTGCGCGAGGACTTCGCCAAGCTGCCGCCGCTCCTGGCCGCTTCGGCCCCCGCGCCAGGGACGGAACAGGACCCGCCGCCGGTCGACCAGCTCGGGCTGTTCGGTTGACCTCGGAGACCGACTCGCGCGAGCAGACCGAGGCCCTAGGCGCCGATCTGGCCGCGCGGCTGGCGCCCGGTGACGTAGTGGTCATCAGTGGCGACCTCGGTAGCGGCAAGACCACCTTCGTACGCGGCGCCTGCCGCGCGCTGGGGGTCGAGGAGCCCGTCACGAGCCCGACGTTCACAATCGGTCACCTGCTGCAAGGCCGCGTGGAGATCGCCCACCTCGACCTCTACCGGCTCGCCACGCTCGAAGGCGAAGACCCCGGCCTGCTGGACGACTACCTGACCTCCGATCGGATCGGCTTCATCGAGTGGCCCGCCGTGGGGGAGGGCGCGCTGCCACGGATCGCGGCGCGCGTGACGCTCGAGCACGCCGGCGGTGACCGCCGCCGGGTGACCGTGGAGGACGCGTGAACATCCTCGGTCTGGACACCTCGAGCTCCGGCAGCGCGGTGGCGGTGCTGCGCGACGACGGCGCCGGCTTTTCGTGTGACCCCGCGCCGGACGCCCTGCTTGGGCCGCCCGGGCACTCGCGCGATCTGCTGCCCGCGGCGGCGATGGCCCTCCAGCAGGCCGGCCTGGAGTGGACGCACCTCGACGCCGTGGCCGTTGGCGTCGGGCCTGGCGCCTTCACGGGCCTGCGCATCGGCGTGGCCACCGCCCGGGCGCTGGCGGCCGCCCACGCGCTCGAGCTCTGCGCGGTGTCGTCGCTGCGGGCGCTGGCGTTGGCGATCGACGCACCGCTGGCGCTGGCGCTGATCGACGCCCGCAGGGGCGAGGTGTTCGCGGCGCTGTACGAGGGCGAGCGAGAGGTCTGGCCGCCGTTCGCAGCTGCTCCGGATGCGCTGCTGACCCGCCTGGCCGATGCCCCAGGCGCTCCCGTGGCCGCCGGAAACGGGTCGTTACGATTCAGACGGATCCTCGAGGACGGGGGCGTATGTGTCCCTCCAGCCGATTCGGGCAGCCACGTGGTCAGTGGGCTGTCGATCTGCCGACTGGCGCGCATGTCCCCGCCCACCCCTCTCGAGGCAGCCGTGCCCAACTACCTCCGAGATCCGGACGCACAGCCACAGTGAGCGAACCGCTAGAGATCCGTCGCCTCAACTACGCCGACCTGCCGCAGGTGATCGCCGTGGAGCGCCGCGCGTTCACCACCCCGTGGTCGCTGGCGATGTTCGTGCTCGAGTTGTCCAAGACGTCGGGCATCTGCCTGGCCGGCTTCCGCGGCGAGCGGCTGGTCGGGTACCTGATTTGCTCCCGCTACGACACGATCTGGCACGTGATGAACGTTGCCGTCGACGACCGCCTGAGGCGCGAGGGCATCGCCTCCCGGCTGCTCCAGCATCTGTTCGGCCTGGCCGACGCCCCCGGCGAGCAGTACACCCTGGAGGTGCGGACCTCCAACGCCGAGGCGATCCGCCTATACGAGGGCTTCGGCTTCAGGGACGCAGGCCGGCGCCGCGGCTACTACCACGACAATCGCGAGGACGCCGTGATCATGTGGCGCACCGCGCCGGCGCAGAGCGGCGATGCGGCGGCCAAGCGGCGCGCGGCGCCCGCGTGATCCTCGCGCTCGAGACCAGCTGCGACGACACGTGCGCGGCTTTGGTCTCAGACGACGGGCTGATCGCGGCCAACGTGATCTCCTCCCAGGGTCTGCTGCACGCCCGCTACGGCGGTGTCGTGCCAGAGGTCGCCTCGCGCAGACACCTCGAGGTGATCGATGCGGTCACCGCCGACGCGCTCGAGCGGGCCGAGGTCACCCTCGACGACGTCGACCGCGTGGCCGTGACGCGTGGCCCCGGCCTGATCGGCGCTCTGCTCGTCGGCGTGTCGTCGGCCAAGGCGCTCGCGGCGGCTCGGGGCCTGCCGCTCACGCCGGTCGACCACCTGCACGGCCACGTGGTGGCCAGCACCCTTGGGGAAGATCCGATCGAGGCGCCCTACATCTGCCTCGTGGCTAGCGGCGGCCACACGTTCATCGCCAGGGTCGACGACCCGGGCTCCTACGCGGTGCTCGGCCAGAGCCTCGACGACGCCGCGGGCGAGGCCTTCGACAAGGGCGCGCGGCTCCTCGGGCTCGGCTATCCCGGCGGTCCGGAGATCGATCGCCTGGCGGCGCAAGGCGACCCCGACGCGTTCGACCTTCCTCGGTCGGCCCCCGGTACGGGCCTGGACTTCAGCTTCAGCGGCGTCAAGACGGCGCTGCTGTATGCAGTGCGCGATCTGGGCGAGGCGGCCGTCGCGAAGCGGCGCGCGGACCTCGCGGCGTCCTACCAGCGCGCGATCGTCACCGCGTTGGTGGCACGAACGGCTCAGGCGATCGGGCGCGAGAAGGTCGCGCGGCTCGCGATCGGGGGTGGGGTCGCGGCCAATACGGAGCTGCGGGCGCGACTGCGCGAGCTGGGAGGCGAGCTGGGAATCCGTGTCTGGACGCCACCGATCGAGCTGTGCACCGACAACGCGGCGATGATCGGGGCCGCGGCCCGCTTCACCGACCCGGTGCCATACCCCGACTACCTCACGCTCGACGCCGCCGCGAGGCTGGCGTGACCCGGCTCACGCTCTACGGGAAGGCGGGATGCCACCTCTGCGAGGAGGCCCAGGACGCGCTCGCCGAGGTCCGCGGCGATGTCCCGTTCGAGCTCGACATCGTCGACATCGCGCTCGACCCGGTTCTCTTCCGCCGCTATGGCGAGCGCATCCCGGTGCTCGACGTCGACGGCGACGAAGCGCTCGAGCTGGGATTCGACGCCGAGGCCGTACGGGACGTGCTCAGTAGAGTAGGGCCGTGAGCTTCCGCGATCCCGTCGCCACCCCTGCTGCTGTGCCTCCGGGACCGGCGGAGCGCCTCTCCATCGGGGTGGCAGCGCGGCTGTCTCGCTATCTGCAGGTGCTGACCCAGGCCAAGAAGATGGGCAAGGACACGATCTCGTCCCAGGAGCTGGCCGACTACACCCACGTCAACTCGACCCAGATCCGCCGCGATCTGTCGGGCTTCGGGAAGTTCGGCAAGCGCGGAGTCGGCTACAACGTCGAGTCGCTCGTCTCGCAGATCCGCAAGATCCTGCGCACCAGCGGGTCGCACAACATCGCCCTGTTCGGCGCTGGCCACCTCGGCCAGGCCATCGCCGGGTCCAACATCTTCGCCGACCACGGGTTTCGCGTGGTGGCACTGTTCGACACCGATCCCGAGAAGATCGGAACCAAGGTGGGAGAGGACCTCACCGTGCGCTCATTCGACGACCTGCCGGCGGTCGTCGAGCAGGACGAGATCGTCGTCGGCGTGATCGCCGTGCCGACGGCCGCGGCCCAGCAGGTGGCCGACGACCTCGTGCGAGCCGGGGTCAAGATCATCTTCAACTACTCCGAGGCGCTGCTCCAGGTGCCGCCCGAGGTCACGGTGCACGCATCGTCACCCGCCGTGGATCTGCTGTACGCCCTGTACTTCTACCTTCCCTGAGCCACCCGGCCCCGAGATGACCGACCCGACGTTGGACATGGCCCGGGCACGGGCGATCTTCGACGACTCGCAGGACTTCACGGTCGGGATCGAAGAGGAGTTCGGCATCCTCGATCCCGATACGCGCGCCCTGGCGCCGCGTTTCGTCGAGCTGAGCGACGCGGCCATCGCGGACGACGTGCTGGCCGATGCCGTCGCGGGGGAGCTGATCGAGTCCGAGATCGAGATCACGTCGGGGCGGGGAGAGACGTTCGCCGACGCCGCGGCGCGCCAGCGCGACCACCGCGCGCGGCTGTTCGCCCTCGCGCAACTCCAGCACGCCCCGCTGTCGGCCACCGGCACCCACCCCTGGAGCCGGTGGCAGGACCAGACGGTGATCGACACCGATCACTACCACCGGGTCGAGAACGGCCTCAAGTACGTCGCGTGGCGCAACAACACCTTCAGCCTGCACGTGCACGTGGGCATCGCAGGCGCCGACCGCGCAATCGCGGTGTGCGACCGCCTGCGCCCGGTTCTTCCCGATCTGCTCGCGCTCTCGGCCAACTCGGTATTCCTCGACGGGCGCGACTCGGGGCTGCAGTCGGCGCGCAGCCAGATCTTCACCAAGAGCTTCCCGCGCTGTGGGATCCCCGAGCCGTTCGAGAACTTTGGCGCGTGGTCTGACTACGTCGACTTTCTCGTGCGCACAGGGTCGATCGTCGAGCACACCCAACTGTGGTGGAGCGTGCGGCCTCACCACTCGTTCGGCACCGTCGAGGTGCGCATCTGCGACTCCCAGTCGAGCGCCGAGGACTCCACGGCGCTCGCCGAGCTGATCGTGGTGTGCGTGGCCCAGGCCGCCCTCGACCTCGACGAGGGCCGCCCCATCGATCACAAACCGGGGCGCCTGCTCGAGGAGAACTTCTGGCGGGCCATCCGCTACGGCATGGACGGCGAGATGATCGACCTCGACCGCGGCGAGCTGTTTCCCGCCGCGGCCATCCCCGAGCGCCTGCTGGCGTGGACGGCGCCCGCCCGTTCGGCACTCGGGCTCGATCCGTCCCTGCCCGAGCGAAACGGCGCTCAGCGCCAGCGAGACGCGCTCGCGAGCGGCGCCTCGATGGAGGAGGTCTACGCCGCCGAACTCGAGACCACCCGCCGAACGTATGCTGGAGACGACCGCATCGAGCCAAAGGCCCGCGACCCGGAGATGACATGAGCGCACAAGAACCAGAGCCCACCGAAGAGGAACTACGCGCAGCGCTTGAAGAGCAGATGCGCAACATCCGCGTGGACGACGTGATCCTCCAGACCACCGCCACGCTGATCAACCTCGCCGGGCGCCGCCTCGGTCTGGCCGCCGAGCCGGGAGAGGACCCGTCGGGTGACGTAGATCTCGGGGAGGCCAAGAAGGCCATCGACGGCGCCCGCGCGTTGGCGCCGATGTGTCCAGAGGAGCAGTCCGAGCCGATCCGTCAGGCGCTGAGCCAGCTCCAGATGGCGTTCGCACAGCTGACGGGCGCTCCGGGGGCCGCCGACATGGGCGCTCCCGGCGAGCCGGCCACTGCACCGCCTCCCGGCGGCGCGCCGGCCCCCGACGCGCCGACCCCGGAGGAAGAGGAGCGCGCCAAGGCCCGCGCAAAGCTCTGGACGCCGCCAGGAGCTTGAGTCCCCGCGCGGGCATAGTCGGCATCTTCGGCGGCTCCGGGCTGTACCGCCTTCTCGACCAGGTCGAGGAGGTCGCGGTCGACACGCCCTACGGGCCGCCCTCCGCGCGGATCCGGATGGGCGAGATCGACGGGGCCGCGGTCGCCTTCATGCCGCGCCACGGTGACGACCACTCGCTGCCGCCCCACAGGATCAACTATCGGGCCAATGTCTGGGCGATGAAGCAGGTGGGGGTGCGCCGCATCCTGGGGCCGTGCGCTTGTGGATCGCTCAAGGCAGAGCTCGCGCCCGGCACCTTCGTGGTGTGCGACCAGTTCGTCGACCGCACCCGCGCCCGCGAGGACACCTTCTATGACGGCCCCCAGACCACCCACGTGTCGGCGGCCGACCCGTACTGTCAAGGTCTGCGCGAGGTGCTGCTGGCCACGGCGTCGGAGCTCGGCATCCCCGCCGTGGACGGCGGCACCGCCGTGGTTATCGGTGGCCCCCGGTTCTCCACCCGGGCCGAGTCACGCTGGTTCGCCGCGGCGGGTTGGGACGTGGTCAACATGACCCAGTACCCCGAGGCGTGGCTGGCCCGTGAGCTCGAGCTCTGTTACGCCACGGTTGCGCTCGTGACCGATTACGACGCCGGGCTCGCCGGCCGCGACGATGTGCCCGCGGTGTCCGCCGAGGAGGCCTTCGCGGTGTTCGGTCAGAACCTCGAGAAGCTCCGTTCGCTGCTGTTCGCGGTCGTGCCGAAGGTCGGCCGGCAGCCCGAGGACGCCTGCAGAACGGCGCTTTCCAGTGCCATCGTGCACTAGCACGCCGCCTTCCGGCGGTGCGGTGGGGTAGGCTGCACGCCGCTTTCTTTCCGGGTGACGCGACTCTGCGCCCCTACGACGCCCCGGGCGGCGGGACCCGGCCGGGACCCGCGCTCTCACTGAACTTACGGAGGACACACCCCCTTGAATGACTTCCTGACCAACTACGGGATCATCGTCGCGCTCGTCTGTGCGGGCGGCGCGGTGGTCTATGGCCTGACCACGGCACGTTGGCTCCTGGCGAAGTCGCCCGGCAACCAGGCGATGCAGGACATCTCGACCGCGGTGCAGGAGGGGGCCCAGGCCTACCTCAAGCGCCAGTACCAGATCATCGGCATCGTGGCCGTGATCCTGGCGGTCGTGCTGGCCATCGCGCTCGATATCCAGACCGCGATCGGCTTCGCCATCGGCGGCGCCTTCTCGGCCACGGCCGGCTTCATCGGCATGAACGTCTCGGTGCGCGCGAACACGCGCGTGGCGGAAGCCGCTCGCGGCGGCGTTGGCGCCGCCCTCGACGTGGCCTTCAAGGGTGGCGCCATCACCGGCATGCTCGTGGCCGGCCTCGCCCTGCTGGGCGTTGCCGGCTATTACGGCGTGCTTCTGCTCGCGGGCGTGAGTGAGAAGGATGCGATCGACGCCCTCGTCGGGCTCGGCTTCGGTGGCTCGCTGATCTCGGTGTTCGCCCGGCTTGGCGGCGGCATCTTCACCAAGGCCGCCGATGTCGGCGCCGACATCGTCGGCAAGATCGAGGCCGGCATCCCCGAGGACGACCCGCGCAACCCCGCCGTGATCGCCGACAACGTTGGTGACAACGTCGGCGACTGCGCCGGCATGGCGGCCGACCTGTTCGAGACCTACGCGGTCACGGCCGTCGCTGTCATGCTCCTCGGAGTTCTCACCTTCGACGAGATCGGGGCGGTCTCGGTCTACCCGCTGGTCATTGGCGGCGTTTCGATCATCGCGTCGATCATCGGCACCTTCGCCGTCAAGAGCGCGGCCGGCAATGTCGAGCGCGCGCTCTATCAGGGACTGGCCGTCTCGGGCGGCCTCGCCGCGATCGCGTTCCTGCCGATCTCGCTGTGGCTGATGAACGACTTGACCTTCAAGGGCAGCGCCTCCAAGCTGATCACCGGCGGCGGGTCCTCGCCCGCCAGCGGCTTCGAGTTCTGGATCTGCTCGCTGATCGGCATCGGCATCACCGCGCTGCTGTTCGTGATCACCGACTACTACACCTCGACCCGCTTCAACCCGGTCAAGAGCACCGCTCGCGCCTCCCAGACCGGCCACGCGACCAACATCATCCAGGGGCTGGCGCAGGGCTTCCAGTCGACGGCCGCTCCGGCCATCGTGCTCGCGCTCGGCATCCTCGCGGCCAACGAGCTGGCCGGCATCTATGGCATCGGCGTGGCGGTGATGGCGCAGCTGTCACTCACCGGCCTGATCGTGGCCCTGGACGCCTTCGGGCCGATCACCGACAACGCGGGCGGCATCGCCGAGATGGCGGAGCTGCCCCAGGATGTACGTGACGTCACCGACCCGCTGGACGCGGTCGGCAATACCACCAAGGCCGTCACCAAGGGCTATGCGATCGGCTCAGCCGTGCTGGCTGCACTGGTCCTGTTCGCGGCGTTCGTGGAAGAGCTCCGGGCGGAGGCCGCGAAGGGTGGCAAGACGATCCAGACCTTCGACATCTCGCAGCCCGAAGTGCTCGTCGGCCTGCTCATCGGCGGCATGATGGTCTTCCTGTTCGTGTCCTTGTCGATCGAATCGGTCGGACGCGCCGGAGGCCTGGTCGTGGATGAGGTTCGGCGCCAGTTCAAGGAGAAGCCCGGAATCATGGATTACTCCGAGAAGCCCGACTACGCCAATTGCGTGTCGATCGTGACCGCGGCCGCCCAGAAGGAGATGATCCTTCCGGCTTTGATCCCGATCGTGATCACCGTGATCGTCGGCGTGCTCTCCTACCGGGCGCTCGGCGGCCTGCTGATCGGGGTGATCATCGTCGGCTTCTTCACGGCCGTGTCCATGACCGCCGGTGGCGGCGCATGGGACAACGCCAAGAAGCTGATCGAGGACGGCGAGTTCGGCGGCAAGGGCTCAGAGGCCCACGAGGCGTCGATCACCGGCGACACCGTCGGTGACCCCTACAAGGACACCGCCGGCCCGGCGATCAACCCGATGATCAAGGTGGCCAACATCGTGGCCATCCTGATCATTCCGTTTCTGGTGTAGCGAGCGCTTGCGGCCATCCATAGCCGCGCTTTGAGTGGAATGACGCCATCCTGGCGCCGAGAACGGGGCCCGGTATTCGCCGGGCCCCTCCTTGTTGGGGCGGCAATCTGGGACGCCCGCAGTGGGAGCTCGGGGGTGCACTGGAGGAGTGTCCAGGCTTCCCGGAAGGGCACCCCCGAGATCCCACTCAGTGATCGCCCCGGACGCGGAAGCCTCACAGGCGTAATGTTGCCCGGCTGATGGCCGAGTACCGCCCGAAGAACCAGGGTCTCGAGCGGGTGCTCGGCACCGGTGCCCTATTCGCCAGCGCCTACGGCAACGTGGGCAGCTCGCTCTACTACGCGCTGGGGCTGGTGGCTAGCTTCGCGCTGGGCATGACGCCGGTGGTGTTCATCATCGCCGGGCTGATCTTCGCCGCCACGGCCGCCTCCTACGCGGAGGCCACCACGATGTACCCCGAGGCGGGCGGGTCCTCCTCGTTCGCTCGCCGGGCGTTCAACGAGTTCTGGTCGTTCTTCGCTGCCTGGGGCCAGATGCTCACCTACATCATCACGGTCTCGATCTCGGCGTTCTTCGTGCCGCACTACCTGGCCGTGTTCTGGGAGCCGCTCGGACGGTCGCCGGGCGACATCGTCGGCGGGATCGTGGTGGTGGTGCTGCTCGGGTTCGTGAACATTCGCGGCGCGAAGGAGTCCACCGGCGTAAACGTCTTCTTCGCGGTAGCGGACTTCATCACGCAGGTCGTGCTCGTGATCGTCGGGCTGGTGCTCGTGTTCTCGCCCGACGTCTTGATCAACAACGTCGATCTGGGCACGACGCCCACCTACAAGGACTTCTTCGTCGCGATCCCCGTCGCGATGCTCGCCTACACCGGCATCGAGACGGTGTCAAACCTCGCCGAGGAGGCAAAGGACTACGGCAAGACGATCCCCCAGGGCATCGGTGGCGTGGTCATCGCCGTCGCGGTGATCTACACGTTCCTCCCGGCGGTCGCGCTGTCGGCGATGCCCGTCAAGGACGGCGTGACGACGCTGGCGCTCTCGAAGGCAGACGGCGGCTACGCCGACGATCCCATCCTCGGTGTCGTGGAGAACATGCACCTCGGTGCCCTCCAGCATCCGGCCGAGATCTACGTGGGCGTGCTGGCCGCCAGCATCCTGTTCATCGCCACCAACGCGGGCATGATCGGTGTGTCGCGGCTGACCTACTCGATGGGCCAGCACCGCCAGCTACCCGACCGGATGCGCCAGCTGCACCCGAAATACCGAACCCCCTACATCGCGATCCTGCTCTTCGGCTTCATCGCATGCCTGACTATCGTGCCTGGCCAGGCCGAGTTCCTCGGCAAGATCTACGCGTTCGGGGCGATGCTGTCGTTCACCGTGGCTCACGTCTCGGTGTGCGTGCTGCGTGCCAAGCACCCCGATTTCGAGCGGCCCTATCGGATCAAGGGAAACATCCGGTTCCGTGGGGCGTCGCTTCCGATCCTCTCGCTCATAGGCGGTGCCAGTACCGGCGTGTCGTTCGTCGTGCTCTCTGTGCTCAACATCGAGGTGCTGGTGTCGGGCGTGATCTGGCTGGCGATCGGGGTGGCGGCCTACGTCTTCTACCGGCGTAGCCAGGGACTCAGCCTGACCCAGACCACCAAGGTCAAATCCGTCGAGCCGATCGTGGAGCACGAGGTGGAGTACGAGTCCGTGCTAGTGGCCTTCGAGGACGGCCAGTATTCCGGCGAGGCGATCGCGATGGCGGTGCGCCTGGCGGCCCGGCGCCGGCGCGGCATCCACGTGATCGTGACCGTCAACGTGCCGGCCAACGCCCCGATCGACGCCCCCATGCCCGACGCCGAAGCAAAGGCGCAGGCGGCAGTCGACCAGGCGCGGGTGCGCGGCGGGCGCCGTGTGACGGGCCACTACGAGAAGGTGCGAGCCGGCGGCGCGGGGCGGCGGATCGTGAGCGAGGCTCGCGAGATCCACGCGGCCGCCATCGTGATGCCGCTGCCGCCCAAGCGGGCCGGGTCGTCGCTGTTCGGGCGCACCCTCGAGACGGTCCTTGCCGACCGCCCTTGCCGGGTGATCATCGACTCCTCCATCGGGATGCCCAAGAGCGCCAAGGTTCCGGCGTAGGATCAGCGTCGTGGACCGCGCCATGACCGCCTCGTCGCGGACTCTCAACCAAGCCCTGTGCGCGATCGGGGTGCTCCTGATCCTCAGCACGGTCGTACGCGGGGGAGGGCCACTGGCTATCGGCGTGGTAGTTGGAGTGCTCTTCACGGCGCTCGGCGCCGCGCGGCTGCGGCTGCTCTCGCTGCGCGCCCGCGCGGAGCGGGGGTCGTGAAGGCCGAGCGGTCCGAGGGCGGCGGTGCACGCATTCGCGGAGGCCGGCCGAGGGGCGCCGAGACGGAGGCCCGCATCGCAAAGGGCCTTGGCGAGCCAGCGTTGTTCGCGATCGCCCTCAGCGCTGTCGGATCGTCAATCTACTACGTGCTCGGGGTGGTGGCCGGGCAGGCCCAGGGGCTGACGCCGATCGTATTCCTGGTCGCCGCGCTGTTCTTCGTGCTCACGATGCTCACCTACGCCGAGGGCAACTCGATGCACCCCGAGCGTGGCGGGGCCGCGGTGCTCGCCCGCTACGGCTTCAACGAGCTGTGGAGCTTCATCGCCGGTTGGGCGATCCTGCTCGACTTCCTGATCGTCATGTCGATCGGCGCCTTCGCGGTGTCGCACTACCTTGCCGCCTTCTGGGGCGGTGCCGACAGCGCCCCGGCCTCAGCTGCCATCTCGGCGGCCACCATCGGCTACGTGGCGTGGATCAACTACCGCGGCATCTCGGCCAAGCGCTTCCGCTACGTCCTGCGGCTCTCGCTGGTGAGCCTGGCGGTGTTCGTCGCGATCGTCGTGATCGGCACCTTCCAGCTGTTCGACCTGTCGCTTGTCACCGGTTCGGTCGACATCGGCACGCGCCCCGCGGTGGACGATCTCCTGTTCGCGATGGTCATCGCCACCGTCGCCTGCACGGGCATCGAGGCGGCCTCGGGCCTGGCATCCGAGCTCAAGGTCCGTCGCAGCCAGCTGCGACGGGTGGTGCTGGTCGGTGCGCTGGCGGTGATCGTGCTGTATGCCGGGGTCTCGCTGATCGCCTTGATGGCGCTCCCCGTCGGCGAGGGCGGCACCGACCTCGGCACTTCGTTCGTCGAGGCGCCCGTCCTCGGGGTGGTGTCGAAGTTCGACCCGAGCTGGCTGAGCGAGGTCGCGCGCTACGCGATCGGCCTCGTCGGGACGCTGGTGCTCTTCCAGGCCGTGAACGGCCAGATGCTGGGGATCGGCAGGCTGGCCTATTCGCTTGGCACCCACCGCCAGATTCCCAGCGTGCTCTCCCGGCTCGACGACAAGTACTCGACGCCGTACGTGACCATCGTGGTTGCGTCGCTGATCTCCTTCGGCCTGACGCTCACGGGGGACGTGGAGTTCCTGGCGGGAATCTTTGCCTTCGGGGCGATGCTGGCGTTCACGTTGGCGCACCTCTCGGTCATCGTGCTGCGATTCCGGGAACCCGATCTGCGCCGCCCGTTTCGGGTGCCGTTCAACGTTAAGGTTGGCAAGGGATCGATCCCGCTGCCGTCGGCGCTCGGCGCCCTGCTCGCGGGCTCGGCGTGGATCACGGTGATCATTCTGCACGAGGGCGCGCGGATCGCCGGCGGCATCTGGATGGTTGGCGGGATCGCCTTGTACGTGATCTACCGGCGCAGCTCGGGCAAACCGCTCACCAAGCGCTTCACGATCCCGGGGGAGGCGCTCAAGGAGGCCAAGGTCGTGGAGTACGGCTCGATCCTCGTGCCGGTGTTCGGGGAGAAGCTCGACGACGACATCGTCGGCACCGCCGGCAGGCTGGCCTCCGACGAAGCCGACGAGGCGGAGGGTGGTGCTGTGCTTGAGGCGCTCTACGTGTTCGAGATGCCCATGTCGCTGCCGATCGAGGCGCGCGTATCACCCGACCGCGTCGAGCGCGCCCGCAAGGCGCTCAAGCGCGCCAAGGAGGTGGGGGAGGAGTACGAGGGCGTCGAGGTGGCCACCGCTATGGTGCGCGGCCGCTCGGCGGGGTCGGCGATCGTGGCCGAGGCGCGCCGCCGCGGAGTGGAGGCGATCGTGCTGGCGGCGGAGGAGCCCAGCAGGGTTCGCGGCGGGGCCCGCTTCGGCGGCCGGTCCCGGTCCGAGGACCGCTTCACAGGGGACACCACCCGCTATGTGATCGAGAAGGCTCCATGCAAGGTGATCCTCACCGCGCCACCCTCCGATGCCGAGCGTCGCGGATCGCGAACCTCTGACCGCTGATCGCGCCGGAATACCGCTACGGCGCTATTGTGCGCGCAATGTTCGTGCTGATCGTCGGCTGCGGCCGCGTGGGCTCCTCGGTCGCCAAGTCGATGCTGGCCGAGGGCAACGAGGTATCGGTCCTCGATGAGAATCCTGAGGCCATCGCGCTGCTCAATCGCGGCCAGGAGCAAAGCTGGGAAGACCTCGGCGGATCGTTCACGGTCGGCACCGCGCTCGAGATCGACGCGCTGCTGGCCGCGGGCATCGAGAGCGCCGATGCCTTTGTCGCCTCCACCGACGGCGACAACACCAACCTCGTCATCGCCCAGATCGCCCAGCGGCGCTTCAACGTCGAGCGGGTCGTGGTTCGGGTGCTCGATCCGGGCCGCGCCAAGTGGTACGCCGAGCAGGGCCTGCAGACCGTGTGTCCCACCCAGACCGCCATCACGCTGCTCGAGCGCGCGGTGCTCGGCGAGCCCGATCGCCGTGGAGTGATGAGCTGATGTACGTCTTGATCGTCGGAGCCGGCAAGGTCGGCTGGAACCTCGCGCGCGAGCTCATCGACAAGCAGCACGAGGTCACCATCGTCGAGAGCAGCCGCCGCCGCTACGAGGTGGTCGAGGAGGAGCTCGAGCACAACATCCAGTACGGCGACGGTACCGAGCTGTGGGTGCTCGACCGCGCCGGAATAGAACGCGCCGACCTGGCGATCGCCGTGACCGGCGACGACGAGGACAACATCCTGATCTGTCAGGTGGCCAAGGAAAAGTACGGCGTCGAACGCGTCGTGGCGCGGTGCAACAACCCGCGGAACCTCCAGCACTTCGAGCTGCTCGGGATCAAGCCGGCCATCTCCGCCACCGACTTGATCATGCGCCTGATCGAGCACGAGGTGCCAAAGTACGGCCTCGTGCACCTGCTCGACCTCAAGGAGGAGCGCCTCGAGATCATCGAGATGGAGGTCAACGAGGGCTCCACGGCGGCGGACTCGAGCGTCAGCGGTCTCGGCCTGCCCGAGGGTGCACTGGTCATCTCGATTCTGCGCGACGGCGGCGGCTTCGTGCCCACAGGGGATTCGGTGATCAAGGCCGGAGACGAGGTGCTGCTCGTTCTCGATATCGGTCTCGAGGAGTCGATCACCCAGCTGTTCGCCGGACGAGCGACCGCCGCCAGCGGCTGACCCTCGCGGAGCGCGATTCCGCGGGGGGATCGCTATCGTCCCGGTCCCATTTGGGGGATCGTCTAATGGCAAGACGCCTGGTTCTGGTCCAGGTAATCGGGGTTCGAATCCCTGTCCCCCAGTAGTCGGTGTTCGGCGGGAGGAGCGCAGCCCGACCGGTGGTCGGGCGAGCACCGCACCGAGGTTCTCAGGCCGCGGTCTGCTCCGCCCAGTCGCGGTAGAGGCTCGCGTAGGCGCCGCCGGCGTCCACCAGCTCGTCGTGCATGCCCTGCTCGACGATCCGGCCGTGGTCGAGCACCACGATCCGCCCGGCGTCGCGGATCGTCGAGAGGCGGTGTGCGATCACGATCGACGTGCGCCCCGCGAGCAGCCGGCGAAGGCCGTGCTCGATCCGGGCCTCGGTTGCGACGTCCACGTTCGAGGTCGCCTCGTCGAGGATCAGCACGCGCGGATCGGCCGCGGCGGCGCGGGCAAAGGCCACGAGCTGGCGCTGGCCGGCCGAAAGGTGGCCGCCGCGTTCGCCGACCTCGGTGTCAAAGCCGTCCTCGAGACCCGTGATGAACTCGTACGCCCCCACCGCGCGAGCAGCCTGCTCGATCTCCTCGTCGGTGGCGCCGGGGCGGCCAAAGCCGATGTTGTCGGCGATCGTGCCCGAGAACAGGAAGCTCTCCTGCGGCACGGTGCCGAGCTGCGAGCGCAGCGAGTGCTCGGTCACGTCACGCAGGTCGTGGCCATCGATCAGGATGCGCCCCCCGGTGGGGTCGTAGAAGCGCGCGAGCAGCTTGGCCAGGGTCGACTTGCCCGCACCGGTCGCGCCCACGAGCGCCACCGTCTGGCCCGGCGGAATGTCGAGGTCGATGTCGCAGAGCGCGTCGGCCGCTCCGGTAGTGCCATAGGAGAAGCTCACGTGGTCGAACGTGATCCGGCCCTTGACCCGCGGCAGGTCGATCGCATGGTCGGCGTCGCGCAGGTCGGGCCGCTCGTCGAGCAGGTTGAAGATCTTGTCCAGCGCCGCCATCCCGGACTGGTAGGTGGTGTAGAGCTGGGACAGCTGCTGGATCGGGTCGAAGAACGTGGCGAGGTAGAACACGAACGAGGCCAGCACGCCGACCTGGAGCGTGCCGTCCACCACCTGGCTGCCGCCGTAGACCAGAATGGCCGCGGTCGCGATCGCCGAGAGCATCTCGACCGCCGGGAAATACGCGGCGTTGAGGTTCACGGTGCGCATGTTGGCCCCGCGGTTGTCGTCGTTTAGCGCGGAGAACTGGCGCTCGTGGCGTGGCTCCTGGCTGAAGGCCCGGACGATGCGGACGCCTGACAGCGTCTCCTGCAGGTACGAGGTGATCAGCGCGATCTTGTCGCGCGTGGCGCGGTAGGCGTCAGCAGAGGCGATCCGGAAGATCAGGCTGGCCAGCCCGAGCACCGGGAAGATCGCAAAGGTCACGAGCGCGAGCCCGGGATCCAGGAACAGCAGGATGGCCGCGGTGCCGCCAAGGGTGAGCGTGGCCGAGAACAACGTGACGATGCCGTCGGTGACCAGTTGATCGAGCGCTTGGACGTCGTTGGTCATTCGCGAGATCAGCACGCCGGCCTTGTTACGCGAGTAGAAGCCGATCGAGAGCGACTGAAGGTGGCTGAAGATCCGCCGGCGCAAGTCCTGGAGCGCGCGTTGGCCGACCCAGCTGGTCAGGTAGGTCTGGGCGTAGGTGGCCGCGAAGTTCACGATCGCCGCGATCAGGAACGCGACCATGATCCAAGTCAGGGCATTGACGTTCTTTTCCTTGATGCCGACGTCGATCGCCCGTCCCGCGAGGTAGGCGGGCGCCAGTGCCGCCGCGGTCCCCAGGAAGAGGGCCACGAACATGAGGATCACCCGTGTTCGGTAGGGCGCGAGCAGCGCGACGACCTGGCGCAGGTTGCGGCCACGGCCGCGCTCGCCTCTGAGGGTGTCGAGGCTCCTGCGGGTGCGCGAGCGGGGGGCGGGGCCGCTCACAGGCCTGCCACCTCGGTGCCGCTCTCGGCCTTTGCCAAGAGGGCGGGATCCGGTGGACCACGTCCCGCGATGTTGCGGTAGAGCTCTGACTGCTCGAGTAGCTCGTCGTGGGTGCCGCGAGCGGCCACGCGGCCATCCTCGAGCACGATCACCTCGTCGGCGAGCGAGATCGTTGACATCCGGTGGGCGATCACAAAGGTCGTGCGGCCGTCCATCACCTCGCGCAGTGCTTCCTTGATCTGGCTCTCCGTGGACGCGTCCACGCTCGAGGTCGCGTCGTCGAGGATCAGGATTCGCGGCGCGGCCAGCAGGGCCCGGGCGATCGCGACGCGCTGGCGCTGGCCACCCGAGATAGCCAGCCCGCGCTCGCCGACGAGCGTCTCGTAGCCGTCGGGCAGATCGGCCACCACGTCGGCCAGGCCGGCGCGCCTCGCGGCGTCCTGGACGTCCTCGATCGGCGCGTCCGGCCGGGAGTAGGCGATGTTCTCGCGCAGGGAGGCCGAGAACAGAAACGCGTCATCCGACACGAGTGCGATCTCGTGGCGCAGCGAGGCGAGCTCGACGTCGCGAACGTCCACGCCATCGACCTCGACGGTGCCGACGTCGGGGTCATAGAGGCGCGGGATGAGCATCACCAGCGTGGTCTTGCCAGAGCCCGTCGCGCCCACGATGGCCACCGTGCGCCCCGCCGGGACGTCCAGATCGATGTCGCGCAGCACCTGGCGGCCGCCGTCATAGCCGAAGCTGACGCCGCGCATGCGCACGCTGCCGCCGCCCTTCGGCAACGCCGAGGCGCCGTCGGAGGCCACCAGCTCCGGCTCGCGGTCGAGAATCTCGAACACCCGGGCTCCTGAGGCGACCGCCCGCTGGGCCATCCCGAGCGATACCCCAAGGATGCGCATCGGGCTGGTGAGCATCACCACGTAGCCGTAGAAGGCCACGAAGTCGCCGACGCTGATGGTGCCGTTGATCACCTGGCGGCCCCCCACCAAGATGATGGCTGCCAGTCCGAGCTGGGGCAGGAAGCCGATCAGCGGGTTGTAGTAGGCGCGCAGCCTGGTGGAGACCATCGACTGGTCGAACACCCGGCCCACGGCATGGTCGAACCGCTTGCGCTGGCGGTGTTCCTGGGCGAACGCCTTGACCACCCGAACACCGCCGACGTTCTCCTCCGCCTCGGCGGTCAGCTCGGCGATCCGTTGCTGGACCTCCTGGGAGGCCGGGCGGTTGAGCCTGCCATAGCGGGCGGCGATCCAGATCACGAACGGGGTCGGGGCCAACGCCACGGCCGCCAAGACCGGGTTGACCGCGACCATGACCACCGCGGCGATCACGATCGAGAGGCCCGACTGCATCATGAAGATCAGGCCATACCCGAGGAAGAAGCGCACCGACTGGAGGTCGACCGTCGAGCGCGACATCAGCTGGCCGGTCTGCTGCCCGTCGAAGAACGCGAGCTCGAGCGACTGCAGGTGGGTGTACATGCGGTTGCGCAGGTCGAACTCGACACCGAGGGACACCCGGCCGGCCACGAGCCGACGCACGACGCTGAAGACGAGGCGTAGAACGCCGGCACCCATCAGCGCCCAGATCCAGGGCCAGAGATTGTCTCCACTGGCGCGCACGTCGTCGATCGTGCGGCCGATCAGGAACGGCAGCAGCACGCCCATCGCCATGGCCGCCGCGGCCAGCAGAAGCGACCAGATCACCCCCGAGCGGTAGGGCGTGAGAAACCCAAGGAGGCGCCGGAAGATCTTCCTCCCCGATGAGGATGCAGCCTCAAGCCCGGTTGAAGTCAAGGACGGCGTCGGCACCCCTACACTTTACTTTATGAAGTACGCACATTCGCGATCAGTGCGCCTACGCTGTCGCGCCGGTAGTCGAAGATCTGCTTCAGGTCACGCCTGATCAGGGGCATCGCCAGCTCGCCGAAAGGCCACATCGGCATTGCGTAGCGCACGGTGTCGCGCATCAGCGTCCCGCCTTCACGCTCCTCGAAGGTGTGGGTGTGGTGCCATAACCGGTAGGGACCGACCAGTTGTTGGTCGACGAAGCGCTCGCCGGGCTCCCACTCGTCGATCCGCGTGAGCCAGTCCACCGGCAGCCCATGCAGCCTTAGTCGGTACTGGATGATCGCGCCGACGCGCATCTCCACCGGCTCGGCGTTGACTACTGCAAAGCCCAGCAGCGGCGGCGTGATGCGCTCGAGATTTTCAGCCGCGGCGAAGAACGCAAAGACGTCGTCGAGGGGGAAGGGGACGAGCTGCTCGCGCTGCAGGGTGTGGACCTTCATGCCTGACCTACGCCTGCGGCGACCCGCCGGATCGCCCGCGATAAATGAGTGTGGCCTACGAGGGCTCTCGTTCATCGGTCATGAACGGCTCCTCGGGTGGTTCTCCAAAAAGAGTGATCCCGTTGGTTGAACGGGTCGTATGATCCTCTCACGGCGCGGGCGATCCCCGAGAGGGTCACCCGGCGTCGCGTGCGTTGGACTCCGTACGTGCCAGAAAAGGGACCGCGTGGCAGCAACCTCGACCGACCCATCGATTACCAACCCGGGCGTCCGCCCCTGGATCGGCGACGACGAGCTCTTCCGCCGCTACGAGCTCGGGCAACTCGACGCTCGCGATGCCCTGATCGGGCGTCACATGCCCATGGCGCGCCGGCTGGCGTCCCGCTATCGCAAGAGCAGCCAGGCGGTTGACGACCTCGAACAGGTCGCCTACGTAGGGCTGCTGAAAGCGATCGACCGCTACGAGAAAAGCGCAGGATCGTTCGTCGGGTACGCCATCCCGAGCATTCTGGGAGAGCTCCGGCGCCACTTCCGCGACCGGGGATGGGGGATGAAGGTGTCGCGCTCGGTGCAGGAGCACTACCTGCTTGTCAATGCCGCGATCGAGACTCTCACCGGGTCGAGCGGTCGCTCTCCGACGCCGCGTGAGATCGCGCGCAAGACGGGGCTCGACTTGGAGCAGGTACTCGAGGCGCTGCAAGCCGGCGAGGCCTACGCGCTCAGCGCGCTTGACGCGCCGATCCGCTCGACCGAAGAGGACGGGGCCGGCTTGACGCTCGGCGACTCGCTCGGCCAGGAAGATCCGCGCTATGGGCTCGTGGAGCTCGGGGCCGACCTCGCTTCCGCCTTTCGCAGCCTCCCCGCGCGCGAACAGCGCATCCTGCGCATGCGCTTCGTCGAGGACCTCGCCCAGCACGAGATCGCGGCGGAGATCGGCGTCTCGCAGATGCACGTGTCGAGGCTGATCCGCCGCTCGCTCGAGACCCTCAGCGAAAGCGTGGAGCCCGTCTAGGCGACGAACGGCGCGACGATAGCTCGGGGAGGACTCGAACCTCCGACCTCACGATTATGAGTCGTGCGCTCTAACCAGCTGAGCTACCGAGCCACGGGCGGTGGTGGCCACCCCGGCAAAAGGGTAACCCTTGGCGGGGTAGGCGGCCCGCTCCCGCGATGATGCGTGCGGTGAGCGGCCTCGACGAGATCCTGATGGCGGTGCCAAACGTCAGTGAAGGGCGAGACGGTGCCGTGGTCGAGCGGATGGCGGGTGCCTTCGGCCATGTCGATGTCGTCGACCGCCACGTCGACGCCGACCACGACCGCTCGGTGTTCACCCTTGCCGGTCGCCAGGGTGAGCTGGCCGATGCCCTGGTGCAGGGCGCGGCGGCAGCGGTCGCCACGATCGACCTGAACGACCACACGGGGTTGCACCCGTGCGTGGGAGCACTCGACGTGATGCCTGTGGTCTACCTGGACTGCGCCCGTCGCGGCGCGGCGTGTGCCGAGCTGCTGACGGCGGCTGCGCGTGTGGGCGACGAGCTCGAGCTGCCCGTCTTTCTCTACGGCGAGCTGGCCACCGATCCGCGTCACCGCGAGCGCGCCGACCTGCGGCGCGGCGGCTGGCGCACCCTGGCGCGGCGCATCGCCGACGGTGAGCTGCGACCCGACTTCGGCCCCCAGCAGGCCCATCCGACGGCCGGCTGTCTGCTGGCTGCGGCGCGCCCGCCACTGGTGGCCTTCAACGTCGATCTCGACAGCGGCGACGTCGAGCTGGCGCGGGCGGTCGCGGCGGGCATCCGCGAATCGGCCCCCGGCGGCCTGCCGGGCGTTCGGGCCATCGGGCTGTACCTGGACGACCGCGCCCGTGCGCAGGTCTCGATCAACGTGCACGACCATCGCGCCACCCCGCTCGCGACGATCGTCGAGGCGGTACGCGCCCGCGCGCCGGTTGCCGAGGCCGAGCTGGTCGGGCTGGCGCCGGCGGCCGCCTTCGAAGGCTTTCCGACCGATGTGCCGCTCCGTCGCTTCGACGCCGAGCGGCACCTGATCGAGAACGCGTTACGCTCATCTGACTAGTGGCCCAAACAAAGAAAAAACGCTCCAGGAAGCATCGCGGGACCCCGGCCGGGATCGTCGACCGGCCCGCCCGCACGGGGCAGTCCAAGAGCAAGGGCGACGGCAAGGGGCAGGCCAAGGGCAAGAGCGCGAGCAATCAGAAGCAGGCCGCGCGCGACCGCCGCGCCGAGCGCATGAACCGCGAGCCGACGTGGAAAGGCTCGATCAACCGCGCCGCGATCGCCGCAGCGGTTTTCGGCGTGCTTGTGATTCTCGTGTTCCAGCGGCCGATCCAGGCGGGCGTGACGCTGGCGGCGTTCATGTTCGTGCTGTACATCCCACTCGGCTACCTCACCGACCGCGCCGTCTTCAACTTCCGCAAGCGCAAACGCGGATAACCTCGGTCGCGATGGAAGTACGGATGCACACCGTCGGTCCGGTGCAGGAGAACTGCTTTCTGTTCCGCCGCGAGGGCTCCGACCGCGCCGTCATCGTCGACCCCGGTGAGGAGGCGCCGAAGCTACTCGCCTCGATCGAGGAGATGGGCGTGAAGCTGGACGCGATCCTGCTCACCCATACGCACTTCGACCACGTCGGCGCGGTGGCGCCGCTCGCGAGCGCCACGGGCGCCGAGGTCTGGGTGCCAGAGCTCGAGAAGCAGGTGCTGGCCGATATCAATGCCTACGTGCCCTGGCCGGACTTCGGGCCGTTCGATAGCTGGGAGGCCGAGCACACCGTCGCCGGCGGTGAGCGGCTGCAGCTCGCCGGCTTCGATATCGACGTGATCTTCACGCCCGGTCACAGCCCCGGCCACGTGACTTTCTCCATCCCTGACGAGCAGATCGTGTTTTCCGGCGACGTGCTGTTCCAGGGGTCGGTCGGCCGCGTGGACCTGCCGGGCGGCGACTGGCCGACGCTGCTCGAATCGATCCGGACGCTCGTGGACGGGCTGCCGGCGGACACGCAAGTCTGCCCGGGCCACATGGGCGTGACCAGCCTGGGTGCCGAGCAGGCGAGCAATCCCTTCCTGGCCGAGCTGGCGAGGTAGCGGGTATGGCAGCCAAGCTGCAGGCCCCGCGAGGGACCTTCGATGTGCTCCCGCGCGCCGGCAAGCGCCGGGAGCTTCTGCGCGAGGAGGCCGATGACATCCTCGGCCGGGCCGGGTATGGGCCGTTCGAGTCGCCCGTGTTCGAGGACACCGAGCTGTTCGCCCGCGGGGTCGGACAGTCGACAGACATCGTGCAGAAGGAGATGTTCACCTTCGAGGACAAGGCTGGGCGGTCACTCACGCTGCGTCCCGAGGGCACCGCAGGGGCATGCCGTTCCTACATCGAGAACGGCATGCACAAGCTGGCTCAGCCGGTCAAGCTCCGCTACTGGGGTCCGTTCTTTCGCCACGAGGCGCCGCAGGCGGGGCGCTACCGGCAGTTCAATCAGGTCGGTGCGGAGGCCCTGGGCTCGGACGACCCATCGCTTGACGCCGAGCTGATCGTCCTGCTGGCCGAGCTGCTGGAGAGTTGCGGCGTGATCAGCCGGCTGCGGCTGTCGAGCCTGGGCAACAGCGAGACGAGGGCGACCTACGGCGAGGAGCTGCGGGCACACCTGCGTGCACGCGAAGGGGAGCTGTCCGACGAGATCCGGGCACGGATCGATGCCAACCCGCTGCGCGCCTTCGACTCAGACCACGAGGGCACCCGCGCCGTGATGGCCGACGCTCCGCTGCTCACCGACCAGCTCGATGCCGTCGACGCCCAACACTTCGCCGACGTGCGCGCGCTGCTCGACGAGGTCGGCCAGCCCTATGAGCTCGACCCGACGCTGGTGCGCGGCCTCGACTACTACACGCGGACGGTGTTCGAGTTCGACAGCCCATCGCTCGGAGCGCAGAGCGGCGTTGGCGGGGGCGGCCGCTATGACGGCCTCGTCGAGCAACTTGGCGGGCCGCCCACACCGGGCGTCGGCTGGGCTGCCGGGATCGAGCGGATCCTGCTCGCCGACACCGAGGGCGAGCTGGACGGGCTCGAGCTTGCGCCGGTCTTCATCGCCATCGCCAAGCCCGAGGCAGCCAGGATGGCCTTCGCGGTGGCGCGCGAGCTGCGCCGCGCGGGGGAGTCCGTGCAGATGGAGCAGGCCGGGCGCTCGTTCAAGGGCCAGCTCAAGCAGGCCAACCGCATCGGCGCCGAGAAGGTGGTCATCGTGGGCGACGAGGTCGAGGTCAAGGACATGGAGTCGGGCGACCAGACGGTGGCTGGGGACTTCGGCGAGATGCTGGCCCTGGTGCACGCCAACGAGAACCTGGACCTCGAGGGTCCATGAACGTGACCGACACCTTCTCCAACCGCTTTCGCGACACCTGGTGCGGGCTCGCCCGCCCCGAGCAGGTCGGGACTCAGCTGCGCGTGGCCGGGTGGGTGCACCGGCGCCGCGACCACGGCGGGCTGATCTTCATCGACCTGCGCGACCGAGA
This sequence comes from Solirubrobacterales bacterium, assembly GCA_038237685.1. GTDB lineage: Bacteria > Actinomycetota > Thermoleophilia > Solirubrobacterales > Thermoleophilaceae > JAAYBF01. The sequence continues at coordinate 12,077 of JBBRYL010000011.1, read as the reverse complement.
GGGCCTCGTGCAACTCGTGTTTCGTCCCGACGAGTTCCCCGAGGCGCACGCGGCCGCGCACCGGCTGCGCTCTGAGCACGTGATCTCCGCCACGGGCACGCTTATCGAGCGCGACCCGAGCGCGGTGAACCCAGATCTGCCCACGGGACAGGTCGAGCTCAATGTGAGCGACTTCGACCTGCTGGCCACGTCGGAGACCCCGCCCTTTCAGATCGACGAGGACGACCCCGTCTCGGAGGAGCTGCGGCTGCAGTACCGCTACCTCGACCTGCGCAAGCAGGGCATGGCATCGGCCATCAAGCTGCGCCACCAGGTGGTCGCCGCGATCCGCCGACATCTCGAGGACCGCGGCTTCCTCGACATCGAGACGCCCGTGCTCACGCGTTCGACGCCCGAGGGCGCGCGTGACTTTCTGGTGCCGAGCCGCGTGGCTCCGGGCTCGATGTACGCGCTGCCCCAATCACCCCAGATCTTCAAGCAGCTGCTGATGATCGGGGGCTTTGAGCGCTACTACCAGATCGCGCGCTGCTTCCGGGATGAGTCCTCGCGCGCGGATCGCCTGCCCGAGTTCACCCAGCTCGACGTCGAGCTGGCGTTCGTGGACGAGGACGACGTGATCGCCACCATCGATCCCCTGGTGCGCGAGGTGCTCGCGATCGGCGACGTGAAGGTGCCAGATCCGATCGAGCGGATGGGCTATGACGAGGTGCTGCTGCGCTTCGGCAGCGACCGTCCCGACCGGCGCATCCCGTTCGAGATCGTCGATCTCGGTGGCACGTTTGCCGGCTCGGAGTTCAAGGTCTTCAGCGGCGCGCTGGCGTCGGGGGGCACCGTGCGCGGATTCGCCGCGCCGGGCGACTTTCCGCGCCGACGGTTTGACGAGCTGACCGAGCGCGCCCAGCGGTTCGGCGCGAAGGGGCTGGTCTGGGGCGTTGTGGAGCCCGACGCTTCGTGGCGCTCGCCCGTGGCCAAGTTCCTCTCCGAGGAAGAGATCGCCGCGCTCATCGCCACCACAGGCGCCAAGGAGGGCGACGCGATCCTCGTGGTGGCCGACACCCCGGCGATGACCGCCCGCGTGCTGGGCGACCTGCGCCTGCAGGTGGGCGTGCCCGAGGATCGCGACGACTTCCTGTGGGTCGTCGACTTCCCGATGTTCGAGTGGGACGAGCAGGAGAAGCGCTATGACGCGATGCACCATCCGTTCACCGCGCCGAGCGGGGACCTCGATGCCGAGCCGGGTACCTGGCGCAGCCGTGGCTACGACCTGGTGTGGAACGGCGCCGAGATCGGTGGCGGGTCGATACGCATCAACACCCCCGAGGTCCAGCAGAAGGTCTTCGGCGTGCTCGGACTGTCCGAGGAGGACACGCGCGACCGCTTCGGCTTCCTGCTCGACGCGCTCACCTATGGCGCGCCACCGCACGGGGGCGTGGCCTTCGGGATCGACCGAATCGTGGCGCTGCTGGCCGGTCGCGAGACCATCCGCGACGTGATCGCGTTCCCGAAGACCGCGAGTGGGTTCGATCCGCTGACGGGAGGGCCTGCACCGGTCGATGCGGCGCAGCTGCGCGAGTTGGGGCTCGGGCTGCAAACGCCCCCGGCGTCCAACTAGCGCTGCTAGGTTTCCCGCAGGCTCGAGCTTGTCCGCCAGCCGGCTCACCATGTTGAGCCAACTCCAACGGGATGGGAGTCTGGACTCGGTCCGTACCAGGCGTTTTGCCGCCAGGTGCGTCCCGGAGGACACCCACGCTTGCTAATGCAGGCCCAACCCGTGGCCGGTAACGGCAAGCTGGGGCCGCCCTCTTCGTATCCTGCCCCAATGGCCGCTCGCCCCAGCACCGACTCCTCGCTGCTCCAGGATCACCTGAGCGCCCCCCGGGGGCTCGGTGCGTTGGCCCGGGCGCCCCATACGGGCGCCGCCGGTGGCGCCGCCTGTGGCGACCTGATCCGGGTTTCCGTGCGTGTCCGAGACGGCGTCGTGGCCGAGGCCGGGTTCGAGGCCAGCGGATGCGCCGCCGTGCGCGCGGCCGGCAGCGCGGCCGTCGAATTGGTCGAGGGCCAGCCGGTGCTGCGCTGCGCCGCGGTGTCGCCGGAAACGGTGGCGGCAGAGCTGGGCGGGCTGACGCCCGCCTCGATGCACGCAGCCGAGCTCGCCGCCGATGCCCTTCACCGCGCCCTCGGCCTGGCAGCGCGTGACGGTGCGGTGCGGGTGGCCGCGCGGCCGGGCCGCTGCCTCGTGGCCATGAGCGGCGGGGTCGACAGCGCCGCGGCCGCGCAGCTCGCGCTCGACGCGGGGGAGGACGTGCTTGCCGTGACGCTCGAGCTGTGGTCCGACCCGGCGACCGACGGTGACAAGAGCTGCTGCTCCCCCCAGGCGGTGACCGGGGCGCGCGCTCTGGCGCACCGCATGGGCATCTCGCACTTCACGCTCGACCTGCGCGAGCGCTTCCGCGCCGACGTAGTGGACGACTTCCTCGGCGGCTACGCCGACGGCCAGACGCCCAACCCGTGCGTGCGCTGCAACGGGCTGGTCCGGTTCGATTCCATGCTCGAGCTGGCCGGGCGCCTGGGGGCCGCCAAGCTCGTGACCGGCCACTACGCGCGCATCGCCCGGGATCTGGAGGGACCGCTCGTCCGCGCCGGCGCAGATCCGGCGAAGGACCAGAGCTATGTGCTCGCACGGCTGACCGGCGTCGAGCTCGAACGCCTGCGCTTCCCGCTTGGCGAGTTGGAGAAGCCGCGCGTCCGTGCGCTCGCGGCGGCCGCCGGCCTGCCGGTGGCGCACAAGCCCGAGAGCCAAGATCTCTGCTTCCTGGCGGGCAGTGGCGCCCGGGATTTCATGCTTCGGCACGGAGGCCGGGCGGTCGATGCCGCGGAGCAGGGCGGCGATCTCGTGGATCGCGACGGCCAAGTGCTGGGTCGCCACGGCGGCCACCACCGCTTCACCGTCGGTCAGCGCCGCGGCATCGGCGTGGCCTCGACCGAGCCCTTCTACGTGCTTGCCAAGGATGCCGCTTCAAACCGGGTCGTGGTCGGGCCGAGGGCGCAGTTGCGCACCGACTCGGTCTCTGTGGCGCCCGTGACCCTGCACCGGCCGGGCGACCGCGCTCGCGCGGTGCGCATGCGCTACCACGCGCCGGCGGTGACCTGCAGCGTCGAGGGGCCGCGCGACGCGGGCGTGCAGGAGCGGGTCAGGCTCAAGCTCGGTCGTAGGATCGCCGGGGCCGCGCCCGGGCAGACAGCGTGCCTGATGGACGGCGATCTTGTCGTGGGCTGGGGGACGATGGAAAGCCCGGCCGTGATGGCGTTCGATGGCTGATCGAATTACCCTGCGTGCCCCGCTCGACGGTTCGTTCGGGCCAGTCGTCCGGTTGATCGTCGGCGGCATCTCCGAGCGTGCCGAACTGGGCTTCGAGCAGATGGACGATCTGCAACTGGCAATCGAGCGCCTGCACGCGGAGGCGGGCGGCGGTGGCCGACTCACTCTCGCGTTCGAGCTATCCGGCGAGCAGGTACGCGTGCTGATCGGGCCGCTGGAAGAAGGGGGCCTGGCCGACGCGCTTCAGCAGCCGCAGGTGCCCGGCTCTCTGACGCTCGCCCGTGTGCTCGACACGGTTGTCGACTCCTACGGAGTGGAGGAGGCTTCGGATGGCCGCCTCTTCATCAGGATCGTCAAGCGGGTGGGCGGTTGAACGGCCCCGACGCCGCGCGGGCCCGCGCGCGCGAGATCGACCGGGAGCTCCTGCGCCGGCTCCACGAGGACGGTGACGAGTCGGCTCGGGAGCTGCTCGTGCAGCGCCACCTCCACCTGGTTCGGTCACTCGCCCGTCGCTATGCCGGCCGCGGCGAGGCACTCGAGGACATCGAGCAGGTCGGTGCCATCGGACTGCTCAAGGCGATCGATCGCTTCGACATGACGCGCGAGGTGTCTTTGTCGACGTATGCCACGCCTACCGTGGTCGGCGAGATCAAGCGGCACTTCCGCGACAAGGGCTGGGCGATCCGTGTGCCGCGGGCCCTACAGGAGCTCAACGCCAAGATGTCATCGACGATCGACCGGCTCACGTCGAAGCTCGGCCGGTCACCGCACGTCGCCGAGATCGCGGCCGAGCTCGAGACCAGCCCGGAGGAGGTGCTCGAAGCACTGGAGGTCGGCACCGCCTACACCACGCTGTCGCTGTCGGCGCGTCCGGGCGGGGACGAGGGCTCCGATCCGCTCGAGAGCCTCGGCCACGAGGACGCCGAGTTCGAACGCAGCGAGGATCGCGCATCGCTCGCGCCGGCCATGGACCACCTGCCTACCCGAGAACAGGAGATCCTCCGCATGCGGTTCGAGGAGGGCCTGCCCCAGACCCAGATCGCCGAGCGCGTCGGCTTGTCCCAGATGCATGTCTCGCGCCTGATCCGCAAGGCGCTCGGCACAATGCGCGACGAACTTCAATGAGGTTCTGCTCCGGTGCTCGCCGGGCCAACGCCCCGGCTGCGCTCCTCGCTCTGGCGTTCATTCTCTCGCTCGCGGGTTGCAGCTCCGGCTTTGACCAGGATCGCGGCGATGCCCGGCGGGGTGGGTCGATCCTGGTCGGGCTGACCGACCGTCCGGACTCGCTCGACCCGGCGACGGCCACGAGCCCGGAGGCGTTGCAGGCCCTCTGGCTTGCCTACACGCCACCGATGACCTATCGCCACGCGCCCGGAGCCAACGGCACGACGGTCGTGCCCGCGCTGGCCGACGCTGCGCCAAAGTCCGTAGACGGCGACGCGACGGTCACGTTTCGTTTCCGCAAGGGTTTGCGCTACTCCGACGGCAGGTCGCTGCTCGCTTCCGACTTCGAGCGAGCTTGGGAGCGTGCGCTCGTGCTCAACCCAGTCGTGCGACGCCAGCTTGCGGGGGTCAAGGGAGCGAGCGACTACGCCAGCGCGCCCGATCCGCGCAAGGGCATCACAGGCGTCAGCGTCGACGAGCGCACGCGAACGGTCCGGATCGAACTGCTCGCGCCCGACCCCGGCTTCTCCCGACTGCTTACCGAGCTGTGGTCGGCTCCCGTGCCGTCGGGCACGGAAACGGTAGACCGTTCCAGCTCGCCCCCTGCGGGCATCGGCCCATACAGCCTCGCGGCACCACCGCGTGGGAGGGCCTACGTGCTCACCCGCCGCAAGGGCTTCGCGCTCTCTGGCGTGCCCGCGGGAAACGTCGACGCGATCACCGGGACCGTTGAGTCCGGCGTGGAGCGGCGGACGGCGGCCACGCTCGCGGGCCGGCTCGACGCCACGCAGGGCGAACCTCCGACCGCCCAGCTGCCGCGGATCCGATCGGAGGAGAAGGCGCGCTATCGCGAGTTCCAGACGCTGTCGGCCCGCTACCTCGAGTTCGATCTCGCGCGCCGGCCCTTCAGCGACGGCGACCTCCGTCAGGCCGTGAGCTATGCCCTTGACCTCCGCACTCTTACGCGGCTGGACGCCGGATTCCTCGAGCCGACGTGCAATCTGATCCCGCCCCAGGTGCCCGGCTACGTTCGGCTCGACCCGTGCCCCTATGGCGACCGCGAGGGCAACCCCGACCTGCTGCGCGCCGAGCAGCTCGTGACCAAGTCGCCGGCCCGCCGGGCCCGGGTGATCGTCGACGGCGGCCAGGGTCCGCGGGCCAACGCGCTGGCCCGCTACGGAGTCGACACGCTCGTAAAGATCGGCATGCGCGCACGCCTTGCACGCACCGCGCGCGATCTCCGTCGCGCGCAATTGCGGTTCGCGGCCACCACCCCCGCGGACCCGGCGCCCGCGCCCTACTTCGACCCGATCGAGGACTCCGGGGTGCGAAGTGAGGCGGGCGCCCTCGAGCGCGGTGGCACATTGGCCTCGACCGCGGATCGCTGGGCCGGTCTCGACCGAACGGTGGTGGCGGGCTCGATCGTGGCGCCGTACGGCGTGGCCACCACGGGTGTGCTCCTCTCCGACCGGCTCGACGCCGCCAACTGCCTTCGCTTCAGCCCGGTCTACGGGCTGGATCTCTCGAGTCTCTGTCTCAAGTAACGGGCGCCGGTTGTACCCGCTGGCCAGGAATCCGGCGTGCTACTGGACAGAAGGTCCTAACGCCCGATGTCCTTCCATTTGCAGGGGAAGTTCGGTATTTATGGCGAAGGGGTAAATTGCGCGCCGTCTGCTTTAGGCGATCTTTAGGAACCACCGGAGGGAAATGCTTGTGAGACGGACCGGCAGTGTCATCGCCGCATCGGCAATCGTCATGGCTGGAGGCTTCGGCCTGGTTGCCTGCGGCAGCAACTCCTCGAGCGGCGGCGGCGGCACCAAGACGGGCGGGTCGATCCGTATCGGCTCCGTGCTGCCGGACAAGTACGACCCGACTCAGAACCAGACGATCCAGGCCTACCAGGCAAACCAGCTCGTATACACGCCGCTCACCACCTTCAAGCACGTCCAGGGAGCTGGCGGTGCGACCATCATCCCCGGACTCGCCGATGGGCTCCCCAAGGTCTCCAACGGAGGCAAGACCTACAAGCTCAAGTTGCGTCCGGGGCTCAAGTACAGCGACGGCACGCCCGTAAAGGCGAGCGACTTTACGAACACGATCAAGCGCCTGGTGGTCTCGGGTGGCCCCTTCTCGTCGTTCGTCTCGCCCATCGAGGGCGTCGACAAGCTGAAGAGCTGCAAGGACGACGTCAAGGGCATCGTCACCGACGACAAGACCGGCGACATCACGATCACCCTCACGCAGGCCGACACCAAGTTCCCGTTCGCTCTGTCGGAGACCTGGACGGCTCCCACGCCGGCCGCGAAGTCACCGTGCAAGGGGCAGGAGAACCCGCCCCCGCCCGGCTACGGCGCCTACAACTGGAAGATCCAGAACCCGTCGCGACAGTTCACGCTCACCAAGAACCCCAAGTTCAACCTCCCGGGAATTCCCAAGGGCAAGGTGGACAAGATGACCGTGATCAAGTCCAGCGTCGAGAAGATGACCCAGGACGTGGAGACGGGCAAGCTCGACTTCATGACCGAGGATCCCACGGGAGACCAGCTGCCCCAGGTCCGGCAGAAGTACAAGGACAGGATCTCGCTGTCTCCGAACCCGCCCAACATCTACTACTTCTTTCTCAACGTCACGACCCCGCCGTTCAACAAGATCGAGGCACGGAAGGCCGTCAACTACGCCATCGACAGCAGGTCGCTCCAGCGGATCTTCAGCGGCCGCTTGGAGCCGAGCTGCAACTTCCTTCCGAAGAGCGTGATCGGGCACAAGGATGCTTCGTGTGCCTACGGCGACCCCGCCGGGGCGGGCGACATCAAGAAGGCCCGTGAGCTCGTCAAGCAGTCTGGCACAGCCGGTCAGACGGTGACGATGTGGACCAACAGCAAGAGCCCACGCCCCGACATCGGCGAGTACATGCGCGGTGTCCTCAACAAGATCGGCTACAAGGCCAAGCTGAAGACGCTCGATCAGCAGGTGTACTTCGACCAGGTGGGCCAGAAGCGCAACAAGGCACAGATCGGCTTCACCGACTGGTTCATGGATTTCCCGCACCCCTCGGATCTGCTCGAGCCGTCGGTTGCGGGAGCGGCGCTGGCGTCGTCGCCGACGTTCAACAGCAGCTTCGTCAACGATGCGACCTTGAACAAGAAGATCGCGGACCTGGTCAAGCAGGATCCAAAGAAGGTCGCCGACCAGTACGCCGACCTCGACAAGTACATCGTCCAGGACAAGGCATACCTGGCGCCGTACGGGAGCGAGCAGTCCACGTCGTTCTTCTCGGAGCGAATGAACCCCAAGGAGTGCGGGGGCGTGCACCCCGTGTACAAGAACGACTGGTTGCAGTTCTGCCTGAAGAAGTAGGAAGCAAGAGCACAAACGCCCATGGCCGCTGACCGCACGGAGCTCGCACTCGCGGGTCCAGCGGGGCTGCCAGAGGAGCCCGACGCAGCGCAAGCCACCGGGGTTGGCCCCGGTCGGCTCGCGCTGCGGAGGCTGCGCCGAAACCGACCGGCGCTCGCCTTTGGCGTGCTGTTCCTGGTGATCGTGGCCATGTGCCTGGCGGCGCCGATCTGGTCGCACGATGTCGCCCATATCGGTCCGAGTGGCGGCGACAACCTCAACCAGGTCGTCGTCGACGGCAAGAAGAAGGACGTCGTTTCGCCCGACGGGGTAGCCATCGGTCCCACGTGGCACGGGCGCTACTTCCTGGGGGCCGCCAACCCGACGGGTGACGACCTCGCGGTCCGCCTGCTTTACGGCGGGCGCAACTCGCTGATCATCGGCGTCTCCGCGGCCTTCATCACCACGTGCCTCGCGCTGATCCTCGGCACCCTCGCCGGGTTCCTGCGGGGGGTCACGGATGGGGTCATCTCGCGGGTGATGGACGTCATCTGGGCGTTTCCGGTGATTCTCCTCGGGATCGCGCTGGGCACGGCGTTCGCCCTGGGCGGCATCAATCTCGGCCTCGTCACGATCGGGTCGGACTCGAAACTCGTGCCCATCCTGATCATCGCGATCGTGTATGTGCCCTACATGGGACGGCCGATCCGTGGACAGGTGCTCGGATTACGCGAGCGTGAGTTCGTGGAGGCGGCTCGCGCGCAGGGCATGCGGCCGTTGCGGCTGATGTTTTCGGAGATCCTGCCCAACCTGTCGTCCACGGTCATCGTGTTCTTCCCGTTGATGGTGGCCAACGCGATCCTGCTCGAGGCCGCACTCGGGTTCGTCGGCGTGGGTGTCCGTCTGCCGGAAGCGTCCTGGGGCACGCTGATCGGTCTGGGCGTCGAGAAGATCCAGACCGGTCCGCACCTCGCAATCGTGCCAGGCACCATGCTCGTGCTCGCGGTACTCGGGCTCAACGTCTTCGGCGACGGTGTCCGCGACGCCTTCGATCCCCGGTCCACGATCAGGGAGGAGCACTGATGGGCCGCTTCATCGTCCGCCGGATCTTGGCGATGGTGCTTGTGCTGTTCGCCATCTCGGTGATCACCTTCCTGATCTTCCAGGTCATCCCTGGCGGCGACCCCGCGGTCCGGCTGGCGGGCAAGCAGCCGATGCCCGATCAGTTGGCGCGCATCCGCGCCCAGTACGGCTTCGACAAGCCGATCCCGGTCCAGTACCTGCGCACGATGAAGGAGATCTTCACCGGGAAGATCACGTCGTACTCCACACAGATCAACGTCGTGGACGAGATCAAGAACGACTTCCCGCGCACGGTCTGGCTGGCCCTCGGCGCGGCGCTCACGTGGATGGGGTTCGCCGTGGCCTTCGGCCTCTACACCGCGGTGCGCGCCGGCAGGATCGGCGATCGGCTGATCACGGTGATCGCGCTCATCGGCATTTCGATGCCCGTCTTCTGGATCGGTGCCCTGATGAACTACTACTTGGGCTTCAGGGCGGGCATCTTTCCCAACGGGGGGTACGTCCCGTTCGGGGACAGCCCGCCGGATTGGTTCTACCACCTGCTGATGCCCTGGACGGCGCTGTCGCTGTTGTTCATCGGCATCTACTCGCGACTGCTGCGATCCAATCTGCTCGACACGGTCAACGAGGACTATGTGCGCACCGCGCGCGCGAAGGGGCTCACCGAGCGCCAGATCCTGATCCGCCATGTGCTGCGCAACTCGCTGATACCGATCGTCACCCTCTGGGGCCTCGACTTCGGTGCGGTTCTGGGCGGCGGCGCGATCCTCACCGAGGTGGTCTTCGATCTCCAGGGCGTCGGCCAGTACGCTTACGAGTCGGTCAAGCAACTCGACGTGCCGCCGGTACTCACCATCACGATGTTCGGCGCCTTCTTCATCGTGGTTCTGAACACCCTCGTTGACATTGTCTACGCCTTCCTCGACCCGCGGATCCGGGTCTCGTGAATCCCGAGGCCCTTCTCCAGATCCGGGACCTCGGCGTGTCGTTTATCACCGAGGAGGGAACGGTGCGGGCCGTCGACGGGGTGTCGCTGGACGTCGGAGCCGGCGAAATCCTCGCGGTAGTGGGGGAGTCGGGCTCCGGCAAGTCGGTCACGGCCATGACCCTGCTGGGTTTGACGCGTTCACCAAACGCGCGCTTCGAGGGGACGGCCACCTACAAGGGCACCGAGCTGATCGGTGCCGAGGACGGGGCCCTCCAACGAATCCGCGGCGCCGAGATCGCGATGATCTTCCAGGATCCGATGACCTCTCTGAACCCCGTTCACAAGATTGGCGACCAGATCTCCGAACAGATCCAGGCCCACGAGAAGGTCACAGACGCCGCGGCGCGCGAGCGGTCGATCGAGATGCTCGAGCGGGTGGGCATCCCGCGCGCTCGTGATCGCGTCGACTCGTATCCGCACGAGTTCTCTGGCGGGATGCGTCAGCGGGTGATGATCGCCCTGGCGCTCTCCTGCGACCCCAACATCCTGATCGCCGACGAGCCCACAACGGCCCTTGATGTGACGATCCAGGCCCAGATCCTCGACCGGATCCGCACGTTGCGCGACGAGACTGGCGCCGCGGTGATTCTCGTGACCCACGATCTCGGCGTAGTAGCCGAGCTGGCCGATCGCGTTGCCGTCATGTACTCGGGCCGGATCGTGGAGCAGGGAACCCTCGACGAGATCTTCTACGACCCACAGCACCCCTACACATGGGGCCTGCTGGGCTCGATCGCGCGTGTGGATCGCGAGCGTCCCGAGCGTTTGCCGGCCATCGCCGGCCTCCCGCCGTCCCTGGCTCACCGGCCCGACGGTTGCCACTTCCGACCGCGATGTCCTCACGCCTTTGGCCAGTGTTCCCAGACGCCCGATCTCGAGCATCGGGGAGGCATCTCGCCTGGACATCTGGATCGCTGTTGGCTCGATCCCGAGTCCAAGCCCAAGTTGCGCGAGGTCGACGGGCAGATCGGCCTCCGCGCTCCGGAGGGGTCGAGAGCGTGAGCGAGAACGGCGCTCCGCTGCTCGAGGTCGAGCACCTCAAGCAACACTTTCCAATCCGCGAGGGCATCGTGCTGGCCCGCCAGGTCGGACAGGTGCACGCCGTGGACGATGTGAGCTTCCAGCTCGCCGAAGGCGAGACTGTGGGGCTGGTGGGCGAGTCGGGATGTGGCAAGACCACGCTGTCCCGGACGGTGATGCGCCTGCTCGATCCCACCGACGGTCAGATCCGCTTTCGCGGGGAGGACGTGACCCGCGCGGGTCACCGCGCGCTCCAGCCCTTGCGGCGCGAGATGCAGATGGTGTTCCAGGATCCCTTTGCGTCCCTGAACCCGCGCAAGACGGTGCGTCAGATCGTAAGCGTGCCCCTGAGGCTGCATGGCACCCCCAAAGCGGATGCTTCGAAGCGCGTGGGAGAGCTGCTCGACTCGGTGGGACTCGCGCCCGAGCACGCCGGCCGCTACCCCCACGAGTTCTCGGGCGGTCAGCGCCAGCGAATTGGGATCGCCCGCGCGCTGGCGCTGGAGCCCAAGCTCATCGTGCTCGACGAGCCGGTGTCGGCTCTCGACGTGTCCGTGCAAGCCCAGATCGTGAACCTGCTCGAGGACCTCCAGGAGGAGTTCGCGCTCTCCTATCTCTTCGTGGCCCACGACCTCAGCGTGGTTCGCCATGTCTCGGACCGGATCGCCGTGATGTACCTCGGCAAGCTGATGGAGGTGTCTCCGGCCGAGCAGCTCTACACCAAGCCGATCCATCCCTATACGGGCGCGCTTCTAAACGCGATCCCGATTCCGGATCCACGCGAGAACCGCCAGCGCGAGCGCGTGCTGGTCGGTGGCGAGCCGCCCAACCCGATCGATCCGCCATCCGGCTGCGTCTTTCATCCCCGCTGTCCCCGAGCTACCGATATCTGCAAGACGGCAGAACCCCCGTTGGTCCGCTACGAGAGCGGCCACGAGGCCGCCTGCCACCATCCGCTCAACGTGACCGAGCAGGAGATCTCGGTCGCGACGCGCTCCGACGCCAGCCCGCACAGCGCTGGCGACGAGCTGCCCTCAGCGGACTAGCTGTAAGAACCGATCAGGTTGTTCCCGTTCAGCTGGTGTAGTCGGCTGGTCGGGGGCTGGTGGCTGAGGGAGCCGTGTTTGCGGTGGTGATTGTAGAAGTCCAGCCAGCCGGTGAGGGCTG
>JBBRYL010000010.1:0-55588 GCA_038237685.1 Solirubrobacterales bacterium | reverse complement strand
GCACCCTCCGCGGCCTCAGAGCCCGCATCGCCAGCCGCTTCCTCGCCCTCGCCGCAGCCATCGCCCTCAACCACCAACTCGGCCGCCCACCACGCGCCCTCACCGACTACATCGCCTGAACCCGTGGAACTACCCATCTAGGCGTGTTCGACTCGATCCTTCGGAGCCCACCAGGCAGTCGCGGCCGTCTCCTTCGAGTACTCATTCAGTACGTTCGCATGCGCAAGGCACAGAGCCGAGGTTTCGCGGAGCTTCTGGTCGTACGTCAGCGCGTGGACCTCGATCCGGACCATCTCGGCCGCGTACTCGAGTCATCTCAGCTTCTGCGGGTCGACATCCGAGGGACTAAAATCTACGACGTCACCAATAGGAGCGAGCCGGTGCTGGAGTCCGTCTCGCGCGAGGCCGGCGCCCGTCATCAGACGCGGGTCGAACTAAACGCCACCTCACGTCGTGATCGGGGAGGCACAATGGAACTCCCCCGTTCTGGTAGACAGGGTTCGGTAGGCCGCGGTAGCGGCGGTTGGGGTAGTAGACAGTGATGGTGGGTGTGCGTCCCGGAGGGCCGGTATCGCCGAGAGTGCTGTTCTCGAAGTCGACGGGTTCTACGCGCAGGGCGTCAAGGCCAACGTCGTCTTCCTGGAGCGCAAAAGCCGGGGCGCGGAAGCTGCCACGAAAGAACTGTGGATCTACGACTTCCGGGAGCAAGACACCGAGCCGGAACTCGTCGGCCAACGGATCGCCGAGCTTCGGAAAGACAAGGAGAGCGCCGAGATCGAGCTCCGCGGCCTCGGACCAGTCGGCACCGATTCTGAGCCACAGGAGGACGTCGGAGAGCTCCTGGAGCGCCTGCCCGACCTCACCGCCGCCTTGCACGATGCCCCACCAGCCCTCAAGCGCCAGGTCTTCGACGCCTTCTGCCTCCAGATCACCTACGACCAGCCCAGCCGCCGCATCGAGATCTCAGCCACAATCACCGAGCAGATCGCCAAGGCCCTCACCAACGCGAAGGGCCTCCCGCAGGAGGCCCTTGATCAATCCCTCGTCGCTCCAAGGGACATAGCAGGGGCCCGCTTCGTCGCTCGCGGTGACGCAACGAGGTTGTCGGAGATCCTCGCCCTGAGCTGAGCGAGGTTTCTTCTCGAGCCACGCGTCACACCGTCACAGGGCGTGCACTGCGTGTCCATCTGCGTTGAGCGTCAGTTCTAAGTCCTCCCCCGTGCCGATCCTACGTCGGCTGCCTCGGTGGCTCGCCCCGGGCGCAGATGCCCCCGTACCTGCGCCGGGCCCGGGAGGGTGACCGGAGCGACGCCCCGGGCCGGCCGCTCCTAGCGTGCTGACTAGTCCGCCGGCTCACTCTCGGGGGTGTCATCCGTCGGGTCACCCTCGGGGGCATCGCTGACGATGCCTGCATCAACCATCGCTTGGACGGTTCGCTCCGCATCTCGGCGGGACGCGCCCTCGTTGAAGCAGTTGCGATCGGCGCGCATGTCCGACAGAAGGACAGAGGGGAAGCCGATCACGAAAACGGCGAGGATGTAACCCCTGCGTGCCGAGTCCGCTGAAAAGGCCGAGGGCTGATCCTGCCACGGCGAGGACGGCACCGCCCATGATCGTCCCCAGCGCGTTCGGAAGCGCTTCCCTGACCACGTGGCGACTACTCGCAACTATGCGATGGGCCCGCTCCCGACGCTTGACCCGTTGCTTCTCCTTCCGAGCGCGGTCATGCTCGACCAGAGCTTCGACCATCTCGTCGACGGACTGCTGCGGTTCCCTGCTCCCTGACACGCCAAGAGGATAGCCCCGAGGCCGAGAGGCGCTTGCCGTCACCGTATTCGGATAGCGATCAACGGAGCTCGCCGGGGTCTACGTTCCCGGATCCATCCCGATAGTGGTCTTCCGTGGGCCGAAGCTACGAAAGTTTGTGGTTTCTATCCGCGAGAAGCGCATCAGCGACTCCCGGACTCGTCGCGCGGCGCGGGCTTACTGTGTCTCGTGGACATGGGGTCTAAACTGTTTAGAGCTTTGCCACCGCTTGCTGCGCGCTGTCCCCACCCTTTGATTGGAAAGCGCTTGGCCAGCCACCGTGCTCTTCGATGACGGCGTCGATTTCCTCCATGAGGCGAATCGTCCCCGAGAGCGCGACGACGATCTTCTGTTAGTGAGCGATCTCGTTGGCCGAAAGCTCGCGGCCCTTGCGGGCCTTGAGCCATTTGTGGCAGACCTGGTAGCCGCCGATGCGAAAGTTCCAGACGGCCTCGGGCACGCCGCAAAAGCCGATGGTGCCCGGCGTGACGGGCTGGCCCTTCTTCGTTGCGCCGGCGTCGAGCCAGACCGTGTCGTCCGACCAGCCGACCCGCTCGACCTCGGGGTTCTCGGACTCCGCCGCTCGACCGAGTCTCAGTTTGTCCTGCGCGAAAGCCCTCCCGGGATCCGATCGTCCATTGGGCCCAGAACCTGCCCGATGTCAACAGAGGGCGACGGAACGTCGCGCTCCACAGCTCGACCGTGGGCCGGAACGTCTCCGGGACGGCGGCGTCGAACGCCGCCTCGTCGTCGCAGTCGACCGTCGCGCGCACCCAGATGTACATCAGCGCAGGAGAGGCTCCAGGGCGCGCCAGTTCGCCTCCTGATCACGGCCGGCCGTCAGCCGCCACACCTTCGCCCGCGCCAGCCCCGCCAAGCACCCGCGTAAGCGCACCACGCCCGGCCGCGCCTGCGCGAACACGTCGCGAGCGCCCCGCTGGAGCACGAACTCCATTCCCTGGTAGAGGCCGACGCCGACCACCGACTCGCGCACCAGCGGTCCCAACGCGGCCGAGCGCAGCAGCGGCTCGAGGGTGGCGGTCTTCGCCAGCGTCCGCTGTCCGAGCACCAGGTGCCGCAGCGGCTGCGGCCGGTCCTCGATCCGATCGCGGAACGCGCTGAGCTCGACCGCGAGCTTCGGGTGAAACTCCATCCGCTCGATCCGCCGCACGTGCCCCGCGGGCATCCGCGCCGCGTCGGTCGCGTTGATCCCGATCCGCAGCGGAAACGGGTGCACGACGCCGCGCGCGTCGATCAGCGGCGAATCGTCGGAGAGCATCCGCACGCCGGGCTCGCCCAGCGCCCGCATGCCGAGCGTGCTCTTGCCGCCACCCGACGGCAACATCACCGCCACGGCGCCGCGCGCGCCCGCGAGCCCGAGCGCGTGCAGGCGCACGAGACCGACCCGGTCCAGGTGCTCGCCGATCCGCGACACGACGAACTGGTACGCGGCCTCGTGCACAAGCGCCAGGTCGGTTCCCTGAATCGTCACGGTCTCGCGCGCCCGGTCGTAGACCGATAGCGCCCGCCCGAAGTAGTCGATCACCGTCTGCTCGCCGTCCTGGTGGACGACGTTGCGCGGGGTTACGAACGCGGCGCGAGCACCGACGTGGGCGTCCCAGTCGGGCTCGCGCTCCTCGACCGTCAGCGTCGCGTCAGCAGCGCTCAATCCGTCACGCTCGAACCACGCGAAGTCGAGCGCCAGCGCCTTCAGCACGGCGGGCCACCCGGACCCGCGCACGCGCAAGCCGTAGACGTCGAGATGTAGGTCGGGCACGGTAGGCCTTGCGGATCACGGTCAGGCCATCACTGAAGGGCAGCAGGACCTGGACGGTGAGCAAGCGATCGTACATCGGCCACGTTCGGGCCAGCGGCTCGCCTGGGATCAGGTGACGACATTCAGAAGCGAGTGGGGTTTACCTGCTGTTCCGGATTAGCGGGAACGAAGCCGTCTGGCGGGGCGGAACCGGTCGCCGCCTTCCGGGCGGGTCCTGGGCCCCAGATCGGACGGCCCTCAGCATCGGCCCGGAGCCAACGTTGCGGGCAACGGTGCGCGTCGGCCTGGACGCATTCGTGGGCGTGGGGCGCGATCGTTCGCGGCCACGTGACGGTCGGGGAGGGCGCGGTCGGGGCGATGGGATCGGTGGTCGTGCGAAATGTGCAAGCGCACGCGCAGGTGCGGGGAGTGCCCGCGGCTGTCTACGTTCCCAACCGCTAGTGGCCTACGACCGAGCCGCGGCATAGGGCCGGCCGGATCTGGTGCCTTGGCGCTCGCCGCGGGTGTCACGCCGCGCCTGAGGCGTGGCCCGGCCGGGGCGCGCCGACCCTCGGTCGGAGCTAAACAGACCGCCCAGCTCGAGCAGACAGCCGACAGCCACTGATGCGACGGCGGTCAGGTGATGCAGAACATGCAGAGGCAGTCCCGCTAGGGCGGTGCGCATGCTGGCGCGACGCCACAGAAGCCGGTGAAAGCGATGGTTGAGGCCGAAGAATCCGGCGACCGCGACCGCCGTCGGTATCACGCGGAGCCGTCCCACGGCCCAGGCGAGATAGAGCGAGAGCATGGCGCTCAAACGGTTGTGCCAGCTCAGGTTCAGCGCCGATGACAGCTCACGCCGGCGTAGAAGCAGCCGCACCCACGGGGTGCCGCGCTTCCAGAAGTCGGTACGCACCATGCTCGTCACGGGCCAGCGCTTGAGGTGGGTTCCTCGCAACCAAGGGTCGAGCACGATTCGACCACCGGCGGCGGTGATGCGCATGCCCAGCTCGATGTCCTCCATCGTCGCTGCGGCATAGCGCTCGGAGTCGAAGCCGCCGAGCTCCAGGAAGGCGGCACGCCGGATCGCGCCGAGGCCCGCCCAGAAGGTGGTGGCGGGGCCTGCGTTCTCCTGATGGACGTGGTGGTGAAGGAGGTTGCGAAACTGGGAGCCCACGTCGGTGTGGGCGGGGCTGTCGTCATATGAGCCAAACACCGCTGTGAGTCCCGGATCGTCTCTGAAGGCACGCCGTATCCGCGACAGGGCGTCTGGGTGGATCTCCACGTCGGAGTCCACGAAGACGAGAATGTCGCCGGTCGCGCGCTCGGCGCCCTCGTTGCGCGCGGCAGCCGGGCCAGCGCCGTCGGTGTCAACCACCAAGACCTCCTCGGCGGGGTCCTGGGCCGAGGCGACGGCGAGTAGCACGCCACCGAGGGTCGCCCGGCGATCAGTGGCAGGGATCACCACGGTCAGGCGGTCGGTCACGCCGCGAGCTTACGCGCCAGGCCCGGAAACTGCGTCACGCCACCGCCGGTGTCCGGTGCGCAACCTCCTCGACGAGTGCGCGGGCTCAGACCGACCAGCTGGGGAAGTCACGGTCCGTGAGCTCGCGGAAGCGCTGAGCGTAGTCGCGGACCGCGTTCGCCACGCGCTCGCGCAACTCCCCCGCCAGCCGCGCAACGCCGTCTGCCCGAGGTCTCCGCGCGGTGGTCACGCCGTCCAGGGCGGGGCGCACGCTGCGCGGCGCGCGGTCTGCCACGTCGTGCCACAAGGGCCGGCGGCGCAAGGCCTGAAGCGCTCCGGGCCACCATAGATAGTTCGCCGAGCATGCTGGGTGAACCGATCGTTAGGCCCGTTTCCGGCGCGAGGGCTACGAAGAGGCTACGCAAGCTCTCCGCAGCGAGCTTCGGCACCACGCCGACGCAGTGGCGCGAATCTAGCCCGAACGGTATTCCGAATCCACTCCGATTCACGCGACTTTCCACTGGTACTCCGCGGGTAGCTCGGTTCCTGACGGCAGTACGAGGCCGGGGGCGAGCTTCAAGCCCAAACGGTTCCCACAAATAGCGGAAGAATTTGTTCCGTTCGGCACTATGACGACCGATACGGGCCTCGTCGTCGGGCGCAGAACCCGCGTCCCCCACGTCCCGCGTCCCGGCGCCGTCGATGACGATCCAGCCTGACTTCTTGTTGCCGCTGGCGTGGTGGGTGGTGGTGACGTCGATGCCGACCTCGGCTAGTGCTAGGGAGAGCAGCGTGAGGTTTCGGCTCATGCTCTGGGCGTTCTCGGGGAACATGCCGCTCTTGAACTCGTCGTCGCTCAGGGCGCCCCGGAGCTGCTGGCGGACCGTAATCGGCTCGCCTCGCATGGGGAGGTTGAAGGGGCCGCTGGTTCGAGCGCGGAGTCGACGGCAGCGAGTGCGACTGGGGCCGGGTCATCCTCTACGAGCCGTCCGCGTCATCCTGAACTGGCAGATCAGCGCCGAGTGGACCTACGACCCGACCAATACGTCCGAGCTTGAAGTGCGGTTCGTCTCCGAGGGGCGCCACAAGGTCGCGGGTCGGCTCGAACACCGGGGCCTCCGCGGGTCCTACGCATGCCAGGCTAAACAGATACGAGATCGAGCGACGAGTAGGCTGGCACGCCCTTCGATCGTCACCCTCCGTACCGACGGTAGACTACGTCTTCGAGAAACCCCTTCGAACCTCCCAATGGATCTTCACGCAGACGACAGCCACGCGGGCTGGGGCGGCTTGGAGTGGGCGCAGAACTGCCGTCGGATTCATTTCCTCCCGGCACGCTGACAACCTGATTGCGTTCACGATCCTTGCGCCGACCTCCGTGGCCCGACCGAATGGTCCTGGCTTCCGTCATCAGTGCGGCCGGCGTTCTCGCGATTGGGCTCGCCACCACGTGAGCAGGACGCCGTCATGCGGGTACTGACTGTCTCCCCGTTCCCGGTGATGCCCCTGTCCCACGGCGGTCGCGCGCGAGCGTGGGGATTAGCGACCGGCCTCGCGGCGGCCGGCGCCGAAGTCGACATCCTCCTCCCGTGGCAGCCGGGTCGCCCCATCCGCCGGTTTACCCGTGACGGAGTGACGTGCCATCCGTACCTGTTACCGGCCAATGCCCTGCCACTGGCTGTGCCGGAACGAATCGTTCCATCGCTGGTCAGCCTCTCGTGTTCTCCGGCGCTGGTTGGGTACGGACGGCTAACCCGCCGCTTCTCCCACTACGACGCCGTGCAGCTCGAGTTCTGTGCCCGGGCCGATCGGATACCGAGGACCTCGGGAGGTCCGAAGATCGTCTACTCGGCCCACAATGTCGAGCGCGACTACGCCATCAGCGAGCTAGGGACACGTGAGCGCATGGTGCAGCGGCTGGAGAGACTCGAGCAGGCAGCCGTAAGCGCCAGCGATCTTGTGGTCACTTGCACCCGCGCCGACGCCGACCGACTCGAGTGTCTCTACGGCTCTCCTCGCGCCGTGGAGGTGATCCCGAACGGCTCATTCGAGACCCTCGAAGTGGCGAACCACCGGGAACGCCGATCGGCGGCACGACGCTCTTTCGAGCTGTACGAGACTGACACCGTTCTGGTGTTCATCGGTGGATCTGCTCCTCACAACCGCGAGGCGGCGCGATTTCTCGAGAACACGTTGTTGCCGGGTCTCGACGTCCGGGCGACACTGCTGCTCGGCGGGAATTGCGCCCCTGAAGGCCCGCCGCGCGCCGGGGTGAGGCGCCTTGGCTTCGTCCCCGACCTCGGACCCCTTCTCGCCGCGGCCGACATCGCCCTGAGCCCCGTCACCCACGGCTCGGGACAGAGCGTGAAGATCTTCGACTATCTGGCCTCCGGACTTCCCGTGGTCACCACGCCTTTCGGGATCCGTGGGGTGCGCGCGCCCGAAGCGCGTCTGCGGGTCACGGGCCGAGAGGGATTCGCAGAGGCGATCCGCGAGCTTGCGCGCTTGCCCGGACCGGTCGAGATGCACCCTTCGGTTGACCTGAGCTGGAAGGCGCGGGGGCGGCTCCTGCACAGCAGGCTGACCGAACTGGTGAGTTCGTGAGCAAGCTCGCGATCGGATTTCTCGGCTGCGGCGCAATAGCGTCGGCCGTGCACCTGCGGGTGCTGCGCTGGACGCCGGGGGTCACGGTCGTCGGGGTGGTCGATCCCTCGGCCGACGCTCGGCGCCGGGTCGAGTCGATCGCCTCGGTGCCGACCTACCGAGAGCCGGCCGGGCTGCTCCAGCAGGATCTGGACGGTGTCGTGATCGGTGCCGCCACCACCGCGCACGCCGAGCTCGCGGTCGCTGCCGCCCAGGCCGGGACGCCGATCTACCTCGAGAAGCCGCTGGCGGCAACTTGGGTCGAGGCGCAAACGGTTCGGGAGGAGGTGGCAGGTGCCGGGGTGCCCGTCACTATGGGCTTTAACCACCGCCACCATCCGCTTCACGCCCGGGCCCGGGCGCTGATCGCCACTGGTGTGATCGGCAGGATCCGGCGCGTCGAGACGGCGTTCTGCGAGCCCTACCTCGAACGCGAGTTGCCTGCGTGGAAGCGCCGCCGGGCGACTGGTGGAGGAGTGCTTCTCGATCTCGGCTCGCATCAGTTCGACCTGCTTCGGTGGCTGCTCGATGACGAGATCGACGAGGTGGCGGCGGAGATCCGCTCGGAGCGCAGCGAGCTCGACACCGCCTCCGTGGAGATCGGTCTGCGGAGCGGCGCAACGGCGTCCGGTTTCTTCTCGTTCTGCGCCGCCCGGTGCGACCACTTCACCTTCATCGGTGAGCGTGGAGTCCTGAGGCTCGACCGCTACGCGCCCGCGATCGAGCTCGCACTCGCACGATCCGATATCGGTGCGGTGAAAAGGTCGCGGGTGCCTCCCGGCTGGATCGCCTACCCGTGGCGGGTGCGCAAGCGTCTGCGGCCGGCGTTCGAACCGTCCTATCGCGCGGCGCTCCACGCCTGGACATCTTCTCTGCGCAGCGGGGCAGATCCGGCACTTCCGGGGATCGGAGACGGGCTCGCCTCGCTCGCCGCGGTGCTCAGGGCGGAGAGCGATAGCCGATCGCTCTCTCGGCAGGGCGGCTGACGTGCGGGTGCTCCTCGTGACGGACTGGTGTGCCTCGCCCGGTGGGACCGAGAACTCGACCTTGTGGCTCCGTGACGCGCTGCGCTACCAGGGCCACGACGTGCGGCTGCTCACCAGCTCCGCCGGATCGGGAGGCGATGAAGAGGCCGACTATCTCGCCTACGGGACCGACCACGTCGCCGAGCAGATTGCTCTTCAGCTCTACAACCCGTTCGCAGCGCGGGTGGTCCGGCAAGCCGAGCGTGACTTCCGCCCGGACGTGGCCGCGGTGCTCATGTTCGAGTTTCATCTCTCCCCCGCCGTCATCCTGGCCCTGCGATCGACGCCCACCGTCGCGATCGTCGTGAACCACAAGCCAATTTGCCCAAGCGGCCTCAAGCGCCTGCCCAACGGCAGCTTGTGCGACCAGCCCCACGGGGTCGTCTGCTGGAGGTCTGGCTGCGAGTCGTTGCCCGCCTGGGTACGCGACCGCCCGCGTTACGCGCTGATCCGGGCGGCGCTCGCCCGCTGCCGGCTGTTGATCGCCTGCAGCCGGCTCATGCGCGAGGAGCTGGCGTTGAATGGGTTTGAATCCGAGGTCGTGCCCCTTCCCGTGCCCCCTCCGAGCCCTGCCCACCACCGCAACCCCGCCCCCGAGCCGCTGCTCCTCTTCGTGGGGAGGCTCAACCCCGAGAAGGGCGTGGAAGTTCTCCTTGGGGCCTTCTCCAGCCTGCTTCGGCGCTTTCCGGACGCTCGACTGCGCATAGCGGGCGACGGGCCGCTCCGGGGCTCCCTCGAGCGTCTTGCCGTGAAGCTGGGTGTCACCGGGGCGGTGACGTTCTTGGGACGCCTGAGCTCGGAGCGGGTGGAGTCAGAGCTCGACCGGGCGTGGGCGCTCGTTGCACCGTCGCTCTGGCCTGAACCCTTTGGATTGGTCACGGGTGAGGCGATCGTGCGTGGAGTTCCCGTGGTGGCCAGCGCGCACGGCGGCTTTGCCGAGACCATTGAGGAGGGGAGCAGTGGATTGCTGTTTCCCAACGGAGACGAAGCGGCTCTCACCCTGCGGCTCCTAGAGATCCTCTCGGGCCAGACCTTTCCGAGTCGGTCGGTGCCGGCTTCGGCGGTGTCCCGGGCGAGGTCGGCGTTCGACATCGACCGCTACACCACGGTGATGGCTGGCATACTGTCCCGGGCGGCAGGGATAGCTCCGCTGAGCCCTCCGGATATGCCATGAGCGATCAGCAACGAGTGCTCGCGTTCTGCCTGGACGCGGCGGACGCCGATCTGGCCTTCCGCTGGGCGCGGGCGGGTAACCTGCCCACGCTTGCTCGGCTCATGGAGAACGGAGCCAGTGCGCGCCTGAGGTCGCGCTCGCTCAGTGCTTTTCCGGACGGTGCATGGTGGACGTTGGCCACGGGGACGGGCCCCGGCACTCATGCTCACTACAACTGGCAGGTGGTCCGTCCGGGGACGACGGAGATGGTCTTCGCCCCTCGCGGTTCCAGGCGCAAGCCCTTCTGGCAGATCGCGCTCGAGACAACGGGCCAGCGTGTGTTGTTGCTCGATCCCCACCGCGCCGAGCCGCTGGACAGCCTTCGGTTCACCGCCTTGATGGGGTGGGGCCAACGCTCCGCGACCCACCGCGACTCCTCGCCTCC
This sequence comes from Solirubrobacterales bacterium, assembly GCA_038237685.1. Classification (GTDB taxonomy): domain Bacteria; phylum Actinomycetota; class Thermoleophilia; order Solirubrobacterales; family Thermoleophilaceae; genus JAAYBF01. The sequence goes on along the minus strand of JBBRYL010000010.1, from coordinate 45,295 downwards.
CGACCTCTTCTCACACACGGCGAAACGGTACCCACCGGCTCCCAAGTGGCTCAACGACGAGACGCAGCGTTCGGTGCGCTCGGAGGAGCGCTACTTCGGTGTTCTGGCCGACCTGATCCGCAGGCGAACAGAGCTGTACAGCGAGATGATGCGAGAGCGCCCGTGGGAGCTGTGTGTCGCGAGCTTCAGCGAGGCTCATAACGGCGCGCACATATTTCATCGCTACCTCACTCCGGGGTCGCTCTGGTACGACCCTCAGCACGGGCTGCGCCACAGCGACAAGCTGCTGAGGATCTACCGCCTGATCGATGACGCGATGGGCCAACTGCTCGCCGAGGCGGGCGAGGGGACGGACGTCGTCGTCGTCTCGGCGCAGGGCATGCGACTCAACACGGGTGGACTCTGGGTTCTACCCGCGGTGCTCAGGGGCCTCGGCTATCAGGCCGACGCGCCGGATGGCGGCGGTGGGCTGTTCGGTGCCGTGCGCGCTCGCGTGCCGTGGAGCGTACGCCGTCACGTGAATCACCGCCTTCCGCTGGAGACCAAGAACCGCATCATGGCCGACCTGTGGTCCGGCGCCGTCGACTGGCCCCGCACTCAGGCCGTGGCGGAGCCTCTGTTCGGGAGTGGCTTCGTGCGCATCAACCTGCTCGGCCGCGAGCCCCACGGTACCGTGGGGCCCGGCTCCGAGCGCGATGAGCTGTGCGAGGAGATCGCGCGCGAACTGCGCTCGCTGACCGACGGCGCGGGTCGTCCGGTGGTGGCCAAGGTCATGCGGACCGGGGAATCCTTCGGGGGGGCGAACGTAGAGGAGCTACCTGACCTGGTGGTGACGTGGACCCCTGATCGCATCGTCAGCGAGGTCCATCACCCACACCTCGGCGTCATACGCGAACGCATGGAAACCTTCGCCAAGAGCGAGCACAGCGACGAGGGCTTCCTCGTGGCTGCGGGTCCGCGGATCGTCAGCCGGGAGGAGGTGGCCGCGGGACACATCGTGGACATCGCGCCGACGATGCTTGCTCTGACCGGCGCTCCGACTCCCGTCGACATGGAGGGCCAGCCTCTGCCTGGGATTCTCAGCAACGCACAGCGTGTCTCGAGCGGTCGTCAAGCCTTCGACTGGAGCAACGACCCGTGGGCCAAGGTCCCCAACGCGGATGGCACGACCGGGTGACCTCGGTAGGGCTGGTCTGCGCAACGCACCACCCGGCGTAGCGTTCAGCGAGAAGGAGTACCTCCTCGCCGTGGGCTGAGCGTGAGACTCAAAGGAGGCACCCGCCGCTCAGTAGCCCTTCGTGTCGTCCCAACTGCTGCGTCTCATGCGCCCAAGCTGTCTCAGCCAAGGGACGCTCGGGAGGGGTGGGACGGAACGGGAAGCATCGCCACAGCTCCGGCCTCGGCTGGGGGCCGAGCGGTCGCTGGTTCAAATCCAGTCGCCCCGACTGGACAGGACCCGCTCTCGAAGCGGGCTCTCCCGCTTCAGGGGCGTACCGGAATGGCCCGCTCGAGGCCCGTGGTACCGGTCGTGGTACCAAAGCAGCGTCAAAGTCGCTGTCCGCCGGTGCGGCTCTTGTTGCGGCGGGAGTAACGGCGGGCGAACCGATTGAAGTGCATCTCGGCCAGTGCTCCGGGCTCTGGTGGGGCGCCGACTAGCGCGCCCGCGGCGCTCGCGCACGCGCCGAGGGCCAGCGGTGGGAGCGCCCGAACGATGCGACGGGTGGGCACGGGGGATTCTTGTGCAAGCGTCGTGGTGACGGCGGCGCCGAACGCTGCTAGTGCGCGGCCGGTCAGAGCCAGCCGACGCCCGGGGCGGTTGCCGACGGCGGCTCGCTTGCGGCCCCGGGCGAATGCGTCGCCGGCGAGAGCGCGCGCGGTTTGCGGGTATGTGTGTGCCAGCAGGACTTCGGGGGCCCACGCGATTGGGACGCCGGTGGCCAAGACCCGGGCGTTAAGTTCGGCGTCTTCGGCGATCGCGACGTCATCGCGGAAGCCGCCGAGCTCCTCCAACAGGGCGCGGGCATAGGAAACGCCAAAGCGCGCAGGCGGGTGTGGCACTCGGTGTGGCATGCGGGACCAGTGCTGTAGCAGGTGCGAGGCGAGCGCTGGCATGGGCGCGGCGGGCGCCGCCATCGCGGACGCGACTGCCGCCGCGCCGGCCTCGTGGCGCGCGAGCCGCGCTGACGCCCACCCAGGCTCAGCCACGCAGTCTGCGGCGAGGAACGCCACGAACGGCGCGCTGGTCGCGGCGAGGCCAGCGTTGCGCGCCGCGCCGGGGAGCTGCTGCGAGGCCACGGCGACCACACGGACGCCCGGGTGGGCGGCGGCGATGAGCTGCGGCGTGACGCCCCCGCCGGAGTGAGAGACCACGATCTCGAGCGGCACGTCCTGGGCCAAGAGCGAATCGACGGCGGCAATGATTGTCGCCTCGTCCTGGTGTGACAGGACGATCGCGGCGAGTCGTGGAAAGCGTCCAGGGCCTGATATGCCTTCCCCCACGATGCTTCGACAGGGTAGACGTCTCCTGCCTCGGTTCTTGGCCATCCCGTCGGGGCCTCCGCCCGGGCGGCCGGGCCGGAGGGTGCGTCTTTTGGCACTGCTCTCCGCTCGCGATGAGATGGCCGAGCTGCCGGGCTTGGTCGCGAACCTCGCTCCGCACGTCGACGGCATCGTCGCCCTCGACGACGGCTCGAGCGACGGCACTGGCGCGTGGCTCGCCGCGAGGCCTGAGGTCCTCGAGGTCCTCCACGTCGAGCGAGGCGCGTGGGACGAGCCGCGCAACCACCGGCTGCTCGTCGCGGCCGGCCTGCGCCACGGCGCCGACTGGTTCCTTAGCATCGACGCCGACGAGCGCGTCGAGGAAGCCTTCCGCGACCGTGCCGAACGCGTCATTCGCCGCGGCGGAAGGCTGGGGCTGCAAGCGTTTGCGATCCATCTGCGCGAGTTGTGGGACGCAGAGGATCGCGTTCGAGTAGACGGCATATGGAGGCGTAAGTCGGTCGCGCGGCTGTACCGCTCGCTACCCGACCACGTGTTCGACGAGGGCCAGATCCACGTCTACACGGCCCCAATGCAGGCGCGTGTTGCCGGGCGCTTCGCACCGGCGGACCTGATTCTCTACCACCGCGCGATGCTTACGGCTGAGAGCCGTGCCGCACGTCAGGTGCGCTACGAGTGGCTCGATCCCCACGCCGTACATCAGGCCATTGGGTATGCATACCTCACAGATGAGGTCGGCCTCCAACTCCGCCCGCTGCCGGGCAAGCGCGGATGGCGCACCTGAAACGGATTCTGTGGAGGCTCCTCGTCCGCGCGGTTCACATGCTGAGGCTAGAGCTGATCCGCGACGACATTTACGCCCCTGTGCCCGACCTCCCGGCGACCGAAGCGGGCTGGGACCTGCGCAGCTCGATGGCCGGGGTGGACTGGGACCTCGAACGTCAGCTGGCATTCGTGCGCTGCGAGCTGGGACCGTGGCTTGGCGAGCTCGAAGGCTTTGACCTCGACAACGGCTTCTACACCCACGGCGACGCCGAGCTGCTGCACGCGGTCTTGCGCTGGGCCCGCCCCACCCGAATGATCGAGCTCGGCGCCGGCTTCTCCACGCAGATAAGCACCGCGGCGCTGGCGCTCAACGCGGCCGAGGGCCAGCCATGCGACCACCTCGTGATCGACCCCGAACCGCGTACGCCTCTACCGCCGGAAACTCGCCTCGAGCGATCACGTGCGCAGGATCTTCCGTTTGCGCGATTCGCCGATCTGGGCGCCGACGACGTGCTGTTCATCGACACAACCCATACCGTCAAGCGCGACAGCGACGCCGTCCACCTCGCGCTCGAGGTGCTCCCCCGCCTCGCACCGGGGGTGCTCGTTCACGTCCACGACATCTTCCTCCCGTTTGACTACCCGCGCGCCTGGTACGAGCGGGGGATGTTCGTCGCCGAGCAGTGGCTGGTACAGGCGCTGCTCTCCGGTAGCGACGCGTTCACCGTGCTCGCCGGCGCCCACGCGCTGGCGCGCGAGCAAGACCTCGCCGCGCTGATTCCATCGGTCAGCCACGCGACGGTCGGCCCCGCCGCACTCTGGCTTCGCCGCACCGCACCAGTCGCGTAGGCGCCCAGCACGCCGCAAGAAGAGCGAGAACGCGCGCGTCACGCTCCAGGGGCGGGGCCTCCCGGACGACGTTCAGTGCCTCGCGCAGAACGCGCACCCTACCCGCTCCGCCAATGGAGCGCTCCGCAGCGACCCGCCGCGCGCCGCGGGCATGGGCGTCAGCCAGGACGCCGAGCGCTGTACGCGAGGATCGTCGAATCACTGAAGCAGCATTCCTCAACGCGACCCCCGTAGTCGACCGCCATATTGGCCCACCTGGGGTGAAGGACCACCGAGGCGCATCCTCCACGCGATCGGTGCTTTCAAAGAGGGTGCTCGTGCCGGAGTGGTCGACCTGAAACTCGGGGCCCGGCTGATCTGCCCAGGGACCCAGCGCTTAACGCGGGTCAGGGCTAGGAATGCGGTGTCACTGCGTGGTTCGCGGTCGCGAAACGGCGGACAGCCGGACCTACGCGAGGCCGACTGTCCGCCTGAGTCTCATCTTTAGCTAGTCGTGGTTGGGCCCGTCGTCTGAGCCTGAGCCGCTGCCACCGGACCCGGAACCGCTGCTACTGGAACCGGAACCGCTGTCGTCTGAGCCCGAGCCGCTGCTACCGGACCCGGAACCGCTGTCGTCTGAGCCGGAACCGCTGTCACCCGAGCCTGGACCGCTGTTTAGCGAGCCTGGACCGCTGTTTCCCGAGCCCGGGGCGGTGTCGGCTGAACCGTGATCGTCGACGCCGTCCTCCTGGTCGCGTCCCGGGCCTCCATCGACGTGGTCGTCGCCTGCGTCGCCCTGGACGTCATCGTCGCCCAAGCCACCCTCTACGACATCGTCGCCCAGGCCCCCGTTTACGACATCGTCGCCCGCGTCGCCGGCGAGATTGTCATCGCCGCGGTCGCCGTTGATCGTGTCGTCACCGGCGTTGCCCTGCTCGATGTCGTCCCCGGAGCCGCCGGACACGAAGTCCCGCCCCGCGCCGCCAGCGATCTGGTCGCGGCCGCTGTTGCCGCAAACGATGTCGTTACCGCCGCGTCCTGAGATGTGATCATCGCCGCCGCGTCCGACGATCACATCGCGGTGGTTGGTCCCGTGGATGTGGTCGGCATGATTGGTGCCGACGATCGTCGCCTTGTGGCCGTGACAGCTCAAGCTCTTTGCCTGAGCCGTCCCCGTCAGCGAAAGCATCGCCATCGCGAACGAAGCTGAGATTGCAAGCAGATAAGTATGTCTCTTCATAGATCCCGTCCTTAGTCGAAGTGCGCTCCACTCAGTCTTCGACATGGACCCATTGCTCCTCAATAGGCATTTGGTCCTAGGACCGACCAAACGTCCATAGAGGGCCCCGAGGGTGTTCTTTTTCGAGCTGCGCTCCGGAGAACACACGGCTGCCAGTTGAGCGATTTGAAACGTGGCTGCTCGCTGTCCGGAGGGAAGCGGCGGCCGACTGGGCGGGCGTGGCCAACGGCCCCGCCGGCTTATCACGTCGCCGGCAAGCAATCGCAGTGACCTGCCGCCGCCTGTAGCTCCAAGGGACTTCACGAGACTAAGAGCGGCGAAATTCTGTTGCGGGTTTTCCCCGCCTCCACGCAGCTTCCACGGCGGTGCCTCCGCGTGTCAAGGCCGGTTGAAATGTGTGCCACTTCTGCCGGTTGAAAAGTGTTCCGCCCTAGATGGGTAGGTCCCGCCTGCGGAGCCTCGCCGTAGGCGAGGCGGAGGAGGCGGGGCGACGTCAGTCGACCTGGGCCTGGACCGCCCGAATGCAGCTGAGGCCCAGAGGCGTGCGATCGGCAAGAACCCCCGCACCGGGCGGTTCGCTGGTCAGTGCCCTCAGTGCCCTCAGTGCCCTCAGCACGCAAACACGGCCTGCTTCGGAGAACCTCCCACGTGCAGCCACTTCGCCCAACACAGCGGAGGGGGAGGGATTCGAACCCTCGGTCGCCGACGACCGACCGACCGGACTTTCGCTCCCGGAGGCTGGGACCGCGGTTCGCCCCGCCGAAGAGCTGAGACCGTCACGCAAAAATCTCGAAAACTGTTGTGTTGTGTTTGGTCGTCTGAGCTGGCCTGGCTCAGTTGCCGCCTCAAACGTGAGCCCATCCTCAAAACAACAAGCCGAACCAGGCCCAGCCTCCCAGTCCGAGTGAGCGGCGCATTACGGTGTTCCATCCGGGCCTCCGAGCAGGTAGTGAGCTTCGAACACCCACAGCCTCTCGGCAGGCCGGACCTACCTAACCCCCGTTCGCAACCTGTCGAGGCACGTCAGCTAGCTTGCGACGCCGGCGGGGGAGTACGAGCCCGGATCGGCGAGCGGTCCGTCGGCCATCACGCGGCCGGACTCCAAGCTGACCCAACGGTCGCAGAGGCGAGCGAGCTCCGCGTGATCGTGTCCGGCGGCGACTACGATGCCGCCCTCCTCGCGGATCTGCTGGGCGCGCGCCTCCATCAACTCCCGGAACTCGGCGTCAAGCGCCTCGAACACCTCATCGAGCAGGAGTACCTGGGGCCGAGCTTGCTCGATCACGGCGAATCCGAGCCGCGCACGCATGCCCTGGGAGTAGCTGGAGACCGGCCTCTCGAACCCGTCGGCCAGCCCGCTTCGGTCGCGCACCGCGTCGAGGCTGCGGCGTGCCTCCCGCCGCGAGCTTCCGTGAAGCACTCCCAACAGGAACGCGTTCTCGCGCCCCGTCAGAGCCGAGGTCACGCCTGCCTGGATCGAGAGCAGCGATCCCACCCGCCCCTCGACGTTGGCGCTGCCGGCGTCCGCGGGAAGCACCCCCGCAAGGACCCTGAGGAGGGTGGTCTTGCCGGCGCCGTTGGGTCCGAGCAGGCCGACGCTCTCGCCGGGCCCAATCGACAGTGTCAGATCGCGGATCGCCCAGCCGAACCTGCAGCGCCGGCGGATGCGCCCGGCCATCGGGGTGACCGGCCGACTCTGGCGATCGAACCCGAAGCGCACCCCGAGCCCCTCGAGGTGAATTGCGCTCATCCGATCACCTTCGCGAGGTGTGGTTGCTCGCGCCGGTAGATCGGCACGAATATTCCGGCGACTACCGCCGCGAACGCCAGCGGAACGAGAAACATCCAGGCGTCTGGAGCCGAGCCGTCCACCAGGACCGCTCGGTAGCTCTCGAACAGCCCAGTCAGCGGATTGATCCGCACGAGGTCGTTCGCGGATCCGCCGATCTGGCTGAGCGGGATCACGCCGGGCGCAAGGAAGAAGGCGGTGCGGACCAGTGATATGGCGAACACGCGAAGGTCGGGCAGCCAGAGCGCGAACAGAGCAGCCGGGTAGGCAATGGCAGCAGCGAACACCACATTCACGAGGATCACGACGGGCAGCAGGAGTATCGAGGACGTGGGTGCCACCGAGTAGACGCCCATCATCAACGCCAGCAGCACCAGGCTGGCAGCGAACGCCATCGCCTCGGTGAGCGCCGCCGCGACCGGGATATAGATTCGGGGGAAGGCCATGTTGGCGATGATCGTCTCCCGTGCGCGGATGGAGTCCAGAGACGTGACCACCGTGGCGATCACCAGCTGGAACGGCACGACAGCGCATGCCACGCTCAGGCCTGGAACCCCGCCCGGCCTGTTGAGCACGAACACGAGGAAGGCAAGGTAGACCCCGGTCAATGCGAAGGGGTCGATCAGCCACTTGAACATCTGCCAGGGACCGCGCCCGTAGCGGGCCCGCATGTCCGACTCGGCCAGCGAGCCCAGGATGTTGATCGTCTGGGTCGCGCGGATGCTTCGGAATGATATGTGCGGTCTCGCCTCAGTGGCCGCCCAGCACGGTGCGATAGACGGCCACCGTCTGCTCCGCGCAGCGCTCCCAGGTAAAGCGGGCGGCCTGGGTCAGTCCGAGCTCGATCATCTCGGCGCGCGCCTGCGGCGTGGAGGCCAGACGTCCGATCGAGCGCTCCAGCCCATCGACGTCGTCGGGCGAGACCAGCATCGCGGCGTCGCCCGCCACCTCGGGCAAGCTTGTGCGGTCGCTGCACACCACGGGGGTGCCTGTGGCCATGGCTTCGAGCACGGGGAGCCCGAAGCCTTCGTAGCGGGACGGGAACACGAAGCACAGCGCCGAGCGGTAGAGGGCCAGCAGCTGGGCGTCGGTCACGTGCCCCGCCAGCACCACCCGGTCGCGGGCCGGGCTCAGGCGGACGCGCTCCGCGGTTTGGCGCTCGCCCCAGCCGGCCCCGCCGGCCACCACGAGCTTGAGGTCCGCTCCCCTGGCCACGAGCCGCTCGAAGGCCGACACCACCACCTCGATGTTCTTGCGCGGCTGCAGCGTCCCGACGGTGAGCACGAACGGCCCTGCCACACCGAGCCCCCCTCTGGTCTCGAAAACCGTTGTGCGGGTATGCAATCGAGGGTTCGAATCCCTCCCCCTCCGCTGTGTTGGGCGAAGTTGCTGCACGGGCCGATCGGCAGTCCGAGGTTGCCGCGGGTCCTTCGACGCGCGTGCCCCGGGATGTCGCGATCTTCGCGGCGCGGGAGCCCTTCTCGATCGCACGCCGATCGCTAGAACTGGGTTCGCACGGCAGATCGAGTGCAGCGAAACGACGTTGAACAGCCGGATGCATCCGAGACGGACGGGCTTCGACTCCTTACGGGTAGACCCCGGGGTTAGCGGGGGTTTCTGGATCGGTTCCATTGGTCTGACCGGGCGGCCAGCATCGCGCACCGCGGCAGCGCCCGACCTCCTCCTCGACCATGTGGCAGATGCCGTGCGATCCTCAGGTCGTGCTTGCGTCCCAGTGGCAACAGGTTCAGCGGGAGTGGCCGTCGTGGGGTTCTTGCCGATCGCGCGCCGATCGCAGCGAGGCTGCTGGGGAACGCCATTGGACCTGAGGGTTCTCTATGTCCGTCCCCGCCCAAGCCAGCCAGTAGGTGGAGGCGCCCGGCAGGGTGGAGGACGATCTGACCGTGCAGGTGGCCACCGACGCCGGTCTCACGCGGACCGAGCCGCGCGAGCGGGTGCGCAGGGTCGCCCACGCCCTGGGATGGCGGGCATCGCCCGCCAGGGGGCCGCCTTCAAGGCCGCCTATGGGGCTGAGTGGGCCACCTTCTTGTGCGCCGTTCGCGGCCAGCGACACAATCCGTGTCCGGTCGAGGACGGCCTTGTCGCGGGCGAAGCGGTGTGCATGCTGCGCGCGGCTTGCGGCCTCCCGGACTCGAGCGCACCCGCAGTCACGTGAGCAGTCCCCGTGTCAGCATCATTGTGCCGACGCGTGGGCGTCCCAAGGCACTGGCGGCTTGCGTCTCGGCGCTGGTCTCCCAAGAGCCGCCTGATGGCGGAATGGAGATCGTGGTGGTGGACGACGGCGACGGCCTGCCTATCCTGCCGGCTGATGTGCGCGTGATCGGCGGCGACGAAAGTGGACCGGCGGCGGCCCGCAACCTCGGCGCGAAGGCGGCGCGGGGAGAGGTGCTTGCCTTCACCGACGACGACTGCATCCCCTGCCCCGGCTGGGCGCGTGAGCTCGAGGCCTCGATGCGCGAGCACCCGGAGGCGGCGATCGCCGGCGTCACCCACAACGGCATGCCTGACAACATCTTCTCGGCCGGCAGCCAGCTCGTGCTCGACGCGTCTCACACCCACTTCGCCCGCGACGGCGAGCCGCGATTCGTGGCCTCGTGCAATCTCGCCCTGCCCGCCTCGGCATTCCACGCCCTGGGGGGCTTTGACGCGAGCTTTCGCCACGCCGAGGATCGCGATCTGTGCGCCCGCTGGCGCGCGTCGGGACGGCGACTGCTCTGGGCGCCGGGCGCCGAGGTGATCCATGTGCGCGAGATGGCCTTGGCGAGCTTCGTGCGCCAGCACGCCGGATACGGGCGCGGGGCGTACGCCTTCCACCGCCGGGTCGCGGGGTCCGGGCTCGTTCCCACACCTCAGCCGGGCTTCTATAGCGTGCTGACCGCTCAGGTGCGCCGCGCCCCGCGACACCGCGGCCGGCTGACGGCGCTTGCCCTTCTAAGCCAGGCGGCGGCTGTGGGCGGCTTCGCTCTCGAGGCGACCGCCACGCGCTATGGGATCGGCCGCCGCGCCTGCGCCGAGCCCTCACTGCCGATGCCCTCGCCCGAATGAACGGGTCAGCGACTCCCGCCCTGTCGGTCGTGTTGCCGGTGGATCGCACGGAGACCGGCGCCGAAACGATCGAGATCCTGCGCCGCGAAGCCCGCAGCGTGACGCTCGAGCTGGTCCTGGTCGGCATCGGGGCCCTGGTCCCGTCGCCGCCCGAGCGCGAGTCGGACTTCGCGGCGGTCCGCCGGGTTACGTCGGAGGGCAGATCCCTGCCCGACGCTCGAAAGGTCGGAGCACAGGCGGCGGCGGCTCCGTATGTGGCCCTCGCCGAGACGCACAGCTTTCCGCAGCCCGGCTGGGCACGGGGGATGGTGAAGCGGCTGGACGAAGGGTGGGTGGGCGTGGGCCGGGCATCGAACCGGCCACCCTCGTGCGGCGGGCCGCGGCCATGAGCCTGTTCGACTATGGGCGTTGGATGGGCGGGCCCGCGGGGCCGTGGCCCGACATTCCGGGCCACAACTCGGCCTACCGCCGGGACGCCCTGCTCGCCGCGCTGATGCAGATGCCCGAGGGGATGGACGCCGAGAACCTCCTGCAGCAGGTGATGCGTGCGGCGGGCGGCGAGCTGTACCTGGACATGGATGTCCGCCTCGTCCACATGAACGTCGAGCGCTACGGCGCCGCCAGCAGGGATTGGCGGGTGTTCTCGCGCGTGTACGCAGCGCGACGCGCCGCGGAGTGGGGGCCGGCACGCCGTGCGCTGTACTCTGCGGGTTCGCCCCTCCTGCCGCTCATCCGTTTCCCGCGCTTCGTCTCGGCGGCGCGGCGCGGCGGCTATCTGGGCGCCCTCCTGCGGGGCAGCGACATCGTCGCCGTGGCGCTCGTGAGCTCGGCGTTCGGTGAGATGCTGGGCTACGCCACGCGACGCTGCAACCCGGAGGGCACGGTGGACATCGAGCTGTACCGCCGCCGATGGGCGCCGAGCGCGCCGTGAGCGGCGCGCTGCCGACTTACCTGATCATCGGCGCGGCGAAGTGCGGCACCACAAGCCTGCACCACTACCTCGGCGAACACCCCAAGATCCAAGTGGCGCGCCGAAAGGAGCTGTCCTTCTTCGTCGACGAACCGCTGCCGCGCGGCGAGGGGCACCGGGGCGTCGAGTGGTACCGCTCCTGGTTCTCCCCGGACTTCGCGGTGCGGGGCGAGGCCACTCCGGCCTACACGTCGGCCCGGTTCGGGGTGACTCCCGAGCGCATCCGCTCCGTGGTGCCGGACGTCAAGCTGATCGTCTGTGTCCGGGACCCGGTTGCGCGCGCGGTGTCGCATTACCCGCAGGCCCGCGAGGACTGGTACGAATCCCGGGCGATCGAGCACGCACTCCGGCCGGAGTCAGGCTATGTGCGCTCCTCCTGCTGGGTGGTCACGACGTGAATCACCGGGAGGAGAATGCCGAAAGCCAGGCGGGGCCGACCGGTAGACGTTCGACAGGCGGCGCGGGGGTGCTGCTGATCGTGCCCGAGTGGGACGGGCAGGGCGGCCTGCAGCGCCGCCTGCGCAGGATGGCCAGGGCGTTGAGCGTGCACGGGCGGGTCACCGTGCTCACGTGGGCCAGCGGCCCACCGGCCACGAGCATCCCCGGCGTTGCCGAGGTGCGCGTACCGAGCCTCGTGTCATGGGGGCGAGAGCATCGCCCCGCCATCGCGCGGGCCAACACCGCGGTCTCGATCACCACGGCGCTCGCGGCGGCGGTCCGCCGCCGGTCGGAATTCGAGGTCGTGTACGCCGCGAGCCCCGCGCCGGAGGGGCTGGTGGCAGCCGCTCTACACCGGGCGCTCGGCAGCCCGTACGTGGTCGGAACGTGGCTCCCTGGCCCGCTCGGCAGCGTCGCGCGGCTCGAGCACTCACCGGTCGCAGCACTGCTAAAGATGGCGCTCGACGGGGCATCCGCCTACGTGGCCAACACCAACCAGGTGGCCGCCGAGCTCACGGCTGCCGGGTTCGACTCAGACCGCGTGGTCGTGGTTCGCGAAGGCGTGGATGTCGAGGCGCTCGCGCCGAGCGCCGAGCGCCGTGCAAGGGCAAGGGCGACGCTGGGACTCTCGAGCGACCGGTACCTCCTCTGCCTGGCCCGATTCGATCTCCGCCAGAAGCGCCATGACCTGCTGCTCCACGCGTGGGCCGCGGTCCGCCCCGAAGGGTGGCGACTCGTGATGGCCGGCGACGGCCCCGACCGGGCGAAGGTCGAGCGTATGGCGCGCGAGCTGAGCATCCAGCCCCTCTTCCCCGGCTGGCAGGAGCCGGGCCCCTGGCTCGCGGCGGCCGACGCCAATGCCCTTCCGACCAACTTCGAGACCACCGGGGCGGCGCTTGTCGAAGGCATGGCGGCCGGACTCCCGGGCCTCGCGTCAGCGACCGCCGGATACCTCGAGCTCTCCCCGCCGGGGGTCCTGTTGCTGGCGAACGAGCCCGGCGCATGGGAGCAGGCGCTCCGGCGGCTGACCTCCGACGGGGCGCTGCGCGACCGCCTAGGGCGAGCGGCACGTTTCTACGCCGTCCGGGCCTTCGACAGCCGCAGAGCGAACTCCGAGATGGCCGCCCTGCTCGGTGTCGATAAGTAGGGTGGCTCCACCAATGAACGCATCCGAAGCACCCCTCGTCTCGGTGATCGTGGAGGGCTACAGCGAAGTCCTGCTCCCGACCTCTGTGGGCGACAGCATCGCCGGGCTCCTCGAACAGGACTACCCGCTCGGCCGGATCGAGCTAGTGCTGATCGGCTCGACGGATCAACAATCTGCGCGCCGGGGTGGCTACGCGGCCGGCGAGCTTCCTTTTCACCGGGTGGTCACGGTCGACGCCGACGGCCTGCTCCAGCTCGGCCCTCCGGACCTTCGCCTCCGCAGACCCAGCCACACCACCCCAAGGGGGGGGTCAATTTTCGACCGGCACCACGGGTCAAATTTCAACCGGCCTAGACAGATTGTGCGGGGTCCCCGCCGTGCTTTTTTCAAATTCTTGCGCTCCAAAGTCAACTCCTCCACTGCTAAAGCCAGCAGAGGTTGCCCAACTTCTGCACGTCTCGCGCTCGCGGGTTTATTCCGCAGCAGCAGACGGGCGTCTGCCCTGCCTGCGACTCGAGATCCACAGGGACCGTTGCGTTTCGTTTCGGCCGACGTGGAAGCGCGGCTCGAACACGAGCGATCCTGTTGGACGCCGGGATGTGCTCAAGGGGCCTGAGGGAGTAACCATGGCCCGGGGCAGCCTCATCCGACGCGCAAAGAAGTCCGGCGGCATGACGTATGACATCAAGTACCGCACCGCCAACGGCACCCAAGTCAAGCGGGCGATCGGCCTCTCGCGAAAGGAAGCCGAGCGACGCCCCCGGGCGCCACGATCTCTCGTCCGGAAGCCGAGCGCAACCTTCAGAACTTAACCTCCGCACTCCTCACCCTATGCGCCACCGTTAGCCCTGTAAACGCGGTCGCACTCTGCCTCGATCCCTGGCGGGTGCCGCTGAGCTGCAAGGTCGAAAATTCACGCGAATGCATATCGGTCCTCTTCTCGACCACTAGGACACTGATGAAGCCACGTCCCGCTTCATCTTCCTCTAGCGAGACAAGCGGCTCAACCGCTCATCACCGTGGTAGTCCAGGTCAAGATCGCCTTAATGCTTTTCACAAACTGGCTGTAGTAGATCGGCTTCTGCTGGACCGCCCGTTTCCTGAGTACGCGGACTGCTTGTCGCTTCGCCTCGTCCCAGTCGTCTGCCCCTCACTCGACCACGGAAGGTCACGCTACTAGCGCTGGGCGCGATGCGGCGCAGCGGTGGTAAACAGGGCGACTCAAATCCGGAAGCCGAGCGCGGCCTCTATGGACGCCACGGTCCACACGAGCGGCCCTCGAATCACAAGGGTTCTCGGTTCTCGAGCTGCGCCTGACGAACATGCTTCGGGGGACCCTTCAGGGAGCCATGGCGGCTCGGCTCGCAGGTGTCATATGGAGCCTCAACCGAGCCCTTTCGCGCGTCCCGCTGCTGAGTCGGCTGTCCACGAACGTGGAGGCCATCGCAAAACGGAGGTGAGCAGCCCAGGCGTACACGGGCTAGGCAGCCATTCGCCGCACGATCGTGTACTGCTTGCTGACCCAGCCGGCGCGTGGAGCCCGGTGGGTGTAGCGGAGGTTGCCGTTGAATGCGGAGTCGGTGGAATTGGTCAGCACTCTGTCAACGATGCTGCAGCCGGCCGCTTCGACTGTTCGGCGTACCGCGTCCTCTGGAGTGCCGTGCATCTCCAAGACCGGTAGCGCCTCGGGGTGCGACTCCCCCCTCGGGCGGGGCCGGCTGCGATCGAGCCGGCGCCGCCCCGCGAGGCCGGAGCGAACCCGGTCGACCAGTAGCAGGGGGATAGCGGCGAGCGACTTCTGGTGTCGATCGGGAATCTGGAAGACGCCTATCCCATCGTCTCGGAGGACTCGACGGAACTCAGCGACGTAGCCGAGTGCGAGTGCGCTCGGCATGTGCTGCAGCACGATGCTCGAATAGACGAAGTCGAATTCCCCGGACGGAAACTGTCCGAGGTCCGCCGTGGCGTTGAGGCGAAAGGCGCAATTCGCTCGGTGCGCCGTGGTCTCCCTCGCTACTCGAAGCATGTTCTGGGAGATGTCAACTCCACACACGCGATCAAATCGAGCGCCCAGGGCGGACGTGAGACGGCCGGCGCCGCAGCCGAAGTCGAGCGCGCGCTCTCGCCGGAGGGGGATTCCCACTACCGCGAGGCGCTCGAGGACGGCAGCGATCTCCCGTTCTCCCGCGGCCAAGAAATCGGGGACGGTCCACCGCCTCTCACCGCGACTGGGGTCGGTCAGCACCGCCCACAGCGGGTCGGCATCAGCGAACCGATCCCAAGTCTCCTGCAAGTTCTCGAGCTCTCCCAAGAGGGCGCAGAGTACCCCCTGGGCTTATAGGATGCTTCGATGGCGCTCGCCCGCACCGCCACGGCAGTCCTGATCGCGGCAAGGCGACGCTGGGTGTGGCTCGCGCGAAGCTGCTTCCTGCTCGTGGCGCGCCATTTCACGCCCACCGTGCTGGCCGCCAGAGGGCCGGAGCGGTACTTCGTCCTGACAGGCGATCGCTACATCGGTCACGCGACCTTCGTCCTCGGCGAGTGGGGAGTCCAAGAGCAGCAGGAGGCGTTGTCCGAACTCCAGACGCGGCTCGGTGGAGGCCTGCGGCTGGAGGGTCGCGGTGCTCGACGTCGGGGCGCACATCGGAACCCAATCGATCCCTTTTGTCACCCGATTCGGCGCCGGACGCGTCGTGGCCATCGAAGCCGACCCGACCAACGCCGCCCTGCTTCGCTACACCGTGCTCGAGAATGCTCTCGGTGACCGGGTGACGGTGCTGAACATGGCCGCCGGGGTCGTGGACGGGGCCGTTGAGCTGCAGCGTTCGCCGATCAACCCGGGCGACCACAGGGTGAGCCCGGCAGAGAGCTTCCAAAGCGGACGCGAGACGCTCCGCGTCCCGGCCACTCGGCTCGATACCCTCGTGAAGGAGGGCGTGTTCTCGACTGAGGAGGTAGCCCTCATCTGGATCGATGTCCAGGGGCACGAGGGTCAGTTCCTCGCGGGCGCTCAGCCGCTGCTCGCGGCTGAAGCGCCCGTCATCTGCGAATACTGGCCCTTCGAGTTACGGCAGGCGGGTGGGCTCGCCTTGTTTCACGAGCTCGTGGCCGGCCTCGTGAGCAGGGCGCCGGCGATCGGGGAGTGCACGTCCCAGCTGCGCGCGAGGATCTCCAGATGGCCAACCACCGTGAGCATGACCAGGGCGCCGATCACCGACATCACCGCTCCGGGCAGGATGAACAGATGGGTAGGACTGTGGACGAGGAGAAAGCGCAGATGGCGCCAGCCGTCGCGGAAGCTCGTGACCTCCGACTCGCCCCGCGCGGGTGATATTCGATCGGAAACGGGCGGATCTCCAGTCTTCCTTGGCAGCCCGGATGACCATCTCGGAGGCGAACTCCACCCCGTGGTGCGCAGGTCGAGCGTCGGCAACGCCGTGCGGCGCAACCCGTGCATGCCACAGTGCGCGTCACGGATACCGGTGCGGAAGACGAGGTTGAGGATGCCGCTGAGCACCGGATTGCCCACATGCGCGTTAGCCCGCGGCGGCGGGCTCACGTGTAGAAGCTCAGGAGGCCCAGAAGCTCAGAGGCCGAGAAGAGCCCCAACGTGAGCACGAGCAAGACCGCGGCGATCGTGCTTGCCCATGCCTTGCCGAGGCCGTAGGCACCACCGGCCGCAAACGTGCCCAGGGCGGCCAGGGTGGTGAAGGCGTAGCGGCCCTGCTCCCAGTCGCCGGCGACCCCGCTGACGAAGGACGCGTGAACCCCCGCGACCACCACACCGGTGAGGGCCGCAAGCACTGCGAGCTCCCGCCAGCGCGATCTGAGTGCGACCATGTTCAGCCGAGCCGCGTTCAGGGCCAGGACGGTCACGCAGGCCACCACTACGCCAATCACGTGGTAGACCCATGGCGGGAAGAGGATGATGTACCACCCGAACGCCGCGAAGCCTCCTTCGATGTAGATGGCGAAAGCTGGCCACGTCTGGGTTTGCAGGTCCGGCATGAAGGACAGTCGCGGGAGGAAGACCTGCCATAGATACGAGAGGTACGTCAGTGGATGCTCCGTGAGCACGGCGGCCTGGGGCTGAGACGTCGGGGCAACGCCCCCCGGTGTTCCATAGACCCCGCGGTCGAAGATCTTAGACAGCCTGGACCACCCGAACGTGAGGACGATGAACGTCAGGGCAGTCCCGGCCCATGCGACGACATCCCGGCGGGAGCGTTGCCGGAGGGCAACGAATGCGAGTGCCAGCAGGGCGGGAGGGTAGGCGAAGTAACCCGTTGTCTTCACCAGCGGAGCGAGCACCAACGCCCCCGCCACCACGACGCCTCTGCGGAGGGTGAGCCCGCGCCGCAGTATTCGAACGAGCAGGAACGCGATGCCCGCGACGACGGCGTTGATGCCGGTGTCGTTGATGACGGCCCCTCCGATGAAGGCGACCATCGGTTGGAGGCCCACGAGGAACCCCGCCAGGACGGGCAGCAACGGCTGGCGCGGGAACAACTCCCGCGCGGTGAGGAACACGAAGCCGGCCATCATCGCGGCCAGCAGCGCGGAGACCAGCCTCATGGCGGTGAGGCGGGCAAAGACGTCCCCGCCCAGCGCGTCGGCCACGTGATAGCCGGGCACGAGGAAGAGGTAGTACGCGGGGCCGTGTGCCACGGCGGTGGTGACCCCTCCTCCGTTGTCACCCGGCGGCCGTTCTCGTGTGTCCGTGGCGCGCCAGCGGCGCTCGTCCACACCCAGCCAGGGAGGACGCCCCTGCGGGCTCCTGAAGTACGCGGCAAGGCTCACCGCGTCGAGGGCTGCCGCTTCCTCGCTCGACCGCGGCGCCTTCCTGCAGACCTGACACGGCGCCTTGCCGGTCTCGGCCAAGTACTGGGTGTAGGCGTAATGGTCGTTCTCGTCGGGCGCATCGAACGGCGGGGTGATGAGTGCCCAGGATGCGGCGGAGACGTACGCGACCACCATCACGGCGGCTAGCGGCGGGAACCGGCTGCGCCGTTGCGCCGCTGCGCATGCGAGGGTGCGCAGCGCCAGGTAGCCGACGGCCGGCAGGAGCAGGAGCACTGCGATCGGCGTCCAAGGCCCGAACGGTGAAGGTCGGAACAGAGCCGCGCGATGCACGATGTCGGGCAGGGCCTCGAGCATCGTGCGCTTGGCTCCCGTCCTCGGCAGGAACCAATAGGCCAGCAAGTGGCCGACGGGGAATCCGTCCAGGGTCGGCCCGACCGCATCCGACTCCAGCTCGCTCCTCACCCCGAAGAACGTCGCGCCGGGCCCGAGCGGGCGCACGCAGATGCGAGCGGGCGCGCTCTGCCCGCTGACGTGCAGGGGCTTGAACGGGACATCGACGTACTGGCGGATGGCCGAAACCGGTTTGCTGCGGCCGCGGGTGACACGACCTTCGCTTGCAACCGTGGCCTCCAGCGTTCCGCCGGCGGCCAGCGGCCGCACATCGAAACGCGCGCGGCCTGTGTTGCGCGGAAGCTGAACCCTCTCTTGGCACACCCGGTGGCCCTGTTGGGGTTGGGTGACCGGGGATTCGCCGCCGACGCTGGGCGTGCCGGTGTAGTAGTCACGCTCGACGAAGGCGACTTGATACAGAAGAACGATGCTGAGGAGGACACCCAGGGCGAACGCGATCTTCCAGACGTGTGTACTTCCTGGGAACGCGCGTGCTACGAGGGTAGAAGTCGACCTTTCGTGTGCCTCTGGGTTCCTCATCGTGGAGCCCTGCAAGAGCGGATGGCAGTTCTCCCAAGGGGTTGGAGCGGAGTTCGCAAGCTAGCGAATGAATAAATCGTTGGGCACGCGTCGAGGAACTCGCGCTCGGAATGCATCTCCCCGGTGGCGATCACGTCATCGTCGGGCTGGTTCTGCTGAACCATCAGCCACATCGCCTCGGTGAAGTCCGGGGCATAGCCTCAATCGCGCTTGGCATCGAGGTTGCCCAGGTAGGGAGGAAGGAGCCGTCCTGGCCCGTGATGCCTGTGATGAGGCCTTCAGCATCGGGGGATCGTAGCCACGATCGGCGCCTTCAGCCGTGCGGCGGCGGAAGTTGCAGGCGAACGAGAAATTCGGGAAGCGCACGTTGTAATAGAGCGTGGCCACGGCGTCAAGACCTGCGAGTACGTCAGCGTCGCCCGGGGCAACCCGTCGAGCGTGAGCACCGCGGTCAATCCGGACCAGGCGAAGACATCCTAGGGCGCGTTGGATCCCCTAACCCTTGCTCCGACCGCGTCCGGAGCGCACGTACTGATCGCCCAGCCGCCGGCTGGATGCTTCGTCTGAAGG
This sequence comes from Solirubrobacterales bacterium, assembly GCA_038237685.1. Classification (GTDB taxonomy): domain Bacteria; phylum Actinomycetota; class Thermoleophilia; order Solirubrobacterales; family Thermoleophilaceae; genus JAAYBF01. Next base: position 26,250 of record JBBRYL010000010.1, on the reverse strand, counting down.
GGGACAGACGCCGCGGGGGAGGCGCGCAGGCTAGCTTCCCACTCATGTCCGCCTCCGAGGGCCGTCCCTCTACAGACGTGGAGACCGCCGTAGACCTCGTCACCACTTGCTTCGAACGCACCTATCGCGAAGTCCTAGGGGGTGGGCACATCGAGCGGATCGAGTCGGACAACCGGCGTCGCTTCTCGCTGCGAACGGTGCTCATCAACAACGTCGACGACCGTGACGCGGCGTGGAGCCTCGCCCAAGAGCGGATCGGGGAGGGCGAGATCGATCGGGCGGTCTTCGTGGACGACCACATCGACGAGGCTCTGGGCAAGACGGGATTGACGCGCAGCGATCTCCGGCCGATCCCGTACTTCTTGGACTGGGCATTGGTGGCGGTCTGTATCCAGGGGCCGAGGTTCGTGCTCCACTGGGATGCCGACGTACGCATGCGCCAGCCGGCGGACTGGGTTGGGCCAGCAATCGAGCTGTTCGAACGAGACCGACGCGTGCTTGCGGCCAATCCGAACTGGGAAATCGACAACCTGGACGAGTTCACGCTGGAGCGCCAGGGAGCTTTTTCCCTGGGGCACGGCTTCTCGGACCAGGTGTTCCTGGCCCGACGGTCAGATCTCGCTCAGCCGATCTACCGGCAGCGCTCGATCGCGCGGTGGCGGTACCCGTTCACGTTCATCTTCGAGGCTCGCGTCGACGCCTGGCAACGTCACCACGGCCGTCTGCGTGCCACTTACCGGGACGCCACCTATCTCCACCCGGTTGCCATGGGCACGTCGTGGCCTGAACGATCGGTGCGGGAGAGGGCGCTGGCGGTCGCCCGGCACTCGGCGGTCAGGTGCCTTCGGGCCTCCCCGTGGCTGCCCCGTCACTTGCGAGGTCTGTAGAGCGCGTCCCAGAGCGAGAGCGAGCCGGCGGGCATGAACATCTCGCTGAGCGCGTCGTCGTAGCCGGGACGCTGCTCGCCTTGGTCAGGCACCTCCACCACGAGCCAACCCGACTCGATGGCGGTCGAGTTCGAGGCCCCGCAGGGCATCGAGTTCGTGCCCCTCGAGATCCAGCACCATTACGTCGACAGCGCTGATTCCGGCCTCGTCGAGCACCTCGTCGAGGGTGCACGCTGGCACATCCACCTAATACGTCGGCTTGCCCGAGTGGAAGCGGCCCTCGATGACCGGAGACCCCTCGCCGCCTATCCCGGACATGAGATCGGCGAACCGGCATCTCGACGATCCCTCCCGCCTGCTCTGGGCCGACCAACGCGGCCTGTCTGACCGTCGATCTGGGCCGGCGATCGCTTGCCTCGGCCGCAAGCTCGGGATCGCGTCCACAGCCGCCGGACCACCCACGGAATCGCTCTAGGTAGTAGGTGTTCGAGGGTGAAGCCTCGTGTGCGCCCGCTTCGAGAAACACTCCACCGGCACGGTCCACGAGCTGTTCGAGCCGTAGATCGATGCCGTGGAGAGCGGGTCGGGACCACCGTCTGGAGCCCACCCGCTCGGCGAGGCGGGCCCGACGGTAGGCACCGTCAGCATTGTGGAACGCGCGCCGGGGGTTCGTCAGCTCTCAGAGTCTTCGCGCAGGGGGCTGCCTCGCGTCGCCTGCTCGATCAGCGCGGGTTTGGTGATCTCCCCATCGAAACGGGCCAGGGCGTAGATGTCGTGCGGCCACCGCGTCTCGAGCGCGAGGACCTCGAGCCCACCGCGGCCGAGCAGGCTGGCCACGGAGGAAGTGGTGAACACGTGGTGGTGCAGTACCCGGGTGGCGTGGTTCTGCCGGCGCCTTTCGGCCCATTCGTCGAACCCGCCGGGCTCGGAGTCGCGGGTGCGGTCGTGCAGCCGAAGGGTCTCGCCGAGGTGCGTCAAGTCGTCCTCGCCGACGGCCTGCTCGAAGTCTTCGACCATGTGCGAGACGGTGGTGGTCGGGCGCCGGTGGTCGAACGTCCCCTCCTTGTGCGGCATTACCAAGAGCACGTGGCCTCCCGGCCCAGTGACGCGGTGCCAGGCGGCCAGCGCGCTCAGGGGGTTCGCAAGATGCTCGAGCACGTGGGAGCTGAGGACCACATCGAACGTGGCGTCGGCAAACGGCAGTAGCTCAACATCGTCGAACACGCGCATGGTCCCGAGCGGCGTTCCCTCGGGCGCGTACACACCCTCCTTGTGGGAGTCGTGCCACGCGGTCTCAGCGACCCACTGGACGTTGTCCACGCTGCCCAGCGTGTCGTACGCCGGGAGCAGGCCCGAGCTACCGAAGACCGCGCTCGGTCCCCCGATCTCCAGTCCGCGCAGCCCTGTCAACGGTGCGAGGAAGCCGTTTGGAAGCAGACGGCGGTAGTGCCCGGCCGCGCGCCAGCGCAGCTCGACGAGTTTCCCGGCGACGCCCATTGGCTCGGAGGCTAGCCGGCTACCGACGGGCGGACACTAATCCTCGCGTTGGCGCGAGGACCGTGGTTGCGGCCCTCCAGCAGCTAACTGGCCCGCGGTGTCTGGCGCGACGCTCAGCCAACCACAGTCCGTGACCTGTCTGGTGTGTGGGGCGCAGGCGCGCGCGGAGCCCTCGCTGGCTGCCCGGGCCTACTCGTCCTGCCGGGTCTGCGGCCACGTCTTCCGTGAAGCGAGCGGAATCGAGCAGGTGTAGGTCAAAGATGGCTACAAAGAGACCCACGGCGCGCTGTACACCGAACGCGACGAGGAGCGGCGGGCGGCTGCTCGAGTGGGCTTGACCTGGCTTACCGGCCATCTTTCGGCGCCGGCGGACTTGCTCGACGTGGGGGCTGTGGGCGGCGCGTTCGTGGCGGAGGCCGGCTCGTCTGGCTACCGGGCCTGGGGAATCGAACCGACACCCTCGTTCGCCGTGCACGCCCGCGAGAGCCTCGGTGTGGATGTCCGCTCCGAGCGGCTCGAGGACGCCGCGCTGGACCACTACTCACTGGACATCGTCACGATCTGGCACGTCCTCGAGCACCTTCCGGACCCGGTCGGCGAATTGACCCGACTGTTCCGCGCGCTGCCTCCGGGAGGCATCGTCGCGATCGAGGTACCCAACTACGCCAGCGCTGTCGCTCGCCATCAAGGCACCGCTTGGATGTCGCTCGAGCCCGATGTGCACGTCTCCCAGTTCACGCCCGCCAGCATGGGAGAGGCGCTCCGACGCGCCGGCTTCGACGCGGTGGAGGTCTTCTCCATCCCCATCACTCCGTACCTGTCACCGGTCCAGCGGTTGGCCCCGGGCCACGTCGCCGCCCGGCTCAAGGCGACACGCTGGCTGGGGACGCCACGGGGCATGCATCCCAGCGGCCACGAGCTGCTCCGCGCGATTGGGGCCGTCCCCACCCATGCGGAGCGGCAACCTTGAGCGGTGCGGCGCGAAGAGTGCGGCGGCCGTGCTTCCCGATGCCGTCAAACGGCGTCACGAGCGCCTGGTCGTCGGCCGCCGCAGTCGGGCCAACGCCAAGTCGACGGCCGCCTACCTGGCCAAGCGCGGCCGTGATGTGCGACGGGGGCCGCTGCAGGGCCTGCGCTACCCGGAGAGTGTCGAGCCCGGCGACATCGTCGCCAAGCTTGTGGGCTCCTACGAAGCCGAGCTCCACCCGGTCTTCGAGAGCTGGATCGATGCCGGCTTCGAGCACGTGATCGACGTCGGCAGCGCCGAGGGCTATTACGCGGCCGGGCTGGCACACGCGGCGCCTTCGAGCACCGTCCACGCCTTCGACATCGATCCGGTGGCTCGTGAGAGCTGCGAAGCGCTCGCCCGGGCGAACGGCATAGATCCGCGCTTGAACATCGGTGAGTTCTCTCCCCGGGCACGCTGAGCCAGTACCCCGACGACGGGGTGGTGCTGCTCGTCGACTGCGAGGGCTACGAGGTGACCTTGATGGATCCCGCCGCGGCTCCCAAGCTCCGTGGATGGCGCGCCCTCGTTGAGCTGCACGACTTCGCCGTTCCGGGCATCGCCGACGTGATCGGCGAGCGCTTCTCCTCCACTCACGATGTTCAGATCATCGAGGAGCGCCCGCGCGACCCGGACCTGCAGTTCCTCGATCGGGCCAGCCGGTCCAGGCTGGTCGACGAGTTCCGGCCCGCTCCTATGAGCTGGGCCCGCCTGACCCCGCTGGCGACACCTCGGTAGCACCATCTCGGTGCAGGCGTGCGCTTTCGACGATCTCCAGGATCTCGGAGGTGAACCGCTCCCAGGAGAACCGGCTCGCCCGGATTCGGCCGGCGTGGGCGAGCTGCTCGCGCAGCGCTGGCTCAGTGAGTACCCGCCGCAACCCCGCGCCGATCGACGCAACGCTGGTGGGGTCGACGTACAGCGCAGCGGTTCCTGCCACCTCGGGTAGCGAGGACAAGTTGCTCGTAAGCACCGGCACCCCCGCCGCCATGGCTTCGAGCACCGGCAGGCCGAAGCCCTCATAGAGCGACGGGTAGGCGAAGAGGGTTGCGCCGCGGTACAGGTCCAGCAGCTCCTCGTCGGACACGTGCCCCGGCGCGTGGACGAAGGAGTGTGCCCGGATGGCGCGCATGGTCTCGTCGGTGTCCCAGCCGGATCCCCCAACGAGCACCAGGTCGAACTCCGAGGTCAGCGCGTCGGGTAGTTCGGCAAACGCATTGATCAGGCGGGGAAGGTTCTTGCGCGGCTCGAGGGTCCCTACGCCCAAGACGTAGGGCCGCTCGCGCGGTGTGACGGGCGGGCCTGGGTCGGCGAACCGCGCGTCCGCAGCCAGGGGGGTGACGTGGGTCTTGGCGCCCGCGCGCGGAAACCGGCGCGCCAGATCCTGCGCCGTGGCTGAGGAGATGGCTGCGATGGCGTCCGCTCGCCGTACAGCGAACGGCAGCGTCGCCCGCTCGATGATGCCGGCACGCCGTTGGGGCTCGTACTCGGGCATGAACGCCACGAGATCGCACACCACCATCACCGACGGCACGCCGAGGAACCACACCGTCAGGTAGGAGTTCGTGGAGACGAACGCGTGGCACGTGCGGTTCGCGTGGCGGGCAGCCTTCAGGTGCCACAAGGGGTCGGGGGCCGTGTAGAGCTGCCAGCGATCGGAGACATCGCCCCACGGGCGCCGGGCGTAGGGCAAGATCTCGTGCGGGCTGTCGCCCAGGTGCGAGAGCAGCTCCCGGACCACCGTGCCGCGTCCCCCGCGCTCCTCCGCGGCGGCCCGGGCATCGATGCCGATCCTCATCGCCGCCGTCGCAACGTCAGGTCGCGCAGCATCAGCGCGGCCCGCGTCCTTGTCTTGTACCCCGGATAGTGGCGGATGCGTGGCCGGGACGCGGGGCTGTCCGGGATGGAGTTCCAGCGCGGATCGAGGAAGTCCGTGGCCTCCAGCCAGGGCGTCGAGTGGCCGGGACCGATCGGATCGATCTCGTAGCCGAGCAGGCGGCACACCGCGGCGTTCTCCCACCAGGTGTGGTCGATCAGGTCCTCCTGGGCCCAGACCTCGTCCAGGAAGCGGGTGGTATCCGGGCTCGCCCTGAGGGTCCACACCCCCGTGTTCGGCATCGCCCCCGTTGGCGTGTCGTGCTGCACGAGGGCCATGAAGGAGGCGGCGGGCACATCCTCGCGGCCGTCGACGATCACCAGGTCGCTGTCGAGCCACAGCACGGTCTCATACGACTTGAGCAGCTCCTGGAGGATCGGGATCTTCGACCAGGGGGCCGGCCGCGTCGCGTCGGCAAGCTCGGCGTGGAGGTGCAGGTCATACCCGTGCCGGGTGGCAAACGGCTCGAAGGAGCGGGCAGCCAAACGCAGGAGTGGCTCGTGCGGACCAGATCCCAACGACGCTATGGCCTTGCGTCGGGCGGTCACCGCCCGCCCCACTTGCTCAGGAAGCGCCGGCGGTTGCGCCGGTGGATGCTCCACAGCAACTCCCGCCGCCCGTTGTGTCGGATGGTCCGCCACGGCGGCGCCTTGGCGCTCACCCCCCATTCGTGACGCACGTCCGCGCCAACGGCCAGAGTGCGCAGGCCCTCGGACTTGACCGCCAGGTTGAAGTCGACCTCCTCCCACGACGCCGGGGCGTAGGCCTCGTCGAAGCCTCCGACGGCATCGAAGGTGTCTCGACGTACCGCGAAGCAGAAGCCGCTCACCACGTCGCACTCTCGCACCTCTCCCGGGCGCGGATGGACGAACTCCTGGTGGCGCCACGCCGTGCGGTCCCACGTTGATCCGAGCGGGCCGACGACCCCGGCCGTGGCGTCTTCATGCAGCGATCGGGCGAGCGCCTCCAGCGACCCGGGTCCCGGTTCGCAGTCATCGTTGGCGAACACGAGGATCTCGCCGTCGGCGATGCTCGCGGCCATGTTCCAGCCCGGGCCGACCCCCCGGTTCACGGACGCCGGCTTCACCCGGGCCGTCGGCGGCACGCCGGCGGTGGCGGCATCGATCCCGTTGAGGGCCACGCAGAGCTGGCTGTCCTCCTCTCCACAGGCCGCGTCCAGGCGCTCGGCAAGCGACGCGACGTTGGGCGCGGGATGGGCGCGATAGACCGCCGAGCAGACGCTAATCATCGGCGCGGAAGGTCGACCACCGTGAACGGAGGGCGAGCTCGATCTCCTTGGGCAGAGCTCGGGTTCCGATGATCACCAGTATGAACACCCCGATCGCGACGAGCGTCTGGAGTGCGGGAGGCAAGGGCACGGCGAATCCCGACGCCAGAGCGCACCCCAGCCCGAGAAGCACCTTCGGCACGCCGCCGAGGGGAGGGCGCAGGTCGGGCCGGACGCGCAGTAGCGCGATCGCGTAGCCGGTGGCGAGCGTGGCCTCCAGGGTCACGGTGACCCAGGCCGCTCCCCGTGCCCCATAGTCGGGGATCAGGAGTAGGCTGAGGCTGATCGCCAGCAGGAATGCGACGCCGTTCGCCGTCAGCAGCGACCTGTGCTGGTGCAGCGACAGCAAGGCGAACGCCCATACCGCCACGAGGAACGAGAACGGGACGCCGATCCCCAAGGTCCGGAGCACCGGGATCGCCGGGTCCAGCTTGGCGCCGCCCAGCACCGAGGTGGCGAAGGGAGCGCCCAAGGCGACGGCGAGGCCGAACAGCACCCCGACGATCAGCAGCGTCTCGAACATGCGCCCGAGCGCGTAGCGCAGGCGGTCGGCATCGTTGTAGGCGGCTCGGGCCAGCAGCGGGAAGGCTGCCTGGGCGAGCAGCCACGGGATGCCGTTGGAGATCTCGATGACCCTGAACGCGGAACCGAAGATGCCCGCCTGCTCGTCGCCGGCGAGCAACGAGGTGCTGATAATCGCGACTTGGAAGTAGGCCACCGAGAGCGCCGTCGCCACGGCGAACACGCCCGTCTGCCGAAGGATCGCGCTCCAGCGCCGCCGGTCGAAGCGGGGGAGGCGCGGCGCTCCCGGGGTGGTGCGCCACGTGACCACCAGGGCGACGAACAGCCCGGCGGGGGCGACCAGGTAGAACGGTCCCAGGCTCGCGCCCAGCACTACGAGGGCTGCCACCCCAACGGTCGTTGTCAGCTGCCGAGCCATGTCGATCGCGGCGAGCGTGCCGAGGCGCAGGTCGACGTTGAGCGCGACGGCCCAGGTGTTCTGGACGGCACCGGTCAGTAGGCCGACACCCAGGACGGCCACTCCGCCCACCAGCACGCCCGGGTAGCCGGCCGCCTGCGCGCACCCCACACCGATCAGCACTCCGACGGTGGTCATCGCGAGACGCAGGCCGAGAAGGGACCGCAACAGCTGGTCGCGGACAGCTGCGGTTGCGTTGGAGTACTCCCTGATCACTACTCCTCCGAGGCCGCCCTCCGCGAGGCCCGCGATGACGAACGCGATCGAGGAGGCGGTGGCGTAGAGCCCGTACTCGGCGATGCTCAGGTGACGGATGAGCAGCGGGGTCGACAGGAGGCCGACGCCGACGCCGACCGCGTATGAGGCCACGCGAAGGCCTCCGCCGCGGATGATCCGATCGCCGGCCTCCGGCCCGTCGAGGACGGCGATCGGCTCCTGTCCGCTCAAGCGCGCACGCCACAGCTTGCCAACACTCTCCGAGCCAGGTCCTCCGTCGTGTGGCAGCGAGCCCACGCCAGCGCACCGGCCTGGAGCCGTTCGTAGCCAGCCGCATCGATGCCATCGAGCTTGCTCAGGAGCTGGGCGGCATCGGAGTGCGCGACGCAGTTCACGCCGTCCTCGAGTCCGTAGGGGGCACAGCGGGGAGGTTTCTCCTCCAGGTCGCGAAAGCAGGGGACAGCCCCAGCAGCGGCTATCTCGTAGTGACGGAGAGCGTCCCAGCCGGCCTTCTTGGTGGTGATCCCGAACATCGAGCGCTCGAGATCGGCGCGGTACGCGCCGGCGGAGTCGAAGGCGTATGCGGTCTGTCCGCCGACAAGGGGGGCCAGCTCGGCGTCGACCACGTGAGCGGTGAAGCGCTTGGTCTTGTGCGGCGGGGACTCGACCACCAACGACGCCGGAATACCGAATGAGATCGGCTCGGCTCGAACGGCGGGGGCCAGTGGAGGGGGCAGCAGCAGGTAAGAGCGAAACCACCCGGACCATCGAGTGACCTCCCGCTTGAAGTGCACAGCTCGCTTGCGGGTGACACGGGGCAGCGTCCACCAGTGGCGGACGCGCCAGAACAGGCCGGCGAACGGGAACGGCTCGATCCGGTCGGACGAGTCGATAACCGCCGTGTGCATCCCGGCCCTCGACAGGACGGGCATCCACTGGACCCAGTGACCGAAGGTTCTCCAGATGTCCCCGAAGATCACGAGGTCGAACTCACCCTCGGCCGCGCGGTAGAGGGCGCGATCGCGGTTGACGTCGTCGTCGGCGTCCAGGGCGCCTCCGAAGACGAAACCCTTGCCGTGCAGGTTCGCCAGCCGTTCCGGGGGGTGGCCCGCATAGAGGTGGTCGCAGCGCGGGAACTCGACGGCGGAGCTGCCGAGCAGCTGCCGGAGGCCGTGGACCAGCCCGTCGATCAGGAAGTCGTCGTGCCCCGGCGTGACCACCAGCACCCTGGCCGTGGCCGCCGCCCGCGCGGTCACAGCGCCACGTTAACGGCCCAGATGAGGGGTCTGAGGCGGGCGACCACTGGATGGTCGATGCTCAGTGGGAGCATGTTGGCGAGTCGGGTGTCGAGGACCCGGAACCCGTGGCCGGCCACCAGCCGGCGAGCCGAATCGGGTGTGTAGATCGTGTCCTGCTCGAGCTGGCCGTGGTAGAGCACCCGGTGGAGCTCGCCCAGGGACGCGGCCGGGTCGGTCACGTGCTCCAGGACGCCGCACGACAGCACCGCGTCTAACTCGGCGTCCGGATAGGAAGGGCCACGGGGTCGGATGAGAAGTCATAGTCGATCTCGGGGAAGGGCTCTAGGGGCTCCTGGCCGGGCACGCGTGCATCGGAGCGGTAGTCGAACGAGCGGACCGACACCGCCCGGTCCAGCAGCAGATTGGAGACCTGGCCCCAGCCACACCCCCAGTCGAGCGCGAGCCCGGGCACGTCCCCGGCGATCCGTTCTGCCAGTTCCTCGTATTCACGACGCATCTGGGGTCCGGACCGCAGGTTGCCATTCGCTCCGCGCTTGTGTTGATCCTCGGTCACCGGCACGGGGAGGCTAGCGCTGGCGGCGCGATAGCGGAGACTCCCGGGCGATGCACGTGGGGTTGAACCTGATCTTCCTGACGCCGGGCGAGTCGGGCCGCATGGAAACCTACGCCCGAGGGTTGATGCCTGCCCTGGTCGCGCAAGGGGATCTTCGCCTGACGGCGTTCGTGAACCGTGCCGCCGCTCGGGCGGGTGGGCCCAGGGCAGACGCGGCCGAGCAAGTGGGTGTCGACGTGGATGTGGCCAACCGCATCCAGTGGGTCCGCGGCGAACAGCAGCTGCTGCCGGGCCTGGCCCGCCGCGCGCGCATGGAGGTGCTGCACGGCCTGGCGTCCACCGCGCCGCTTTGGGGCTAGACGCCGCTACGCGACGATCACCACGTCCACGTCAGGCGGCTGGTCTGGGGCTCGTGCATCGGCTAGTCATCGTAGAGTCGACCACCAGTGCACGTCGGGCTCAACCTCACGTTTCTGACACCCGGGGATTCTGGCGGCATGGAAACCTACGCGCGCGAATTGTTGGCGGCCCTGGCCAAGCGCGGCGATGTCCGGCTCACGGCGTTCGTCAACCGGTCCGCGGCGGCTGCCGGCGGACCCTGGGCGGAGCTGGCCGATCAGGTGCTCGTGGACGTGGACGTGACCAACCGCATCCAGTGGGTACGCGGCGAGCAGCAGCTGTTGCCGGGGCTGGCACGGCGGGCGAAGGTCGACGTGATCCACAGCCTCGCGTCCACGGCGCCGCTGTGGGGGCGGATTCCGAGGGTGACCACCATCCACGATCTGATCTACCTCAAGGCTCCGGAGGCTCACTTCGGTGTGCGGGCACTCGGGATGCGCGTGTTAGTGCCTGCCGCTGCACGCCGCTCACACCGGGTTATCGTGGACGCCGCCTCGACACGCGACGACCTCGTCGAACACGTGGGTATCGCGCCGCGCGAGGTCGATGTTGTGCCGCTCGCGGCCGACTCCGCGTCACCGGTTACGGGAACGCCCGAAGGAAGGCTGCGTGACGACCTGGGCCTCGGTGAGCGACCGGTCCTGCTCTCGGTGTCTGCCAAGCGACCGCACAAGAACCTGCCGCGACTGCTTCGCGCCTTGGCTGCGCTGCCGTCCGGGCGCCGGCCGGTGCTGGTGATTCCGGGCTATCCCACGCCGCACGAGGGAGAGCTGTGGGAGCTGTCCCGCGAGCTCGGGATCGAGAGCGACCTGCGGATGCCGGGCTGGATGTCTGATGCCGACCTCGAAGGGCTCTATGCCCTGGCCGTGGCCTTCGTGTTTCCCTCCCTCTACGAGGGCTTCGGGCTGCCGGTGCTTGAGGCCATGCGCCGCGGGGTCCCCGTGGCGTGCTCGGACCGATCCAGCCTGCCCGAAGTAGCCGGTGATGCCGCCCTGACGTTCGACCCAGAGAGTATGGGCGCGATCGCCGCGGCCTTGGAGCGGCTGCTCGACGACGAGGCCCTGCGTGCGCGTCTGCGTGAGGCGGGTGTGCTCCAGGCCGGGCGCTTCACCTGGGAGCAGACCGCGGCACTGACCGTCGAGAGCTACCGCCGTGGGCTCGAGACGGCGTAGGCAGCGACGACCCTCTCGAGGGACGTGTCGAGCGAGAGCCGCTCGGCGTTTTGCGAGTACCAGTCCGCGGTGGAGATGCGGAGCGCGAGCCCGCCTCGCAGCGCCTTGGCGATCGCCGCACCCAGGTCGGCCGGCTCGGCGGACGGCGCGACGAACCCGTTCACTCCCTCCTCGATGAGCTCCGTGGCCGCGTTGTCGGGCCCCGACACCACCACGCTCGGCGTGCCGGTGGCAGCGGCCTCGATCACCACGAGCCCGTAGCCCTCACGGCGCGAGGGCAGCACGAGACAGGTGGCTCTCCGGAGGGCATCACTCACCTCGGAGGCATCTACGAACCCCGGCACCGAGACCACGTCGTCCAGGCCCAGCTCGGCAACGAGCTCGCGCACGCGGCCGCGCTCTGGGCCGTCGCCGAAGATCACGCAACGTACCTCCGGCAGGGCGCCGCGCACCTCGGCGATCGCCCTGACCGCGGCCGGCACCTGCTTCTCGGGGATGTGGCGTCCCGCGTAGACCACAAGGGGCTCCGCGGTCCCTTGGCGCATGGGCTCGAGCGGCCCCTCGTACTCACCCTCGAGAACGGTCACCTCGCCCCGCACGCCCCCGGCGCGCAGCCGGCGCGCGTGCAGCTCTGAGAAGCAGAAGGCGCGCTGGGGTATCCGAAGGCAGATCGCCTGGACCGCGTTGCCCACCCGCCCCGCCAGGTTGCCGAGGTACTCCGACCAGTATTCGAGGCTCCAGACCTCGTGCCAGTCGACAACGATGCGATACCGCCCCAGTGGCCGCACGGCGGCAGCGGCCAGCAGCGAGAAGTAGGGGAACGAGGCCGTATGCACCACGTCGTAGCAGCGACCGTGCCGCAGCAGGTGGGCGAGCACGCCCAAGCCGAACACCAGAGGTGGGAGGATGCCGCGGCGACCCGACGCGGTGTAGAGAGACATGCGGGGCCCGACTGCGACTACGCGCACCCCGGGCCCTTCGGCCGGGTGGCCCCGTGGCCACTGGCGCAGAGTGAGATAGGTGACTTCGTGACCACTCGCAACGAGGCGTTCGGCCAAGTTGCGGTACCAGCGCTCCGCGCCACCGACGGTATGTGGGTAGAGGCAGTCGTAGACGATGCAGATCCGCATGTGCGTCGGGAGGGTCGCAGAACGCGGTACGCTCCCCCCCGGGAGCCCGCTACTTCACCGGTGCTGGCGCGTTGCGACAGGTGAAGTCCAACGGAGCGTCATCGCTGCGTGGGACCCTCCCTCTGCCTATGAGCACACTCGAGAGAACCCAGAGCGACCTCCGGTCCGCAGGGCCCGCCGCCGGAGACCTGGTGGTATCGGTGGTCATTCCGTGCCTGAACGAGGCCGAGACGATCCAGGCCTGCGTAGTCAAGGCCCGGAAGGCGATGGACTACGCGGGCATCGAAGGTGAGGTCGTCGTGTCCGACAACGGCTCCGACGACGGCAGCGCCGAGTTGGCCGTGAAAGCGGGCGCCCGCGTGATCCACGAGCCACGGCGCGGCTATGGCAGCGCGTATCTGGCCGGGTTCGCCGCCGCACTCGGCCGCTACGTGGTGATGGCCGACGCCGACCTCACCTACGACTTCGAGGAGATCCCCAACTTCGTCGACTCGTTGGAGGACGGCGCCGACTTCGTGATCGGCAACCGGATGGACAACATCCACCCGGGCGCCATGCCCTGGCTGCACCGCTACGTCGGCAATCCCGTGCTGAGCGGCATCCTGAACGTCTTCTTCCGTACCGGCGTACGCGACGCCCACTGTGGGATGCGTGCCTTCCGCCGCGATCTGCTGCCGCAGCTCGACCTGCGCACCACGGGAATGGAGTTCGCCTCCGAGATGGTCATCCGCGCCGCTAAGGAGGATCTCGACATCCGGCAGCGCCCAATCGAGTATCACCCTCGGGGCGGCGAGTCCAAGCTGTCTAGCTTCCGCGACGGCTGGCGGCACCTCCGCTTTCTGCTGGTGCACAGCCCGACGCATCTGTTCGTGATACCGGGCGCGCTGATGTCAGTGGTGGGCTCCTTGATCGCCCTCACGGCACTGACGCAGGTCAACATCTTGGGCCGCGAGTGGGACTTGCACAGCATGATCGGCGGCGCCCTCCTGCTCATCGTCGGGTCGCAGGTGCTGGCGCTTGGTCTATGTGCCCACGCCTACGGCACCTACTTCATGGGCGAGAAGGATCCGTGGTTCGATCGAGCGCGCTCTCGGTTTCGCCTCGAACACGGCCTGATGTCCGGCGGCGCGATTGCGCTCGTCGGCTTGGTCATCGGCTTGGGGATCTTCGTGACGTGGGCCCAGAGCGGGTTCGGTCATCTCGCCGAGACACGCCTCGCGCTGATGGCTGCCACGCTCGTGATCGTAGGTATCCAGGTGGTCTTCTCATCGTTCCTGCTGTCGATTCTTGGCTTGCGCCGCCGTGGCTGACGCAGGGCCTCCGACGTTCCCCTCAAGCGAAGAACGAGAACATGCCGAGCAGCTGGCTGGCCCAAGCCAGTGCCAAGGTCAGCATCAGCAGCACTGCGGCAACCTGACTGGCATGACGACGTCCGAGGCCGTAGCAGGACACTCCTGCCAGCAGCCCTATTGGAACCAGCGCGGTGAAGATGTAGCGTCCCTGCTCGGGGAGGACTAGCCGGGACGAGAAGAACGCCGTGTGGACCGAGCCGACGACTGTGACAACGATTGCGCCGAGCGTCAGGAGCTCGCGCCCGCGCGACTTCACGGCCTGCCAATGAAGGCGGAGGACGTTCACCGCCATGAGAGCGACAACGGCTCCGACCACCACGATGGTTGAGTAGACCCAGTGTGGGAACGTGATCGAATACCAGCCGAAGGCGGCGAATCCCCGCACTACATAGATAGTGAAGAATGGCCATGCGACCGTGATGTAGTCCTGCATGAAAGGCAACCGAGGCAGAAACACCTGCCAGATATAGGACAAGAGCCCGAGCGGGTCTTGGGTGAGCGCTCCCGTACCGGGTGGCGCCGTCGGCGATCCGCTACCGGGTGGCGGCGGCGGCGATCCGCCGCCGGCGCCCTTGACTCCGTCGAGAGTGAACACCGGCGTGAGCTGGCCGCGGACTGCCGAGAGCAGAATGAAGGTCACGGCGCCCGCACCCCATGCCTTCAGGTTCCGAAGGCGGTGTTGCCTCAAAGCCACGAATGCCAAGGTCAGCAGCGCAGGTGGATATGCGGCGTAGCCAGTGATCTTCACCAGCGGCGCGAGCACCAGCACGGTGGCAAGTGCCACGCCGCGAGCAGGGGTGAGGCCCCTTCGCAGGATCCGCACCAATATGAACGCAAGGACAGCCATCGCGGCGTTCACCCCGTTGTCGTTGTTCACAGCGCCGCCGACAAATCCGACCATTGGCTGCAGGCCCACGAACAGGGCTGCGCTCACGGCCACGAGGCGTTGGCGTGGAAACAGCTCACGTCCGGTCAGGAAGACCATCGCCACCACGAGCCCAGCCAGTAGCGACGACACCAGGCGCATTGCCTGCAGACGTGCGAACACATCCCCTCCGACCGCTTTGGTCGCCAGATAGGCAGGCACGAGCAGCAGGTAGTAGTAGGGACCGTGGGTGGCGGCCGTGGTGTTCCCGCCGCCGTCATCCGGGGGGCCATCGCGCCCCAGATGACGAAGCGCATCACGCTCCTGGCCTTCGAGCCAAGGCGGCCGAGTGAGGCCGTTCTCGTTGTAGGCGAAGACGTTCGTGCCCTCGATCGCCCGCGAGAGTTCGGTCGAATACGGCGGCTTCGAGCAGCTGCGACACGGGCTCTTCCCTGTTACTGCGAGGCTCTGAACGTGAGCGAAGTGGTCCTGCTCGTCGGGCGCATCGAAAGCCGGTGTGATCACCGACCACGATGCCGCCCAAGCGAATGCGATCAGGGCGACGCTGAACACAAGCGGCACTCGGTGCCGGTGGGTCTCCGATGCCGTCGCGAGCAGCCGCACCGCGGAGTACGCAAGCACCGGGAACAGCAGGAGCACCAGCGCGTACGTCCAGGGTCCGAACCACGCTGCTCGCAGCCGTGTGGCACGGTTGAGCATGTCGGGTATCGACGCCAAGACCGTGCGCCTGGACCCGCCCGGTGGCAGGAACCACGTGGCCACCGAGGAGGCGAACTTGCGGCCGTCCAGTCTGGGTGCGGGGTTGTCCACCTGCGCTTCGAGCACCCCGAAGAAGGAGGTCCGAATGCCGAGGGGGCTGACGCAGACGGTGAGCTTCCGGGTCGCCTGCGTTGTGGGGATCACGACATCGGCTAGCTGCGGTCCGACTGGAAGCGGCTTGCCGCGTCCGGCAGCCACCGTGTGGCCGTTGCTGCGCAGCGTGACCTCGAGCTCGCCCCCGCCGGTGCCCGGCAACACGCTGAATCGAACCCGACCGGTACCGGCTGGCACCCACACGCCCGGGAGACAGACCTTGCTCCGGGCGTTCGCCGTCGTGACCGGCGCCCGGTTGGACACGCTGTTGGAGCCCGTGTAGTAGTCGCGCTTGACGAGCGCCACCTGTTGGAAGAGCAACGCAGCGAGCAACGAGCCGAGCACGGCCGCCACGCGCCACACCTTCTGATCGCCCGGAAAGAGACGGTTCCAGATAGGCATCCGGGAAGGCAAGTAGCGGAAGCTAGCAATGGCCCCCGGGGGCCTCGGGCGTTCGCGTTTGTCACTAGCGCGCCGTCGGTCAGACTGCGATGCTCTCGCAAAATCGGCTAACAAGGGGAGTAGCGGTACATGGCCCAGCAGAAGAAGGCAGATCGTTCGGCATCCGCCAAGAAGGCAGCCGCCACACGACAGAAGAACACAGCCAAGAAGAGCGGCGGCGACGCCAAGACCGCGACCAAGCAGGCCGGTGGTGCGCTGAGGGCGGCAGCCAAGTCGGCTGGGGGCGCCCTCAAGGCGGCTGGCAAGTCGGTGGCGAGCTCCGCCGACTCCGGCAACACGAAGTCAAAGGCAAAGGCAAAGCCCGCGGCGTCAAGGAGCAAGGCAAAGGCAAAGGCAAAGCCGAAGACCGCGGCCGCGAAGTCGAAGTCGACTGCCACGAAGTCCAAGTCCACTTCGAAGGCGAAGGCCACGAGGGCAAAGCCGAAGACCAAGGCGCGGGCCCGCAAGAACTGACGAGGCGGCGGCCCGGCGGCGGCCATGGCCCGCCGCCGGGCGCGACTCCGTCATGATCGGCGCCATGGCCTCCCCGGCTCCACGACCACACCCGCCCCACGTCGCCGTGATCACCGGCGCCTCGAGCGGGATCGGCGAGGCGGTGGCTCGGCGTCTGGCGCTCGAGCCCAAGGCGCAACTTGTGCTGGTCGCGCGCCGCGAGGACCGGCTGCGCGCGCTGGCGGCCTCGCTGCCGGCGCCCACCACCTATGTGGCGTGTGACCTGACCGATGACGACGCGCCCGGGCGCGTGCTCGCCCATGTCGGCGAGCACCACGAGCGCGCGACGCTCCTCGTGAACAACGCCGGGGCGTCCTGGCGCGGCACCTTCGAGGACGCGGGCTACGCCAACGTGAGGCGCACGATGGACCTCAACTTCGACTCGGTCGTGCGGCTGACCGAGGCGCTGCTGCCATTGCTGCGCCAGTCGGCTCCGAGCGCGATCGTCAACGTGTCGAGCACCGCCGGGCGGATCGCGCGCCCGGGCGCAGGCGCCTACTCGGCCAGCAAGTTCGCATTGGCCGGATGGACCGACTCGCTGCGCGCCGAGGAGTTCGCCAATGGCGTGCACGTCGGGCTCGTGCTGCCCGGGTTCATCCAGACCGAGGGGTTCCCGGCCAGCGAGCTCACCGCCAAGCTGCTCACCCGGTGGATGGTCTCGACGCCCAAGAAGGCCGCCGAGGCCGTCTGGGAAGCCGGGCTCCTGGGCGTCCCCGAACGCTACGTGCCCAAGCCGTACGGGCTGATCGGCGTGCTGAGGCTCGTGGCTCCCGGCCTGGTGCGCCGCGTGCTCGACGGCGGAGCGGCCGCCGCGCTCACCACCAAGACGGGCGCCGACGCCGCCGATGTCGCCGCCGCTCGCGCGGAGGCCTGAGCCCGCGATGGCGGCCGACGCGCAAACCACCGCCGTGGCCATCATCGGCGCGGGCTTCGGCGGCCTCGGCATGGCCGCCGAGCTCAAGGAGCGCGGCTTTGAGGACTTCGTCGTGCTCGAGCGTGCCGACGACGTCGGCGGCACGTGGCTCGCCAACACCTATCCGGGATGTCAGTGCGACGTGCCGTCCAACCTCTATTCGTTCTCGTTCGCGCCCAAGGCGGACTGGACCCATGCCTACCCCGAGCAGCCCCAGATCCTGGGATACCTGCGCGACACCGCTGAACGCTTCGGCCTGCGCCCCCATCTGCGCACCAACTGCGACGTGCGCGAGGCGGCGTGGGATGCCGACGCCCGGGTGTGGGCCCTCGATACCTCGACCGGCCCGCTGACGGCCAAGGCGCTCGTGGCCGCGCCCGGCCTGCTCAGCCAGCCCCGGGTGCCGGCCGGCTTCGAGGCGTTCGAGGGTGAGGTGTTCCACTCGGCGCGTTGGGATCACGACAGCCCCCTCGGCGGCAAGCGCGTCGGCATGGTGGGCACCGGAGCGTCGGCCATCCAGATCGGGCCGCGGATCCAGGAGTCGGTGCGCTCGCTCACGGTGTTCCAGCGCACGCCGCCGTGGATCCTGCCCCACCCCGACCGCGCCATCGGCGGCATCTTGCGGCGTGCGTATGAGCGGGTGCCGGGGCTGCAGAAGGCGGCGCGGGGCGCTGTGTACGCGCTGCGCGAGGGGATGGTGCCCGGGCTGGCGTTCGCTCCCGCGCTGATGAAGACGCAGGAGACCACGGCCAAGGCGCTGCTGCACGCTCAGGTGCGCGACCCCGCCCTGCGCGCGGCGCTCACGCCCGACTACGACATCGGCTGCAAGCGGATCCTGCTCTCAAACGACTGGTATCCGATGCTTCAGCGGCCCAACGTGGACCTGGTGACCGCCGGGATCGGCGAGGTCAGGGCGCATTCGGTCGTGACTGCCGACGGTGTCGAGCACGAGCTGGACGCGCTGGTCATGGCCACTGGCTTTGACCCAACCGACCTGCCGCTGGCGCGGCGCGTGAGCGATGGCGACGGACGCACGCTGCACGACACCTGGGGCGGATCGCCGCAGGCCTATCTGGGCACCGCGGTGGCCGGCTTTCCCAATCTGTTTCTGCTGTATGGCCCCAACATCAACCTCGGGCACTCGTCGATGGTCTACATGCTCGAGTCCCAGATCCGGTACGTGTCCCAGGCGCTCGAGCGACTGGAGAGGATGGGCACTGTCGAGGTGCGCCCGGAGGTGCAGCAGCGCTACAACGACGACCTCCAGCGGCGCCTGGCGCGCAGCGTCTGGAATCGCGGGGGCTGCTCGAGCTGGTACCTCGACGCCAACGGCCGCAACTCGATCCAGTGGCCCGGCTTCACCTTCAGCTTCCGCCGGCGCACGAGCGAGTTCGAGCTGGCCGACTACCGAGTGTCACCGGCCGCTTGAGCCCGCCGACTTGAGTCTCGCGGCGATCTCGGGAACGTCGAGCTCGCCGCGCGCCACAGCCAGCACAAGGTCTTCGGCGTCATCGACCGACAGCGTCAGATCGTGGTGATTGATAAGGCAGAAGACCCGTGTCGCGGCCCACGCGAGTCGCTTGTTGCCGTCCACGAGCGGGTGGTTACGTGCCAGCGAATGCATCAGCGCCGCGGCCTTGTCGGCGAAGGATGGGTAGGCGTCCTCACCGAATGCCGAGGTCTGGGGTCTGCCTGCTGCTGAGGCAAGCAAGCCAGCGTCGCGGATCTCGACAGCGTTTAGAACGTCGGATGCGATCTCGATCAGATCGTCGACCGTGAGGTAGTCGAGTTCGTCCCCTGGAGTCACCGGCCGAGGCGTTCGAGGAGCTCCGCGTCCTCCGTGCGGACGCGGTCGATGGCCGCCCGCAAACGCTTTGGCCGGTCCGAGACGTACTCGGAGATGGCGGCCTTTGCCACTTCCTGCATGGACCGCCCTTCCTGCTCTGCTCTGGACCGAAGGGCTTCGGTGTCGCTCTCGGAGAGACGAAGGTTCATAGCCATTCGGTCACGGTACCACACCGGTACCAGACGCACGAGCGCGCTCAACCCTCTCCCGGCGGGCGCACCTTGAGCCGTGCGGCCTCGGTGTCCAGGCCACTGCCGCGCAGCAGGTCGGTGGCCGTGGCGCGCACCTGTCCGACCACCATGTTGGTGCGCAGGTCCTGGCGATGCTCCAGCACCGCGGTGGCCACCTCGGCGGCCTGGCGGGCGAGGTGGCGCGTCTCGCCGTCGATGCCGGGCTCGCCCAGCTCACGGCCGAGCGCGCGGACGGCATCGGCCAGGATCGACACGGCGTCTGCAAGCTCGGGGTCGGCCGGCCCGCTGCGTACCGCGAGCGCGGTCTCGCGCGCCAGGATGCGCGTGTTGCGTACGGCGTAGTCCACCTGGCGGGCGGCGTCAGCGTAGGCTCGCAGGTGGCCGAGCGAACGCCGCCGCCGCGGCGGTGACAGCCACGCGTTCTCACGCCCGACCGCCACGGCGTCGTAGAAGCCGGTGATCTCGTCGTTCAGGCCGCGTACCCGATCGAGGGCGCGTTCGGCCTCCTCCTGGCTGCCCTCTGCCAGCGCGACGGCGGCCTCGTCGAGCGCCGTCGCCAGCTCGTCGAGCACCTTCACCGCGGCCTGCGCGACCTGGCGTACCGGGTCGCGCGGGAACAGCACCTGGCTCAGCAGCAGCGCCACCGCGGCGCCGATCGTCGCGTCGAAGAAGCGGTCGAACGTGCTGCCCTGACCCGTGGTGGGCAGGGTGATCACGAACAGCGCGGAGATCACCGCCTGGTTCACGAGCAGCGTGCCCGCGCCCACGAGCAACGCGGTCACCATCGCCAGGACCACCACCACGCCGATCTGCGCCGGACCGGTGCCGATCCCGCGGACCAGGAGGTCGGCCACCAGGATCCCCAACGCCACCCCAAGCGCCAGCTCAACCGCACGCCGCCGTGGCTGGCCGCGTGAGAGGCCCAGGCAGATCACGGCTGAGATCGGGGCGAAGAACGGCCGGCTCTGGCCGACGATCAGCTGGCCCAGATACCACGACACCCCGGCCGCGGCTCCAGCCTGGAGGATCTCGAGCCACGCGTCGCGCACGCGGTTCAGCCGCCGTTGCACCGAGCCCTGCACGGTCTCGACGGTGCGGGTCTCGCGCAGCGCGCGGGCGCGACCGGCCAGCATCGCGGCCGGCGGCGTGCGGGGCTCTTCGCTCATCTGGCGTTCAGTGTCTCACCGCAGGAAGAGGGCGCGGGCACGGTCGGCCACCGTGTGGGGCAGCTCCTCGCAGACGAAGTGGCCCGACCCGTTGTGAAGCTCGACGACCAGGTCGTCGGCATGGCTCTCGATGCCGCTCAAGTACGCGGTTGACACCGCCAGGTCGCCGGTGGCGAACAGGAAGTGCGTGGGATGGGTCAGCCGATCGCCGGCGTGGTCGCCGCCCCGTCTGGCCCGGCTCGCGATGCCCACGTAGCTGCGATAGAGCAGCTTGGTGGCCAGGGCCCGGTCGGGGTCTGTGAGCACGCGCGCGTAGGCCAGGGCATCAGCGTGGGTGAAGTACCCGGTGTGTTGCACGTCGCGGCGCATGCCGGCCGCCAGCCGCTCGGGCTGGGTGCGTACGAAGCGGTCACCTGCCGCCGCCAGGGCGACGGCGTACCACGACCGGATCGACGCCTTGAGCACGCCGAGCGACGGGGCAACCCACGGCGGAATGGTGTTGAGCACGAGCATGCGATCCACGCGGGCGGGGTGGCGCAGCGCCAGCTCGAACGCCGCCGCGCCGCCCCAGTCGTGGCCGATGACGTTGGCGCGCTCGATGCCGAGCGCGTCGAGCAGCGCGACCATGTCGGCCGCGAATGTGGCCGGGTCATAGCCGACGCCGGGGGCATCGCTGGCGCCGAAGCCGCGTAGGTCGGGGCAGATCAGGCGGAGGTCGCCAGCCAGCAGCGGCGCTGTGTGGCGCCAGCAGCCCGCGTGCTGGGGCCAGCCGTGGATCATCAGCGTGGGTGGCCCGTCGCCAAGCTCGCTCACGTGCAGGGCGATCTTGCCGGCGTCGGCGGTCTGCACGTCAACCATCCGGCGGGTGGCGTCGGGGATGATCGGGGCGATCTCGGGCGGGTTCATGTGGGCTGTCGGACGGGTAGGCACGCAGGCATGACCGTAAAGCTCATCCACACCTGCGTGCGCGTGCTCGACATCGAGAAGTCAATCGCGTTCTATCGCGCCCTCGGCTTCGAGGAGCGTGGGCGGCTGAACTTCGACACCGCCTACAACGTCTACATGGGACTCCCCGGCGATGGCGACTCGCTCGAGCTCACGGTGAACGAGGACCGCTCCGAGCCCTACGACCTCGGCGACGGCTACAACCACGTCGCGGTCACGGTCGAGGACATCGGCGCCACCCTCGAGCAGCTCGAGCCACAGGGCATCGTGCCCGAGACGCCGCCGTTTCACCCCGGCGATCGCCAGGAGTACACGATCTGCTTCGTGACCGATCCCGACGGCTACCGGATCGAGCTGATCGACGGCGGGGCTTACCCCATGCCGCAGGATCCGCGCAAGTAGGTCGGCGAGCCCAGCGCCCGGCGTGTGTTAGCTTGTGGCCATGCGCTTGCACATCAGCCTTGGGGACGACCTCGTCGCGGAACTCGACTGCAAGGTGGGCAAGCGCCGGCGCAGCGCGTTCATCGCCGAAACGCTACGGCGAGCCCTTGAGGATGAGCGCCGCTGGCGCGACATCGAAGCCGCAATGGGCGCCATCGCGGATGGATCGCACGACTGGGACGACGATCCGGAGGCGTGGGTTCGCGCCCAGCGTCAGGCGGACCCCGACCGCGTCGGCTGAGCGCGGGTGCCCCTGCTGCTGGACACGACGGTGCTGATCGACGCGCTGCGCGGCAGGTCCGCGAGCGGTCGGCTTCTGGCCCTACGAGCCAGCGCCTCCATACCGTGGGTCTGTGCGGTCAACGTGGAGGAGGTCACGCGCGGACTACGCGAGCGCGAGCACGACGTCGCCGAGCGACTCTTCGACGGGCTCCGGATTGTCACGCTCTCCCGGCGTGAGGGTGAGCAAGCCGGAGCCTGGCGGCGCGAGTTCGCAGGCCGTGGCGTCACGTTGTCGCAGGCCGACTGCCTGATTGCGGCTGCGACGCTCACCGTCCATGCAAGGCTTGCCACGGGCAACCCCAAGCACTTTCCGATGACCGAACTCGAGGTCGAGCACTGGCCCGTCGGGGCCTGATCTGGGCGTCCCTAGAGCGTCCCAGCTTTGAGCTCGTCCGCCAGGTGCTCGGCCTGGCGGATGGCCAGCGCCACCCTCAGCTGCGCCTCTCCTCGAGGAGCCTGTACCCGTCGGTGGTAGCCCGGAATCCTCCGTTGGCGCCTATCGCACGATCACGACCCGGCTCCGAGGTTCGGTGCCCCGGCCAGGCGCCGGTCCGCGGTGAGCAACATCGCGATCGACCGGCGCTCGCTGCTCCACGTTCTCGAACCACTCGTCCAAGGTGGGCCGCGCGAGATCCCGTACCCAGCGGCAGTAGGTGTCGGCGTCAAGCCGGCGCCGGCCTTCAGTCCGCCGGAGCAGCGACGGCCGCCACCTCCGGCGATGGCGCCACGCGCAGCAGCTTGGCCGGGCCCGGCGGCATCCACCAGTTCCACTTGCCCATCAGCGAGACCACGGCGGGCACGAGCAGCGCGCGGATGACCGTCGCATCCAGCGCGATCCCGGCTGCGAGGCCCGTGGCCAGGATCTTCACGTCGGTCTCCGGCCCGGAGGCCATGGCCACGAACGAGAGGAACAGGATCAGCGCCGCGCTCGTCACGAGCCGTCCGGTGCGCCCGAGGCCAACCACCACCGCGTCGTCGGTCCCGCCTTCGGCGTCGTATTGCTCCCGCATGCGGGCGAGGATGAACACCTCGTAGTCCATCGACAGCCCGTAGAGGAAGGCGAAGATCATCAAGGGGATCCACGCGGCCACCGACCCCGTCGCACCAATTCCCCAGAACGCCTCCGAGCCGTGGCCGTTCTGCCAGATCAGCGTGATCACGCCCCATGCGGCACCTACCGACAGCACGTTGAGAAGCACTGCCTTGAGCGGCAGCAGCAGCGACCGGAAGGCCCGAGCGAGCAGGATGAACGTGAGCAGGGCGATCAGCCCGATCATCAGCGGGAACGACCCATAGACGGCGTCGATGAAATCGGCGTTGGCCGCACCGGTGCCCCCGACGCGGGCCTGCGCCGTGGTGTCATGCGCCGCACCCCGAACGTCCTGGACCGTGGTGCGGCCGGTGGCGGAGTTGTCGCCCTGGATGGGCATAGCCAGTACGAGCGCGGTGCCCCCGCGCCGCCACGCCGGGCCGTCCGGTGCCGAGCTGCCGTGCACCCCGGCGACCGTGCCCACGGCGCGCTTGACGCGCTCGGCTGTACCGGCCGAGGTCAGTGTCTCGACCGGAAACAGCGAGCCGTCGCCGATTCCCGACCGGTCGAGCTGCTGCAGGCCCGTCTTGGCGGGACCCGTCTTGGCGATGGTCGAGGGGTCGCCGTTGCCCAGCTGCAAGCCGGTGGCCTGCCACATCAGCGCGCCGAGGATCACCACCGACACCAGCACCGCGATCGAGCGGTGGCGCACCACGAGCCGCGACCACTTCTCCCAAGCCGCGTGGCTGCGGTCGCGGCGGCGAATCCGGTGGCGGTCCATGCGGGTGCCCGCCTTGGCGAGGATCACGGGCAGCAGGGTGATGGCGGCCAGCGTGGCCACCAGTGGGATCAGCATGCCGCCGTAGCCGACGCTGCGAAAGAAGGGCAGCGGTAAAACCACCAGCGCCAGCAGCCCGACCGCCACGGTCGTGCCCGAGAACACCACGGCACGGCCGGCCGTCTTCATCGCGGCGGCCACTGCTGCGTCGCCCTCGAGTCCCTTCTCGCGCTCTTCGCGCCAGCGCACTACCACGATCAGCGCGTAGTCGATCGACACACCGAGCCCGATCAGCGCCACGAGGAACTGCACGATGGGGGAGACGTCGGTCACGGCCGTCAGGCCGTAGAGCAGCAGGAACGTCACAAGAATCGAGCACATCGCCATCAACAGCGGGATCAGCGCGAGCAGTGACCCGAACACGAACACCAGCACTACCAGTGCCCCCGCGCCGCCGAGCACCGCCTCGATCAGCACCCCGGGGCCGCCGCCGCCATCGGATCCGGTCGCGTTGGAGAGCGCGTCGAAGCCCGTCAGCCGCACCGGCGCGCCTGCCACCGTGGCGCCGCGCAGGTCGGTCTCGGCCTTCTTGGCGGCGTCACTGTTGTTGCCGAACGGAGCGTCGCTCGGCGGTGGGAAGAGATAGGCGAAGGTCGTGCGGCCGTCCTTGGACACGAACGCGCGGTCGCCGGTCGAGCCAAAGCCCGCCACGCGGCCGCCCGGGGCCGACTTGTCAAGCCGCGACTCGAGACCGCGCAGCTGGGAGCGCAGGGGGCCCGAGTCGACGCTCTTGCCGGCCGGCAGCTTGGCCACAGCAACCAGCGGCGGGCTCTCACCGCCCGAGTGATAGGTGCGCAGGATCTCCTGGTTGGTCTCGAAGCCCTCGCGCCCGGGCACTGTGAACTTCTGGTCAAGCGCCTTTGACGCAGGTCCCGCGGCGGCCATGCCAACGATCGTGAGCGCCAGCCAGCTGAGCGCGACCAGGCGCTTGTGGGCAAGGACGAAAGCGGTGATTTTCGGCACGGCGGACCTTCCATCGGGATCGAGATCGCGGACAGCAGCAATCATTGGTATCACAAACTGTTGGCGTTACCCATTAGGGTTTTCCCTAGTGGACTTCCCGAGCCATCCGACGCTTGACGCCTACACGGGCTTCCTCCTGCGCAAGGTGTCAGCCGTGTCGTTTCAGCGCTTCTCCGAAACGACTGAGAAATACGGCCTGCACCCGATGCACTTCGGGATGCTCAACGTGCTCGAGGCCGACGCCCCGATCGCCCAGCACGACCTCGCCCGCAGGCTCGGGGTGGATCCCAGCTCGATGGTCGCGCGGATGGACGTGCTCGAGGAGAAGGGGATGGTCAGCCGCCAGCGCAGCAGCGCCGACAGGCGCGCCTACGAGATCACGCTCACGAAGAAGGGCAAGACGACCCTGACCAAGGTCCGCGCTGCGGCAGGGGAGGCCCACCAACGGACTTTCGGCGTGCTGTCAGAGGCCGAGCGGACGCAGCTGCATGCCCTGCTCCTGAAGGTGTCGGAGGGGATCGAGGAGCGCAGCTAGCCGTCGAAGCGCTTGGCCCGCGCGTCGATCGCTTCGACCAGCCGCGGCCACAGGCCGACCGGCAGGTCATGGCCCATGCCCTCGACGGTGATCATCTCGGCATCGGGGATGGCGGCCACGGTGGCCAGCCCGCCCGAGGGCGCGACAAGGCGATCGGCCGAGCCGTGCACCACAAGCGTGGGGGCAGTGATGCCGTGCAGCTCCTTGGTGCGGTCGCCGGACTTCAGGATCGCCCCGAGCTGACGGCCGGTGCCCGCGGGATTGGTGCCGCGGTCATAGGCCCTGGCGGCCTGAGCACGCACGGCATCGAGGTCGGTGTCGAAGCCGGGAGAGCCGATCGCGTCGAAGACCTGCGCGACGCTCTCGATCGCCGCCTCGCGTTCGCGCGGGGCGGCGCGCAGGAGATAGCGGTAGATGCCGAGGCCGGGCTGGCCCTTGAAGCGCGTCCCGGTGGTGGACATGATCGATGTCAGCGTGCGGACGCACTCGGGGTGGTGGGCCGCCAGCGTCTGGGCCACCATGCCGCCCAGCGACGCGCCGACCACGTGGGCGGGCGCGAGGTCGAGTCGGCGAAGCAGGCTGGCGGCGTCGTCGGCCATGTCGGCCAGCGTGTACTGGCCAGGATCGAGGCGCCGGGTGACCAGCTCCTTGAGCCCGGGCGGCGGGCCGTCGAGCCAGGTCGAGCGGCCGGCGTCGCGGTTGTCGAAGCGCACGACGTAGTAGCCGCGATCGGTCAGCATCCGGCAGAAGCCGTCGTGCCAGGCGATCATCTGCATGCCGAGGCCCATGACCAG
>JBBRYL010000009.1:0-57524 GCA_038237685.1 Solirubrobacterales bacterium | reverse complement strand
TTCGTGAGTAGCGGGGGCAGGATTCGAACCTGCGACCTTCGGGTTATGAGCCCGACGAGCTACCTGACTGCTCCACCCCGCGGCGTAGGTACAAAGTACCAAGCTCACCGCTGTTTGTGAAAACGGGGCCTCACAACGCGCCGGCGACGCGTTCGAGCACCTCCTCGGCGGGCGGGTAGTCGCTCGCGTCGCCGGACAGATGTGACCACGCCACCTCGCCGCCGGGCCGGACCAGCAGCAGGCCGCCGAGCTGGGCCGGGTGGCCGACGGTGCGGCCCTGAACAACGCCCGAACGCAACATGCGCGCTGCCCCGCGCGCCAGCATCCGCGGCCCGATCAGCTTCCCGGCGCCGACCCGGCGTGCCCCCACCGCGCGGTAGGCCAGGCGGTCGGTGTCGGCGAGCAGGTCGACGTCTAGGCCGAACCGCTCCCGGAAGGCGGCGGCGTTGCCGGGCGTGCCCTGGCCGATCAGCGTCAGCGGCGCGCCCGCGCGCTCGAGATCCGAGGCCACGCCGGAGAGCCCCACCGCCTGGTCGCGGCAGAACGTGCAGCCGTAGTGGCGCATGAAGG
Source organism: Solirubrobacterales bacterium (assembly GCA_038237685.1). Lineage (GTDB taxonomy): Bacteria > Actinomycetota > Thermoleophilia > Solirubrobacterales > Thermoleophilaceae > JAAYBF01. The sequence continues at coordinate 56,954 of JBBRYL010000009.1, read as the reverse complement.
CGAGCAGGGCCGCGTGCTCGGACCACAGGTCGCCTAGGCGGACATCGGCGCCGCGCCAATTCCTGAGCACGAGGTCGCGCAGCGACGCCGAATCCAACGGCGCGTCGATCGGTTGGGTGGCGGACGGCATGCAGCTCAACGGTACCCTCGCCCGGTGGACGCAGGCACGAAGATCGCAGTGGTGGACCTGGGGACCAATTCCACCCGGCTGCTCGTGGCCGAGGCCACCGCGGACGGCGGGCTGCACCAGCTCGATCGGCGTAGCGAGGTCACGCACCTTGGACAGGGCGTGGACGGCTCCGGCCGCCTCGGCGACGAGGCGATGCAGCGCGTCTATGGCTGCCTCGCCGACTTCCGCGAAGTGGCCGACGGCCTTGGGGTAGACCGGTCGGTGGCGGTGGCCACGAGCGCGGCCCGAGACGCCGAGAACGGCGAGGAGTTCCGCGACACGATCTGCGACCGGTTCGGTTTCGACATCGCGATCATCAGCGGCGAGGAGGAGGCGCGACTGACGTTCCTCGGCGCGACCGCGGGCCGCCCGACTCGCGACCCGGCGCTTGTCGTGGACGTCGGCAGCGGCAGCACCGAGTTCGTGATCGGCGTTCCGGGCTCGGCGCCGACCTTCCACGTGTCTACGCGGCTGGGCTCGGTACGCCAGTCAGAGCGCCACCTGGCATCGGATCCGCCCGAGCACTCTGAGACCCAAGCGCTCGGTCGCGCGGTGCGCCAGATCATCTTCGAAGCCGTTCCCGACCGCGAGCGCCGCGACGTGCGGGAGGGGATCGCCGTGGCCGGAACCGCGACATCGCTGGCCGCTATCGACCAGGAACTGGACCCCTACGACCCCGAGCGGGTGGACGGCTACCGGCTGGTGCTCGGCGAGTGCGAGCGGATGCTCGCCATGCTCGCCGCGCTACCGCTCGAGGAGCGCCGTGAGGTGCCGGGCCTGCATCCCGAGCGAGCGCCAACCATCGTTGCCGGCGCCGCGATCCTCGTGGAAGCGATGCGAGGCTTCGGGCTGGATCGAATCGAGGTCAGCGAGGCCGACATCCTGAACGGTGTAGCCCTCGACGCCTTATCCAGATAGGCGCACTGCCGCTGGCGGCGTTGGACCAATATTTCGTTGGCGTGCACCGAATCGGGTGGCTATAGTCGGGGGCGCTGGGTGAACGGGGTAGGTGATGGTTCGCCGTTGCCCGCCTCACTAGCTCGGTACATAGGTCCGGGCGAAGCCGCATCGTATCGGCGCCTCCCGCCGCTCGGACCGCAAGGCTCTTTCAAGGCACGCACCCCTGCCCGTCCTGATTGAGCCGCCAGGAAGGGCTCGGCTTCGGCCGGGCCCTTCCGCTTTTCTGGGGCTCTGTAGTCGGGCCTCAGGCCAGGTTGGACTTGCGCGGATACACGACCGACGGATCGGTCAACACATTGACGAGCGCAGGCTTGCCGCTCGCGAACGCACGCTCGAGCGCGGGGCGCAGCTCGCCCGGCTCGCGCACCAGCTCGCCGTGACCGCCCAGCGCCTCGACCACCTGGTCGTAGCGACACTCGGGCTGTAGGTCGGCCGCCACAGAGTAGCCGTAGAGAAATTCCATCGGGTGCTTCTCGAGCGCCCAGATGCCGTTGTTGCCCATGACCGCGACCACCGGGATGTTGTGGCGCACCAGCGTGTCGAACTCCATGCCGGCGAAGCCGAAAGCACCATCGCCCAGCAGGAGGCAGACCTGGCGGTCGGGGTTGGCGATCTTCGCGGCAAGCGCGTAGCCGGGGCCCGCCCCCAGGCACCCGAACGGCCCCGGGTCCATCCAGCATCCGGGCTCGTAGGTGTCGATGATGCGGCCGGCATAGGAGACGAAGTCGCCGCCGTCGCCAATGACCACGGCGTTGCGGTCGAGCACTGCCTTGAGCTCGTGGTAGAGGCGCAGCGGGTGCAGCGGCGTGCGGTCGTCGTTGAGCCCTTCGATCTCGGCCCCACGGCGCTCGTCCTCGAGGTTGCGCAGCGACTCGACCCAGGCGCGACGCCCGGCCGGGGTCGCGCCCGCGCCGTCGCGCAGGGCGTCGAGGGTCGCGGGGATTCCGCCGTAGAGCTCGACCGTCGCGTCGCGCGGCGGGCGCCGATCGGTGGGCGCGGAGTCGATCAAGACGATCTGGGTGTCTTCGCCGAACGACTGGCCAAAGCCCAGGCGAAAGTCCATGGGAACGCCAACCACGATCGCGACGTCGGCCTCCTTCAGCCCCTTGCCGCGGGCGCGCGAGAAGAACAGCTCGTGATCGGCGGGCAGGCAGCCGCGGCCCAGGCCGTTGACGAACACCGGGATCAGCAGCTCGTCGGCCAGAGCGCGCAGGGCGTGCTCGCCGTGGGCCCAGTAGAGGCCGGTGCCGGCCATGATCACCGGACGCTCCGCGCCGCGCAGCAGCTCGATGGCGCGCTCGACGCCCTCTGCCGCCGGAAGCGCGGCGTAGTCGAGCACCTCGGCCGGGCCGTCGGCGTCAACATCTGACTCCATGAACACGTGGTCGAGCGGGAAGTCCACGAACGCCGGGCCCGAGGGCGGTCCCTGCGCGGCGCCGAACGCGGCGTCGACCGAGCCGGGGATGTCGGCCGTCGACTCGACCGTGTGGGCCGAGCGGGTGAGCGGCGCGACGAAAGGCACGTGGTCGATCTCCTGGAGCGAGCCCTGGCCCCAGCGCATGGCGGGCGCACGGCCGGCGAGCGCCACCACGGGCGATCCGTTCTGCTGCGCCGAGCCCAACGCGCTCATGGCGTTGGTCACTCCCGGCCCGGCGGTCACGGCCGCGACGCCGGTTTGACGGGTGGCCTTGGCCCAGCCCTCGGCGGCGAAGGCTGCGGTCTGCTCGTGCCGGGTGTCGACGATGTCGATTCCCTCCTCCCGGCAGCCGTCATAGATCGAGAAGATGTGGCCCCCTGAGAGCGTGAACAGCTTGGTCACCCCGTGGGCCTTGAGCCGCTTGGCCACGAGCCGCCCGCCGTGCAGTGATGTGCCTTCGCCGGTCTCTTGTTCAGTCGCCATCGGGCGACCCTACCGACTGGGGATAGTGTGGCCGTCATGAGCGATACATCGAGGGAGATCAGGCTTGCGTCGCGCCCCGAAGGCCGGCCGACGGACGCGAACTTCGAGCTGGCCGACGTGCCCGTGCCCGAGCCCGGCGACGGCCAGGCACTGGTGCGCAACAGCTACCTCTCGGTGGATCCGTACATGCGCGGGCGGATGCGCGACACGAAGTCCTACGTACCGCCCTTCGCTGTGGGTGAGGTCATGGACGGGGGCGCGGTGGGGCAGGTCGTCAAGTCGAATCACCCGGAGCTCGGGGAGGGCGACTGGGTCCAGAGCATGAATGGCTGGCGCGAGCACTATCTGACCGACGGAAACGGGTTGCTGCCCGTGGCCGACCCCGCGGTCGCGCCGGTCTCGGCGTCGCTCGGCGTGCTTGGCATGACAGGGTTCACCGCGTGGGTCGGGCTCACTCAGTTCGGCAGGCCAGCGGAGGGAGAGACGCTGTTCGTGTCGGGCGCCGCCGGTGCCGTGGGCTCGATGGTCGGTCAGCTGGCCAAGCTGCGGGGGCTGCGCGTGCTCGGCAGCGCCGGCTCTGCCGAGAAGGTGGCCCTGCTGACCGCCGAGCTCGGCTTCGATGCCGCGTTCAACTACAAGGACGGCAACCTCGACGGCGCCTTGCGTGAGCACGCACCCGACGGAATCGACATCTACTTCGACAACGTCGGCGGCGACCACCTCGAGGCGGCGCTTGGCCGGATGAACGTGTTCGGCCGTATCCCGCTGTGCGGGGCCATCTCCGGCTACAACGACGAGCAGCCGCCGCCCGGGCCGCGCAACTTCCTGTCGGTGCTGCCAAACCGGCTGACGATCCGCGGCTTCATAGTGACCGATCACTACGAGCTGTACCCGGAGTTCCTGGCCGAGGTGGCGCCCCACGTGGCCGGCGGCGAGATTCGCTTCCTCGAGACCGTGGTGGAGGGGATCGAGAACATGCCCGGGGCGTTCCTCGGTCTGCTGGACGGTCAGAACACCGGCAAGATGCTCGTCAAGGTCGGCCCCGGCCCCGACTGAGCCGGGCCGGCCTCGACCCGTACTGTCGGTTCGCCGATGCCATAGGCGATGTCGAGCACCGCGCTGCCATGTCGCGGCAGGGCGGTCCGCAGCTCGGCGGTGGCGACCTCGGCCTGTTCGGCGCTACAGCCGCAAGCGCGCAGGAAGCGTTCCGGCAGTCCATCGGCCACGTCCCCGGCATCGACCTCGAGCTGCTCGGAGCCAAAGCCGCCCGTGGTGACCCCTGCCGTGGGCATCAGGATCAGCGCCGCCATGTCGTCGGTGATCAGCCGCGCCTCCTGCGCGACGCGCTGGACCAGGAGCGGAGCCGTGGCCTTCTGCCCGAGCTCGTCGACCATGTCGCCCAGCCGGGGGCGGCCCAGGATCCCGTCGTCGACGCGGGCTTCGGCCAGGCCGTCGGTGTATAGGCACACCACCGAGCCCGGCGGGAGCGCCACGGTCGTCTGACGGAGTCCGGTGCGCAGCCCGAGCCCGACGGGGGGCGACGACTCCCGTGAGCACCGCCTCGGGCCGCGAGGGTCCGGCCACGATCGGCGGAGGATGGCCGGCGCAGGCGTAGGTGAGCGATCCCGCCGCGGAGTCGTGGACGGCCACCGCGACCGTGGCGAACTCGCCACCCATGTGCTCGTCGATTACCACCCCGGCCACTTGGAGGGCATGCCGGGGCTGGAGTCCCGCCTCGATGTAGGCGCGCAGCGTGTAGCGGACGAACGCGGTGCGCGCGAGCGCCCGGCGGCCGTGCCCGCACACGTCGCCGAGAATGAACGCGGCGCGTCCGTCGCCCAGCGTCAGCGCGTCGTAGAAGTCGCCGCCGGCGCCAGGACCGTCGGCGGGGGTGTAGGCCACAGACACCCGCACGGCGCCAACCACGGACGGCACCCTGGGCAGCAGCGCTTGCTGAAGCAACCCGACCTCGTCGAGCAGGTCGGCGCGCTGGCGATCGAGCCTCCGCGCGCGCAGGGTGGTGGCCAGATACCCGAGGGCCAACACGGCACAGAGCACCGCCAGCGATCCGAGCAGGGTCTGAAGCGGCGCAGGAAGCAGCGGATCCATGCACTGCTCAGCGTCGTCGGCCACTGGCCGGGGGGTGACTGCGCGCGCGCAGCGTCAGACGTTCGTCCAGCGTGTCGGGTTCAGCGCTTGTTGGGATCGTCCGGCAAGTTGCCGGCCGTGCCCTGCGGCGCTGACTTGTTGGGCGCGACGCCCTTGCGAGCGAAGTTGAACTTCTTGCCGCTGTACAGCGACGGCGGCGCAACGAAACAGGGCGGGCGCTTGTCACCCATGGTGTCCACTGGATCCTTGAGCTGGCCGCCCTGGGGCTTGCAGTCGAAGCTCTCGAACGTTCCGAGACCGGGGGCGCGCTGGATGCCGTTGGGCTCGAGGTAGGAGTTGCCGCGCTCGTTGGGGGGCCGGCTGGTCAGGCGCTTGAGGATCGTGTTGGGATCGACGATCCCGATCTGCGACTGCACTCGTTTGCCTCCTGGCTGGGAGTTCAGGTCGGGGCCGCCGTTGGTGATGAAGCCGGCGATCGTGGCCTGGTGGAAGTTGAGCAGCGAGAGGATCGGGTTGAGCTGCGGGAGGAACATGTGCGCGGACTCGAACACCGGCTCGGCCCCCGAGACCACCCGCGTGAGGTCCGGCACACCGGTCTTTGACGCCTGGATCAGCGGGGTGAGGTCGCGGAAGAAGCCCTCGAGGTCGGGGGCAAGGGCGCCGAGGTCGCGCACCGTCGGGCCGAGGTCGTCGGCGGACGGCTTCAGCTGGTTGACCAGCGGCCGTGTGCGGACGGAAAACTTCTGGAGCCGGATAACCGTGGCCTTCGACTCGTCGAGAAAGGTCGGGAACACGCGGATGGTCTCCGCGAGCGCGCGGTCGCGCGACGCCGTGGCGCGGAAGGTCCTGTTCGAGTTGATCACCAGCTGGCGCAGCGCGCCCTGGCGCTCGTTCACCGCGCCGAACACGACACCGGTGTTCTTGATCAAGGCCTGGATCGACGCGAACTGCAGCGTGAGCCGCTTGAGCAGCGACGAGCCGTCAACGGCGAAGCCCTCGAGGTTCCCGAAGGAGTCGTTGAGATCCTGGCTGCGGCCGTTCTTGACCGACTTCGAGAGCTCGGACACCCATTCCTGAAACGCCTTGCGGGTAGGACGGTTGAACGCGTTGAAGATCTCTTCGAGCTGCACCGTCGGCTCGACCTGCTTGTCGGACAGGGTGCCGCCGTCGGCGAGCATCCCCTTCTTCGGATCACCGGGGGCCAGCTCGACGTAGGTCTCACCAAGCAGTGTCTTCTGCCGCAGGATGGCGCGCGTGTCCTTGGGGATCGGCGCGTACTTGGTCTGAATCTCCAGCTCGACGTTCGAGCGGTTTCCGCGCTTGTCCAGCGTGCGCTTCTTGACCTTGCCGACGTTGACCCCGGCCAGCCGGACGTCGGCCTCCTCGACCAGCGTCGCTGCCTCGGGGAACTTCACATTGATGCGGTACTCCTGCGCCCGCAGCGGCACAGAGCCACCGAACGAGAGCCAGAGGAAGAGCAGGATGCCGACGCACGACGCCGTGAACGCGCCCATGGCGATCAACCGACCGATGCTTGGGGTCTCCTTGACCATGGCTAGGCGTTCACCTCACTCACTTCTGGCAGACCTTTGCGTCGCCTAGGGTGTCGATAGTCGTGCCGAGCAAGCCGCCCGGGTCCGGGGCGCCGCTGCTGGCAAGCCCCGCCTTGAGGAGGCTGCAGGGGAGCCCGCCGAAGGTGACGCGCCGCAGCGGCCCTGAGGCGTCCGCGGTGCTGAATAGCGAGTTCCCGTTGTTGGAAGCCCACGCGAGCCAGTAGAGGAAGCCCTCCTGGCGGTTGCGGTCGGTCTGGGCGTTGCCGGTGAGGCCCTGGGCCCCGCCGGGGTTGAAGGCTCCGATGTTGAACAGCCGGTTGAGCTTGCTAAACGAGATGGTCAGGTCGGGCATGGCCTTGGTCAGGTCACGTGACGCCAGGCCGAGATCGCGCGTGTTGGGCGTCGCGATCCGCGCGAACGGGCGGATCTGGTCGCGCAGCTCGGGCGTGGCCTCTTTGACCAGCGGCAGCACCGACTTGTTTGCCGGGTCGAGCTGACGGATCGCGGGCCGCAGCGCCTGCAGGCTGGGACGCAGCCGCTGGCCGAACGTGTCGACCTTCGACAGGGTCGACTGCGTCGTGCGCAGGGTGCCCGGGAGCTTGTTGACCGTCGAGGCGATGTTGTTGTCCTCTGACGCCAATGACTGGAAGACGTCGTTGGACGACCTGACCAGGCGCACGATGTCGCGGTCCTTTGACCCGAGCTCGGTGGTGAGCAGGCCGTAGCGGTTGATCAGTTGCTTTAGATCGGTCTTGCGGCGCGCGACGGCGACATTGACCCTTGCGAGATCCCGCTGTGTCGGACCCAGCCGCGCCATAGTCTCCTGCAGATCCGAGCCGCGGCCCTTCAGGCCCTTGCCCGCTCCCGAGATCAGCAGCTTGAGGTAGGCACGCGTGTCGGAGTCGAGCGCCGAGAGGACCTCGTCGGGATCGGTGTCCGGTGCCGTGTTTGAAGAGGCGATCGTGCCGCCCTCGGGCATCGGCTTGCCCTTGCCGGGATCGACCTCGATGAACATGTCCTTGAGACCGGTCTTGCTGCGCAGCAGAGCCGTCGCGTTGCGCTTGACGTAGCCCTTGTACTTGGACTGGAGCTGCATCTCGACGAGCGCTTTGCCGTCCTTGAGGGTGACCTTGCCGATCTGGCCGATCTCGACCCCGGCCGTGCGCACCGTCTGGCCCTGGCCGGGCTGGACCGCCTGGGCGTCGGGAAGCGAGACCTTGATCACGTAGGGCTTGGACTCGATCAGCGGGAAGCGCAGCCGCTGGTTGGACAGGATGTATCCACCGACGCCGATGGCGAGCACCAGCAGCGCCAGGATGGCCACGAAGTCTCCGAGGTGGTCCTTTACTGCCTTTTTCACTTGGAGCTCCCGGCCTTCTTCTTCTCGGCCTTCTTCTTGGCGGCCTTGGCGGCCTTGGCCTGCGCAGGCCGCAGGACTGTGTCCTGCCACTGCTTGGCGTACTTGTCGGCCTCGAGCAGCTTCTTGTCGTTGAAGCCGCTACCGCGCGCCTTGACCGCGGCGGCAGTCGCACCGCTACCGCCCGTGGGGAAGTCCATCACGCTGCCGCCGGGCGCGTTCAAGTTGGGCGGATCCTGGGTCTCGCACGGTACGTCCGGGCGGCGCGGCGGCGGCTGGTTGCCGCCGTCGGAGGGCGCCGCCGGGCGCACGTTGAGGGGCGGGGCGACGGCGCTTGTGCGGAAGTACTGCAGGTTGCCGTCGCTCACGCGGCTCTCGCCGGCAAGTCCGACGAAGCCGCGGTTGGCCTGGCGAAATGGCTTCTGGCCGCTGTTGCCGGGCTCATCAGGGTTGGGCACCGGCGTGTTGGCGAACGGCACGAGCACGTTGCTGGTGCAGGATCCGAGCAGGCGAGCCTGCTTGAGGAACGGAATAGACGAGACATTCAGGCCGGCGAGGTTGGGGATCTGGCGGCGTAGCTCGCGCGCGGTGCCCTGCAGCTCGTTGGGACCGACCAGCAGGCGAGCTTGCTTGATGAACGGCAGCGAGGCCTTGAGCGTCGGCGCCGAGGAGCGCACCCCGGGCAGCGCCTCCCTGGAGAAGACGCGCAGCGTCGGCAACGCGTTGTTCAACGATGCCAGCGCGGGCGTGCCGACCCGCAGCACGTCGCGCAGCGCCGGGATCGACGCCTCGAGCGCCGTGTCCTGGCTGGCCAATGCACCGGCGGTCGTGTTGAGGTTGGTGACGAGCCCCTTGAGCGCCTCGGGGTCCTGATTCAGGGCGGCGAAGGTCTTGGCCTGGCCCTTGAGCACCCGCTGGAGATCTTTGGTCGGGTCCAGGCCGAGCAGCGAGTCGTTCACGATCGCCGTGCTCTTGAACGCCTGGGGGCCGTTGCGCAGCGCCTGGTTGAAGCCGCGGCCGCCCTTGCCCGAGATGCCCTTGGAGTACTCCTTGAGGAAGTCCTGGAGGTCGGATCGTGTGTTGCTCTGCAGGGTGTCGAGCACGTCGCCGAACTGCACCGGCGCCGCCGTCTGGGTCACCGGGATCACCTTGTCCTTGCCGAGGATCGGCGCCGACGGGGATCCGGGCTTTACATCGACGAAGTAGTTGCCCTCGAGGAAGGTCCTCGGGCGCACCTTGATCTGGACGTCCTTGTGAATCGGCAGCCCGGCCTTCTTGATCTCCATCGTGACCCGGGACGCGCCGCTGTGGCCGTCGATCGCCTGGACCTTCTTGACCTTGCCGACCTCGACGCCGGCGATCCTAACCGGCGAACCCGGCTTCAGGTTGTTTGCCGACGCGAAGACCGCGCTCACCTTGTAGGGGTGCGCGAACGGGTTGGTCTTGGTGAAGGCGAAGAAGACGGCGACGACGATCAGCACGATCACCACCACCCCCGCCTTGAAGCGGGACATGCCCCTCTGATCCGCGCGCTTGCGCTTACGCTTCATCGGAGCTGGTCCACGTCTTTGAGGTTGTTGATGCCGAGCTTGCGCGAGACGTAGGTCCCGCCGGAGAGGATCGGAAAGTTCGGGATGGTGACCGCAGCATTGCCACCGCTCGGATCCCCGTTCGGAGCGAGGCCGGGACCGTAGCGGTTGCGACCGATCGGACCACGCACGTAGCCGTTCTGTCCCACTTGGCAGTCGGCGTTGCCCTGGGCGTCGATCGCCGGCTGATTGATCTGGCTGTAGAGGCGATTGAGCTGGCCGCCCGGGCCCATCGCCCCGACCGGATCCACGCCTGGCGGCGTGTCGACCGGCCTGGAAGTCTGGATGCTGCCGAGGCTGTTCGCCTGGGCCTGGTTGGGGAACCGCACACCCTGCAGCTGCGACGTGCCGCCGAACGGGCTGACCCGCGACTGGTGCTCACCAAGCGGGAACACGAAGTAGTTGAAGTAGTTGCAGACCGTCTGGTAGGGCGCGATGAACTCAAGCGCCGGCCGCGTGACCGCCGTGGTCGTGCGCAGGTCCCGAATGGCCAGCAGGGTATTGGGATTCTGGAACAGGTTGTCCAGCGCCTTGAAGGTGCCCTGCAGGTTCTTGTTGAGCCCGACCGTGCGCGGCAGCACCGGGATGCCGACCCGAAACGCGCTGTTGATCGCGGGCAGCGACCGCGGCAACTCGCTCAGCGCCGGGCGAAGCCGCCGGAACAGATCGGTCGAATCCACGAGGAACGGCCTTTGGACCCGGAACGAGCGCACGGCGGCGTCGATCGTCGAGGGCGAGCGCTCGATCGTCTGTTGCAGCGCCGTCGGATCTTCACCGAAGGCCGCGAAGGTGGTGGCCATGTCGGCGAACACCTGGCCCTGGAGATCGGCCACGGGCGCCAGCTGCCCCGTGGTGCGCCCGAGCTCGACGAAGAAGCGATCGAGCCGGATCTTGGGATCGTCGAGCACCTGCATCACCGGCGTGAGGAAGGTGAAGAACGGGTTGAGCGCGTGGATCGAGTTGTTCAGCGACTCGCCGCGACCGGCGAACGCGTCGCCGTAGCCCGCCAGCGCATTCTGGGAGTCCCGGCGCGTCTTGCCGTCGAAGGTCGAGTAGACGTCCTCGAGCTCGAGGCCCTCGCTGGCGGACTTCAGCGGCATCGTCGATCCCGCGATGAAGGTGCTCTTGGCCCGGCCCGGCGTGATCTCGACGTACTTCAGGCCCAGTGCCGACCGCGGCCGGATCTTGACCTGGCTGTCCTTTGCGAGCGGCTGGACGACCTTGTCCAGCTTCATGGCCACCACGGCGATCGCCTTGGTCTTCCCGTTCTCCTGGACGACCTTCGGGGTGATCTTGTCGACCACCCCGACGCGGAAGCCGCCTACGCGCACCTCGTTGCCCTCCACGAGCTTGTTGCCGGTGGGCAGCTGGGCCTTCAGGTCGTAGGTGGGCACGAAGGGCAGGCCGGCGTTGGCGTTGTAGGCGATGAACACCGCGACCACGGTGATCAGCACCGTGACGGCGCCGACGAGCACCGGGCTTGCCGCGAGGGAGGCACTTGCGTTGCGGTTCCTCATGGCGCCAGAAGGAAGTCGAGAAGTTGCCGGGAGTTGGCGGGAGCCCCGTTGGACGTCGTGGGCCCGTTGCCGTTGAGCACCTGCTGGACCTTTTGCGGGTTCACGGCGCGGGCCTTGGTGGTGGTATTCCCGCCCGGCTTCTTCAGGCTTTCGAGCAGCTGCTGCACCGCGGGCGGCAGCGTGACCTGCGGCTTGGACGGGTCCGGCTGGCCCTTGACGGGCGCGGCGTCGGGCTGGCCCGCCGCTCGCGGCGCGCCAGCCTTGCTCACCGGTGTGCGGGAGGCCTTTGCCAGGGCGGCCGCCTGGCCGCCCCTGGTGAAGTCGGGCGTGGTGTTGCCCGGCTGGTTAGGACCGAGGAAAGCGTTGCAGCGATCGAACTTGGGCTTCAGCTCCGGGTTGCTCTGCAGCGTGCGGTTCTCCAACGGCGAGCACTCCGTGATCGCCGCGCCGATCCGCAGCATATGGCTGATGTTGTCGAACCCGTTGAGCGACAGCGTCTGCCAGAAGAAGTAGGACCAGAACGACTCGAGGCCGGTGAAGCCGCCGTTGTTGGCCTGGCCGCGATTCGAGATGTCGCTGGCCGGGGGCGCGCCGACCTTGCCCCGCGGATCGTTGTCGATGGCGCGGCGGCGATCGTCGAGCGAGTTCAGCAGCTGGGCCAGCGGCTTGGCCGTGGGCGCGGCGGTCGTGGCCAGCTTCCTGAGCTCGTCGATATCGGTCCGACCGTCCTTGAACGCCTTGGTGCCGACCACCGAGGTCTGCCCAAGCGACTTCAGGGCCGGGCGCGAGGCATCGGCGAACGGCCCGAGCCGCGTGAAAAAGGTATTCAGGCTCGGCGCGGCGCGCTGGGCGTCCGCCAGGGCCGGGTTGGCCTGATCGGTGAACTCGCCGAGGCGCTGCATGGTGGGCCTCAGCTCGTCGAGGAAGCCGGGAAGCTTGGCGAAGGTGGTGCGCAGCTGCGCCCGCCGGGTGGCGGTGATCTGGGCGGTCTCTCCGGCCTCCTTGAAGAACCGGGTGACGTCCTTCTTGCGCTTCTCGAGCGAGGTCACCACCGTGTTGGAGCTGGCGATGAAGTTCTCGATCGTCGTGCTCTGCTTGGCCAGGATCTGGAGCGTCTTCTGGGTTTCGCGCAGACCCGGGTGCGCACGCCGCAAGACCGCCTGGAGGTCGGCTGGGCGCCCGGCGAGGCCGGTGCCCAGCTCGGTGATGACCAGGCGGAGGCGCTCCTTGTACGGACGGCGCAGGATGTTGTTGACCAGGTCCTGCGGGATCGTCGAGGTGGTGTGAGAGACCGGAATCGTCGAGCCGGGCTTGAGCTTGGGTGCGCTCTTGGTGCCGGGCTGGCAGTCCACGTAGTACTCGCCGATGAGCGATTGGGGCTTGATCGCGCAGGTGGCGTCCTTGTGGAAGTCGCCGAAGCCGGGCAAGGTGATCTTGGCCGTGACCTCCGCCTTGGGCGGCGAGGTCTTGGTGGCCTTGAAGCTCGGTGTGGCACCTGCCTTGACCCCACCCACGCGGAAGTCACCGCCCTCGGTCAGGCCGAAAGCGTTGTCGAACACGATCTTGTAGGTGGTGCCCGAGGGGACGTTGCCGCCCTTGGCGCCCAGGAGCACGGCTGCCCCTCCGAGGAGGGCGAGCACGCAGATCGCCGAGATGATCCGCCTCACGGGGCCACGTTCCCGGTGCCACGCTGGCTCGGGTTGCAGTCAACTGCCTTGGCCACGTCCGGTGGAGTCACGTTCGAGCCGTCGGGCGCGACCTCCTCGGCCGCTCCCGGGCAGCGCCGGAACTGATCCCTCTTGACGGGGCCGCCGAGGTTCTCGGCCAGCGAGATGTTCGCGCGAGCGTAAGCGCCCATTGCGTCGAAGCCGCCGCCCGTCGTGGAGAAGTCGTCGAGCCACCCGAGAAAGTCCTCGGTGTAGGGGCGGGCGTCCGCGATGATCGGCGCGCCACCCTTGAAGCCGCTGACCGTCGCGGGAAACGCGCCGGGGCGGTCCTTGCCGTTGCGCTTGGCTGTCTCCACCGCGATGTTGGCAAGCGGCGGAGCGGAGTTCACGTAATCGATGAGGTCGTTGCGCCTGCCCGGCCTGCGGATGGTCCGACGCAGGTCCGACACCGTGGGCTTCGCGTCGGCGGCGAAGGCTCGGGCCTGGGCCAGGAACGGCTGTAGCTGCTTGGCCGCGGGCTTGGAGGCGTCCACGAGCGGATCGACATCGTTCAGCGCGCCGCGGAGGTTCACGAAGGTGGTGTTGGCCCGGCGCATGAACGGGGGCAGCCGGGTGATCGACTCGGCCAGCGCGGACTTCTGGTTGCCAAGCGCGCGCGTCGTGGTGTTGAGGTTGCCGATCAGCGCGGCGAGTTGGGTGCGGCGCTGAGCGAGGGTGGTGACCAGGTCGGAGCTGTCAACGAGGAAGCGCTCGAGCGTCGGCTCGTCGCGCGTGAGCTCGCTGAACAGGCGCCTTGACGTAGACAGGGCAGGGTTGAGGTAGCGGAAGGTGGCGTTGGCGTCATTGCCGGCGTTGTGAAACTGCGCTGCCGAGCCCTTGAAGAATCCCTGCAGCGCCTTGCGCGTGGGGGCGTCGAGCGTGTTGAACAGCTCGTCGAGGTCGACGGCGGTCTCGGTGCGGTCGATTCCGATCTGGCCTCCGTCGCCGAGCATCCCGTCGCGCTTCGCGGGATAGGTCATGTCCACGTAGCGATTGGCGATGCCCGACTGCGAGAACTGGCGGATCGCCGCGCGGGTGCCCAGGGGCAGCGGTGCGTACTGGTCCTTGATCTTGAGCGTGATCTGCGCCTGACCGTGGGGGGTGATCTTGATGTCCTGCACCGTGCCGATCGGCGAGCCGCCCGTCTGCACCGGGTTGCCCTTGACGAGCTGGCCGGCATTGATGAACGTCGCCGTGACGGTGTACCCGCCCCCGCCCGAGCCGAAGAGCACGAAGGCGACGAGCACCACGGCAGCGATGACCGCACCGAGTGCGGCTACACGTCCCACAACGCTCAACGATCGCATTCCTTACGCACTGCCTTCCTGCCCTGCCCGACCCCGCCCTCTACAGGGTCGCCGTACAGAGGCCGAGCCAATCTACCGTGTCAGCGGGCCGCCGGTACCATGCAGGCAAGACTGGTTAACCATGGCTTAAGACTCCGTTTGGCTACAGAAGCGCGACGATCAGGAGCACGATCAGCACGATTCCGATGCCCGCGGCCACGATGCTCAGCGGCCGCTGACCGGCCCAGAACTCAGGCTTTGCCCTGTCGCGCGAGTAATGGCCTTCGGGCGGCTCGCCCACCCAATCGTCGTCATCTGTGAATCGATCGTTCATGCCTACAGCATGCCCGGGGTGGGATTCGAACCCACACGCCCTTTCGAGCTGGGGCTTTTAAGGCCCCTCTGTCTACCGTTCCAGCACCCGGGCCGGGGCCAGTCTAGGCCCGGAAAACGTCCCACGCCTGCGGGAGGAGCGCAGCGGGATCGGTGATCCCGCAAGCACCGCACCGACCTTCTCCGCAACTTGGTGCTTGTTACCGTGTCCCACCAAGTGGGAACACCGTTTTCCCGGGACTCCGCGTGGAAGCTTCTGCACTCAGACATCCGACGACGTTGCCGCACCTCGGCCACTCGCCGCTGCTGCGCCTGCAGGGCGATGAGAAGCTCGTAACGCTCATCCGCCGCGGCAACAGCGGCGCCTTCGACGCGCTGGTGCAGCGTTACCAGCCACGGCTGTTGGCGTTCTGTCGCCACATGCTCAACTCGCAGGAGGACGCCGAGGATGTGCTGCAGGAGGTGTTCGCCGCCTCCTACAACGCGCTGCTCGCCGACGATCGGCCGATCAACGCCCGCCCCTGGCTCTACCGGATCGCGCGGAACCGCTGCCTCAACCACCTGCGCCGCCCGCGTGCAACCGGCCAGGACTCGATGGACGTGTTCGAGAACGAACACGGCGCCAGCACCGCCGAGACGGTGCACAAGCGCGAGGAGTTCCGCCAGATCGTCTCCGACGTGCGGGAGCTGCCGGAGACCCAGCGCACGGCCCTGCTGCTGCGCGAGATCGACGCGCTGTCCTACGACCAGATCGCCGAGGCGATGGACACAACCATCCCGAGCGTCAAGTCGCTGCTCGTGCGCGCCCGCGTGGGATTGGCCGAAGCCTCCGAGGCGCGTCTGCTCACGTGCGAAGAAGTGCGGCTCGAGCTGGGCGAGGTGGCCGAGGGGCTGATCAAGACCACCGCGCCGGCGCGTCGACACCTGAAGTCGTGTGAGCGCTGCCGCACCTTCCGCTCCGAGTTGCGCGCGACATCGAAGGCGCTGGCCGCGGTGTTCCCGATCGGACCGCTCGTGATTCTGAAGAAGCTCGGCATCGCCAAGCTCGGTTTCGGCGGTGGCGCCGCTGCCGGCGGTGCCGCCAGCACGGCGGGCGGCGGCATGGCGGCCTCGAGCGCGGGCATCGCGGCAGGCGGCGCGGCCACGGCCGCGTCCGGCGCGGCCAGCAGCGCGATTTCCGCAGGCGTCGGGGCCCTGGCCTCGAAGGCGGCGGCCGGGATGGCCGCCGCGGTGATCGTCACCGCCGGCGCCGTCGAGGTCAAGCAAGTCGCCAAGCGCGATCCGCTCCAGACCGGCCCGGTCGCCGCGGCGCCCGCCCGGCCCGCCGTGGCGTCCAAGACCTCCGCCGAGCTGGCCGCTGCCCGGAAGGCCGCCGCGGCCGAGCGTGAGAGCGCCGCAATGAAGTCGGCAGCCCTGGCCGCCGAGAAGCGCGTACCGATGCCCCCACCCGTCAAGACCGTGGAGCGGGCTCCCGCCCCCGACCCGGCGGCCCCGACGCCTGCCACGCCGCCCGCGGCCATCGCCCCGGCACCGACGCCCGTGGCGCCCGCCCCCACGCAGGAGGACAGCGGCACCACCACGCTGCCGCCGCGTACCACGCCGCTGCCGACGCCGGGCGCCCCCCAGCCCGGCGGGACCGACAGCCCCGGGGCCTCGCCGGCGCCGCAGCAGCCCGCGACACAGCCCCAGTCCCAGCCCCAGACGGCCCGAAGTCCGAGCCGCTGAAGCTGTCCGTGGCGCTGCCGTAGTGGCGACGATCGAGGACTTCAACAAGGTCGACATCCGCGTCGGCCGCGTGGTCGCGGTCGAGGACTTTCCGGAGGCCCGCAAGCCCGCGTGGAGACTGCGAGTCGACTTCGGCCCCGAGATCGGCCTCAGGCGCACCTCGGCGCAGGTGACCAACTACTCCCGCGAGGAGCTCGAGGGACGGCTCGTACTCGGCGTCGTGAACTTTCCTCCCCGCCAGATCGGGCCGGTGATGTCCGAGGTCCTGGTGCTGGGCGTGCCCGACGGGGAGGGCCGCGTGATCCTGCTGCAGCCCTCGTCGGATGTGCCGCTCGGCGGCCGGATGTCTTGATGAGATCGGTGCGGTGCTTCCCCCGCCTGTCCTACCGCAGGTAGGGATCAGGGATTGGGCTGCGCTCCTCCCGCGACGCTAACCCACGGGCGTTAACCCGATGACCTTCATCCGGCGCTCGAGGGCCTTCACCGCGAACGCCCGCGTCTCGTTGATCGTGTAGCCGAAGATCTCGGTGTCGTCGTCGATGTCCGCGGCCCACGGCGGCGTGAGGACGCCGTCTGCGGCGGGGCCGCACTCGACCAGCGTGCGCTGGATGGCGTCGGCGTAGATCGGGTCGCGCTGGGCCATGTCACGCAGGAAGCGCGCACCGAAGGCGACATGGCGATGCTCGTCGCGGGCCACGTTGCTGAAGCCCTCGACGAATCCGGGCAGCGTGCCCTGCGACTCGTTGTATTCGATGATGAAGTGCTGGCCCGTAAGCGCCAGCATCCCCTCGATGACCATGTGGTAGAGCGTCACGGCCTCGACAAGCGTCTCGAGGTCCTCGGGCTCGACGGCCAGGCGGTCGACGCGGTCCTTGAGCATCCGGTCGAACAGCTCCTCGAAGTCAGCCAGCCTAGAGAACAGCTGGCTGGCTGGCCAGTTCGTTGGCGCTCAGGGGCCCGGCTCGGCGTTGGCCGAGATCACGACCCGGCCCTGAGGCCCCGTGAGCACCACCCGCTTGCCGGAGCGCAACCCGTCGAAGCTGACGCTCTGGCCGGACTTGACGGTCTTGCCGGCCCCGTGCAGCTCGTAGGGCTTTCCGTCCACCCCCGTCAGCACCACCGTGATCGCGATGAAGGGCGGCACGCTCACCGTGGCCGGAAAGATCTTGCCGTTGCGGCCGCTCAGCTGCGCCTGGGTGGAGTTGGGCAGCTCGTCGCCCGCGCCGCCCGGCTTGTCCTCGGGCGACCTCGTGCCACCCGTCCCACCGCCGCCCGTGTCGGTGGGCGGTGGGGTGGCGTCGGTCTTCTCGACCGTCCGCGGCGCGGTGGCGGTCTCGGTCGCCGCCGTCCTCTGGTCGGTGGTAGCGGTGCGAGACGGCGTCGAGGCGGCCTTCTTCTCGTCGTCGCCGCCGCAACCTGGGAGGGCGATCAACCCCGCGGCCACCAGGGCCGCGCCGGATGTCCGCGGGGAGATTCCCACCTCAGGCCTCGTGCAACTCCGACTTGAGGAAGTCGATCGTGCGGGTCCAGGATTTCTTGGCTGCGCCCTCGTCGTAGGTACCCAACCGATCGGTGTCGTTGAAGAACGCGTGGCCCTGACCTTCGTAAAACTCGAACTCCACGTCGTGGTCGGTGGCGGCGTCGATCTCGTCGCGCAGGCCTTCGGCGTCAGCCACCGGCACGAAGTCGTCGCCGGTCCCGAAGTGCCCGAGCACGGGCGCGTCGAGCTTGGAGAAGTCCGGCTTGCCGTGGGGCATCACGTAGTAGTAGGAGACCACGGCGTCGACCTTGGGGTTGATCGTGCCCGCCCACACCGCCAGGCCGCCGCCGAGGCAGAAGCCCACGGCTGCGACGCCGTCGCCCGTCACACCGTCCTGCTCGAGCAGGTAGTCGACCGCCCCGCTCATGTCCTTCTCGGCCTGGTCCATGTTCACGGCCATCATCTTCTGCTCGGCCTCGTCGGGCTGGGTGGTGGTCTCACCGCGGTAGAGGTCGGGCGCGAGCGCGAAGAACCCTTCCGCGGCGAAGCGGTCACAGACGTCCTTGATGTGGTCCTCGAGACCCCACCACTCCTGGAGCACCACCACGCCGGGACCGTTTCCCGACTCGGGGGTGGCCAGGTATCCGGGCGCCGTGCCCCCGTTGGCCTTGAACTCGATATCCGGCATACGCACTCTCCTCCGCTTGAACGTTGATCCGGCCGGCGAGGTTAGCCCTCGTCGCCGACTTCGATCTCGAGCTCCCGGGCCAGTTCCCAGCCGACCGCCACGCCCACCAGCATCCCCACGCGCGTCTCCTCGGCCAGCAGCGTTCGCAGGGCCATGAGCCGCTCGGCCTCGTCGGGTTGGTGCGCGGCCGCGCGGATCTGTGAGTCGTGGGCCTCGTCGAACCAGCCGCCGGCGTGCAACGCCTCGGCCAGGATCTGCTGCAGCGCGGGCGCCATCTGGGCCACGCGCGCTTCGGCCTCCTGGAACCGGCCCGGCTGGGAGAGGCCCGCGATGGCGCGGTCGATCTCGGCAGGGCTGAAGCCGTCCTCGCTCACCGGCGCGACGCCAGCGGCAGCAGCAGGCCGAACACCCCACCGACCACGGCGCCGACCGGACCGGCCACCGGGTTGGCCTCGGTCACGGCCAACGGGAGCAGCAGGAGCACCGCGGCGAACACGGCCGCACCGAGCAGGTCGTTGCCGCGGTCGTCGGCCCGGCGGGCGGCCATGCGATCGTCCACCAGCCACGCGGCCAGCAGACCCAGCGCCGAGCCGTTGGCGCCGAACACCACGTACAGAGGGGTGGAGTCCGCGACCGGGCCCACGTCGAGTGCCATCGCGACGGCCGCGCCGGCCGCGCCCGCGGCGAAGAAGACCACGAGCGGGGCGAACCAACCGAATCGTCGCTCGAGCATGGTGCCGAACACGCCGACCGCGATGAGCGCCACGAACTGGTAGGCGAGACTGTCGTGCACGAAGATGGTGGTGGCATAGCGCCACGGCTGCTCGTCGAGCGGCACGATCAGCCCGCCGACCTCGTCGAAGCCGAGACCCGCCGCGAGCACGACGCTCACCAGCAGTGAGGCAGCGATCAGCGCAAGAGTGGCCACCGGCCGCGTGTCGGGCGCGATGCCCTCGATCTCGGATGGGCGCAGGCGAGACAGCGACGGCATCCGCGGCTGGCGGATCTTCGCGCGCGGCTCGGACTCGCGATCCTCGCGCTCCAGCTTGGGGGCGCGCTTGCGCACCCGCTGGCCGCAGTACGGGCACTCGGTGACGTAGGGGCTGACCTCGGAACCGCAGTTCTTGCAGACGACGAAGAGGTCGGGCTGGCTCACCCCTCTGAGGGTACTTGGCGGGCTTAGTCCGGGGGGCTGCTTGGCGAGGTCTTCTCGACGATCTCTGAGACCACCTCGTGGAGGTCGTGATTGGCCTCATAGACCACTATCTGGCGCGACCCGCCGTTGCCCCTTGCCAGCAGATCCTCGATCGCCTCGAACTCGTTGCCCGACCCGAGGTCCTGCGCATGGCCCCGAAGGCGGTCGCACAGCCGCCGCGCCAGCGCCAGCGTCGAGACGCGGTCCTTGCTGGGGAGATCCACGACCTCGCCCTCGAGGCCGTGGCGCGCAGCCAGCCACTTGTTCTCGTCGAGCATCTCGTACGGGTAGTGCGACAGCTCCTCGCCGCTCTCGAAGTGCTCCGCCAGCTCCTTGACCATGGCCTGGACCAGCGCCGCAAGCGCAGTGGTGTGCTCCAGCCGGGTCTGAGAGTCCATCACCCGGATCTCGACAGTGCCGAACAGCGGATGGGGGCGCACGTCGTACCAGAGGTAGGTGTAGTCGTTGATCGTGCCGGAGTCGACCATGAAGGCGATCCGTCGCGACCAGTCGTCGAAGTCGACGTAGCTCGGGGGCACGCCGACGCGCGGAAACGCCCTGAAGATCGGCGTGCGCGCCGAGAGCATGCCGGTGGACTGGCCGCGCCAGAACGGGGAGTTGGCCGACAGCGCGAGCAGCACCGGCAGGTGCACGCGCATGCCGTTGACCACGTGGATGGCCTTGTCGGGGTCGTCGATTCCCACGTGCACGTGGATGCCGAAGATCAGCTCCTGGCGGGCCACGAACTGCAGACCGCGAATCAGGTCGCGGTAACGCGGCCGGGACACGATCCGCTGGTCCTCCCACAGGGCGAATGGGTGGGTGCCGGCGGCGCCGATCGCAAGGCCGCGCTGCGCGGCCACGTCCTGGACGGTGTTGCGCAGGTCGGCAAGCTGGCGCCCCGCCTCGGCGGCGTCGCGACAGGGGGTCGTGGCCACTTCGCACACCGACTCCATCAACTCGGGCTTGACATCGCCGGCGGTGCCGATGTCCTCCAGATCCTTGAGCATCGCCTCGATCGAATTGGTCAGATCGAGGGTCTCGGCGTCCACGATCATCAGCTCCTCTTCGATGCCAAGCGTGTAGGAGGGGCCGGTGAAGCTGTGGTCCATGCGCGGGAGCCTACCCAGCGCCCCGGCAGCGCCCTGGGCGCCTGTTGGGGAACAGCCCTAGAGTGAGAGTGCAACGAAAGGACGCACCCGAGAGGAGACCACGTGGCCACCGCAGAACAGACTTCCCCGCACTCAGACGCCTCACTCGAGGAGCTCCTCGGAGACGACGCCGACTCGCTGCTCAACCACACCTGCAAGACCGTCGACAAGTCCCAGCTCTACCTGCCGGGGCCCGACTTCCTGGACCGTACGCTGGTGGACAGCGACCGGTCGACCCGCACCATTCGCAACCTGCAGTGGCTGGCCGACAGCGGCCGCCTGGGCGGCACGGGCTACGTGAGCATCCTGCCCGTCGACCAGGGAATCGAGCACTCCGGCGGTGCGAGCTTCGGCCCCAATCCCGCGTACTTCGACCCGGCCAACCTCGTCGAGCTCGCGCTCGAGGGCGGCTGCAACGCCGTGGCCTCCACGCTCGGCGTCCTGGGTGCGGTGAGTCGCAAGTACGCCCACAAGCTCCCGTTCATCGTCAAGCTCAACCACAACGAGCTGCTCACCTATCCGAACTCGTTTGACCAGGTGATGTTCGGCAGCGTCCAGCGCGCCTACGACATGGGTGCCGCGGGCGTGGGCGCGACGATCTACTTCGGCAGCCCCGAAGGCCGTCGCCAGCTGGTCGAGACCTCGCGGGCATTCGAGGAGGCCCACCGGCTCGGGATGTTCACCGTGCTGTGGTGCTACCTGCGCAACGACGACTTCAAAGTCGACGGCACCGACTACTCGCTGTCCGCGGACATGAGCGGCCAAGCCAACCACATGGGCGTAACGATCGAAGCCGACATCATCAAGCAGAAGCTGCCCGAGATAAACCGCGGCTTCGAGACCATCGGCTTCGGCAAGACCAGCGCCGCGATGTACGACAACCTGAGCACCGAAAACCCGATCGACCTGACCCGCTACCAGCTGATCAACTGCTACATGGGCCGCAACGGCCTGATCAACAGCGGCGGGGCGTCCTCCGGAGAGAGCGACCTGGCCGAGGCGGTGCGTACCGCCGTGATCAACAAGCGGGCCGGCGGCACGGGCCTGATCTCGGGGCGCAAGGCATTCCAGCGCCCCACCCACGAGGGCGTCGCGCTGCTGAACGCGATCCAGGACGTCTACCTGAACGACAAGGTGACCGTTGCGTAGCTGACTTGAGTGGGGTCGCCGTGATTTGAGTGCGGCCGCCGTCTACGGGATGGGCATGGATGCCCATCCCGTCCGTAGGGCATCCATCCCGTCCGAAAGGCATCCGTAGGGCATCCGGTAGGGTCTGCAACGAATCATGCGTATGCGGCAATCACTCGCGCAGTACGAGGCGGACTTCCGGGAGGAAGCGGCCGACTCCATCGTGCGCCGAGAGCACCTGCGTCGCAATGCCGTGCACCGTTCGCGCGCCCGCCGCGTCGAGCGTGTTCACAAGGCGGGCACGGCCCGCTTCGCCGCGCTGTGCCTCACGATCCTCGCCACCACGGTGATCGTTACCCTGGTGATGTTCCAGGCCCTGGCCTGGATCGCCAGCTAGACGCTCAGTCGTTCTTCAAGCCGTCCAGGGCATCCTGGACCGCCTTGGCCTCGGTGGCGGCCTCGTCGCCGCTGCCGCCTTCCCGATCGCGCTGGATCTCGATCCACACCTCTTGGCGAAAGACCGGGACCGAGCGGGGTGCCTCGATGCCGATGCGCACCTTCTCGCCCATGACCGCCAGGACCGATACCTCGATCCCGTCACCGATCATGATGCTCTGATTGGCCTTCCGTGTAAGGACCAGCAACTCAGGGGCCTCCCTCCCTGGGCTTTGCAGACCGCCGTGCGGGCGACGCGCAACATTCGAGGACGCGTCCAGTATGCACGAGCGTCGCCGCGTTCGTCCCGGTTGAACGAAGGCCACCACCGGGCAAGGGGCTGTCGGCGGTCTCCGCACTGGTAATCTGCCCCCCCTCTTGGCACGCCGATCGCTCAAACCACAGCTCAACCAGATTCGAACGTGGGTCCGTCAGGGCCGCACCGACGCCTGGATCGCACATCAGCTCGAGGTGTCCGTCAAGGACATCGCCGCGTTCAAGCGCGAGCACGATCTCGCCCCCGGAGAGGAGGCCGCCGGTGCGGAGTCCGATCTCTTCGGGCCGCGCGTCGAGGAGGAGGAGCCTGACCTCCGGGCCGAGGACGAAGCGGCGGTAGCCGCCGCGCTCGAGGCCGAGGCCGACGCCCCGGACGAACCGGACGAAGACCCAGACGACTCCCGCGACGACTCGGACTCCGATGACGATGACGAAGAGGGCAAGGCGCCAAGGCGCCGTCGCGGACGCCGAGGCGGGCGCGGCCGCGGCCGCCAGCGCAAGCCGCTGGAAGGCACCTTCGACCACGGCGAGGAGGGCTACGGGCTATGGCTCGACCCTTCCGTCCAGGATGACCCCGTCTATGCCGAGCACTGGGCCGGTCACCGGACGGTCACCGTCAGCATCGAGGCCGACCGCATCGTGATCACGCGCAGCGGAGATTCCTCCGACGATTGACAACGCGCTGTACCAGTGGGACGACGGGGAGCGCCGTCTGAGGGACACCGAGCCGGCTGACCGCGCCCACCTCGAGCGCGCGATGCTCGGAGTGCTCGACGAGCTACGCCGGCGGCTGGGGTCGAGCTTTGAGATCCGTGAGCTCGCCGGCCTCTACGCCGCGGGCACCGACTGGGCCGAGGACGTCGCGGCCCGCCGGTGGTCGGGCCTCGACACGGTGGTGGTCGTAGACGCCGCGTTCGCGCGCTACAGCCGTGAGGCGTCTGACTTCGCCGGCGGCCGGATGTACTTCAGAGAGAACTAGCGGCGCCGGCGGGCACCGGACCGTCCCTCACCGGTTCTCGATCACGAAGCTGCGCTCGCCCTCGCGCACCATGCCGAGGCGCCGGGCCTCCTGTTCGAGTGCGCCGGGATCGCGCAGCGTGCGCACGCGCAGCTTGAGCTTCCGGTTCTCCGCGGTGAGGTCACGCAGCTCGCCTCGCTGCGCGCGAGCGTTGCCAGACGTCTCGACCCAGTGCTTGGCGGGCGAGATGTAGAGCAGCAGGATGACCCCGAGCGTGCCGAGCAGCGCCGCCCGGCTGAGCTTGTCCCAGCGGACCCCGCCCCTCGCCGGTCGCGCACGCGGCTTGCGGCGTGCGGGAGCTGAAGCGGAAGCGCGAGCCACACCGCCCCCTTCGCGGCCACCGGCCGGCTTCCTTCCGGCTATCCGGAAAAGGCGCTTTGCCCCGGGTAGGTGGCGGCGTCGCCGAGCGCCTCTTCGATGCGCAGCAGTTGGTTGTACTTGGCCACGCGATCGGACCGCGACGGCGCACCGGTCTTGATCTGCCCACAGCCGGTGGCCACCGCGAGGTCGGCGATGGTGGTGTCCTCGGTCTCACCGGAGCGGTGAGACATGACGGCGGTGTAGCCGGCCTCACGGGCCATCGCCACGGCCTCGAGCGTCTCGGTAAGCGTTCCGATCTGGTTGACCTTGATGAGGATCGAGTTGGCCACCCCGAGGTCGATCCCGTGCTTGAGCCGCTCGGTGTTGGTGACGAACAGGTCGTCGCCGACCAGCTGCACGCGATCGCCGATCGTGTCGGTGAGGGCCTTCCAGCCGTCCCAGTCCTCCTCGTCCATGCCGTCCTCGATCGAGACGATCGGATAGCGCCCGGCCAGATCAGCCCAGTAGGCGGCCATGTCCTGCGCCGAGAGGTCGCGTCCTTCGTGCTCGAGCTTGTAGACGCCGCCGTCGAAGATCTCGCTGGTGGCCGGATCGAGGGCGATGGACACGTCGGTGCCCGGCGTGTGGCCCGCGGCCTCGATGCCGTCGATCAGCGCGGACAGCGCCTCCTCGTTGGAGCCGAAGTCCGGCGCGAAGCCGCCCTCGTCGCCGACGGCCGTTGCCAACCCACGTGCGCTGAGGGTCTTCTTCAGGGCGTGGAAGATCTCGGCACCCATGCGCAGCGCCTCGGCGAAGGTGGGCGCACCCGCCGGGACGACCATGAACTCTTGGAAGTCCACCTTGTTGTCGGCGTGAGCGCCCCCGTTGAGCACGTTCATCATCGGGACGGGCAGGACCGATGCCCGCTCGCCACCAAGGTGGCGCCACAGCGGCTGACCGGCGTCCGCGGCCGCGGCCTTGGCCGCTGCCAGCGATACGCCGAGGATGGCGTTTGCGCCGAGCCGGCCCTTGTTGTCGGTGCCGTCGAGCGCGATCATCGCGCGGTCGAGCCCGGGCTGATCGGAGGCGTCGCGCCCCGCGACCGCTTGGGCAAGCTCACCGTTGACGTTGGCCACCGCCTGGGTCACGCCCTTGCCGCCCCAGGCCTCGCCGCCGTCACGCAGCTCGACGGCCTCGAACTCTCCCGTCGAGGCGCCCGAGGGCACCGCGGCGCGCCCTGAGGCGCCCGACTCGAGCGCGACCTCGACCTCGACGGTCGGGTTGCCCCGGCTGTCCAAGATCTGGCGGGCGTGTACATCGGCGATCTGGCTCACGGGTCGGTCTGGATCTCCTGTACTCGTTTGATGTGCCTGGCGGCCGCCGACCTCAGCGCCAACTCGGGGTCGGCGCCTGCTGCGGTTGCCGCTGCCACCGCGGCGAAGAGCAGATCCCCGGCGGCCTGGTCCGATGCCTCTCGACCCTCGGCGGCCACGAGCGCCCGGGCGGCGGTGCTCACGTCGGTCACGGGCGGCGGGGCCGTCGGTGCCCGCGCGCCACGGCGCTGGGCCTTCTTGGCGTAGAGGGTCGCGGGCAGCGTATCCGGCAAGTCCCCGAACAGGCCGCCGCCCTCGGTGCCGGCCTTGATGGCATCCCAGTTTCGCCGCACCTTCTCCTCGGTGTCGGGATTGCTGATCAGGACATCCTGTCCTGATTCTTGATTGCGGGGGCCTCCATCCGGCCGGCCATGAACTGCCACGCTACGCGCGGACTCCTCGCCGAACACGTGCGGGTGGCGCCGGATCAGCTTCTCGATGAGCTGGTCGGCCACCTCGGCCATGCTGCCGGCCCCGCGCTCCTCGAGCAGGAGCGCCAGGAACTGGACCTGGAAGAGCACGTCGCCGAGCTCGTCGAGCATCTTTGCGTCGTCACCGGTGCGGGCCGCATCGGCCAACTCGTATGCCTCCTCCACCGTGTGGGGGACGATCGAGCGCTCGTCCTGGTCGCGGTCCCACGGGCACTCCACGCGCAGCCGCCGTGTGATCGCGTCCAGGCGGGCCAGCGCTTCCGCGGGGTCGGCCACGGTTTGCGCTCAGGCCCGCCTGGTGCGCGGCACTACGGGGTCGGGCTGCTTGGCGTCTGCGGGGTTGCGCCGCTGCCCTGCTGGGGCGGAACCTGCTGGGGCGCCGCGCCGCCACCCTGCTGGGGCACTGCGCCGCCACCCTGCTGGGGCACCTGCTGGGGTGCCGCGCCGCCACCCTGCTGGGGCACCTGCTGCGGCGCCGCGCCGCCACCCTGCTGGGGCACCTGCTGTTGCTGCTGGGCCGCGCCGCCGGCGGCGGTGTTGGTGGAGTTCTTCGGCGCGTTCTTGCACTCAGCGATCCGGAAGTCCTTCGCGCAGTTGGTCTTGCCCTTGTACCTCTTGCGGAAGTCCTTGACGAACGAGTTGAGCGCCTTCTGCTGGCGCTGCGACTTGAGCAGGTTGCGGATCGTGTCGGCGGCTTGGGCCTCGGTCTGCTGCGAGGCCTTCGTCACCTTCGCCACCTTGAAGACGTAGTAGCCGAACTGGGTCTTGACCGGGCCCTTGAGCTTGCCCTTCTTCGCGGTGAAGGCGACCTTGTCGAGCGCCGGGTCCTGCTTGCCCTTGACCAACGCCGGCAGCTTCCCGCCCTGCGCCTTGGACGCCTGGTCGATCGACAGCTTCTTGGACACGACCTTGAAGCTCTTGCCACCGGCCAGCTGGCTCTTGGCCTGATCGGCCTTTGCCTTGGTCTTCGTGAGCACCACATTTAAGTCGCGCTGCTCGGGCTGCGCGAACCGCGCCTTGTTCTTGGCGTAGTAGCCCTTGACGTCGGCGTCGGTGACCTTGACCTTCCCGGCCGTGACCTTCTTGGTCAGCTTGGTCTGGAGCTGGTCGAGCTTCAGACGGAAGAGGATGTCATCCTCGTTCATGCCGGAGGTCTTCAGGAACTTCTTGTAGTCGGCCTCCTTGGGGAAGGCCTTCTTCTTCTCGCTGGCGAACGCCTGCTTGACCTCGGCGTCGGTCACCTTCACGTCACGCGACTTGGCCTCCTGCTGGACCCACTGGGCCTGGACCAGGAACTGCATCACCTCGCCCTTGAGCTGGTCGTACTGGGTCTTGCACTGCTTCTTCAACGTGGCGGTTGACTGCTTGCCGGCGGCGGCACCACCCTGCTTCTTGAGCCCGGCGACGCACTTGGAGTAGTCGGGGGGATCGGGCACGACCCCTGCGCCGCCCTGCTGCTGACCCGACGAGGCGTTCTTCAGCCAGTGGTTGAAGTCGGTCTTGGTGATGGTCGAATCGCCGACCTTGGCGACGCTGTTCGCGGGCACGCCATTGCCACAGCCAAGGACCACGGCAGCACATGTGCCGGCAAGCGCAACAGTCGCAAGTGGGCGTGAAAGGGTGAATCGAGGCAAGTTCATTTCCCGGTGTCTAGGGCGAAATTCTCAAGCGCGTCTGAAGATCAGCGATGAGGCAAGGACTGGTCTATGTCGGCGCGGCAGCGGCGGATGGTAGCGAACGCGCCATCAATCCTCGTCAGGCGTGCTGGCCGCCTCGAGGATCGCCTCGGCGGCCCGCACCACCGCGGGGAACCGCTCCGCCGGGTCTTCGGGCACGCGCACGCGCACCGTGCTGCGTCCCGACTCGTAGACGGCCTCGGGGATCCGCGCTCGCAGGATCTTGACCCGCCGCGAGTCCAGGTCGATCGGCGCCACTGACAGCCGGCCGCCGGCGAAGTCGACGCTGCGCGCGCCGGCGCGGCCGAGCTTTATCCGCGCGTCCTGGACTCGGATCAGGTTGTCCAAGGCCTCCGGCACGGGCCCAAACCGGTCTGCGAGCTCCTCGCGAAGCACGATCAGGTCGGCGATCTCGCGCGCGCCCGCCACCCTGCGGTGAATCTCGATCTTGGCCGCCTCGTAAGGCACGTAGTCGCCGGGCACGTAGGCATCGATGGGCACGTCTAGCCGGACCGGCTCGGGCGCCTCCTCAGAGGAGTCCGCGGCCAACGCATTGACCGCGTCATCGAGCATCGATACGTAGAGCTCGAAGCCAACGGCCGCGACGTGGCCCGACTGCTCGTCGCCCAGCAGGTTGCCCGCCCCGCGGATCTCCAGGTCGCGCATGGCGATCTTGAACCCCGAGCCCAGCTCGGTGTAGTCCGACAGCGTGGATAGGCGTGCCGACGCGTCCTGGGTGAGCGCCGCCATCGAGGGGTAGAGCAGGTAGGCGTAAGCGCGCTCAGAAGACCGCCCCACGCGGCCCCTGATCTGATAGAGCTGGGACAGCCCGAGCTCGTCGGCACGCTCGACGATCAGGGTGTTCGCCGACGAGATGTCGAGGCCCGACTCAATGATCGTGGTGCACACCAGGACGTCGGCCTCGCCGCGCAGGAATGTGAGCATCACCTGCTCGAGCTGCTTCTCCTCCATCTGGCCGTGGGCAACGATGACGCGGGCGCCGGGCACCATCGCGCGCACCCGCTCGGCCGTCTCCTCGATGCTGTCCACGCGGTTGTGCAGGAAGTAGGCCTGGCCCTTGCGCTCGAGCTCGCGCCGGATCGCCTGACTGACCAGGTCCTCGTCGTAGTCGCCGACGTAGGTGCGCACCGGCCGGCGGCCCTCGGGCGGGGTCTCGATCACCGATATGTCGCGCAGCCCCGCCAGGGACATCTGCAGCGTCCGCGGGATAGGCGTGGCCGACAGCGAGATCACGTCCACGCGCAGGCGCAGCTGGCGCAGAAGCTCTTTCTGCTTCACGCCGAAGCGCTGCTCCTCGTCGACGATGAGCAGGCCGAGGTCCTTTGGCCGCACGTCGCGCGACAGCAGCCGGTGGGTGCCCACCAGCACGTCGACCTTGCCCTCCTCGAAGTCCTTGAGCACTGCGCGGGTCTCGGCGGCGCTTTGGAAGCGCGACGCCACCTCGATTCGGAACGGGTAGTCGCGCAGCCGTTCGGAGAAGGTGCCGAAGTGCTGTTGGGCGAGCACGGTGGTCGGCACCAGGAAAAGCACCTGCTTGGAGTCTGCCGCTGCCTTGAAGGCCGCCCTCAGCGCCACCTCGGTCTTGCCATACCCGACGTCGCCGCAGATCAGGCGGTCCATCGGGCGCGCCTCCTCCATGTCGGCACGCACGGCCTCGATCGCGTCCAACTGGTCCGGCGTCTCGCGGTAGGGAAAGGCCGCCTCGAACTCAACCTGCCACTCGCCGTCGGTGGGATAGGCATAGCCCGCGCGGCGCTTGCGCTCGGCGTAGAGGTTGATCAGCTCTCCCGCCAGCGCCTCCGCCGCGCGCCGCGCGCGCATCTTCTGCTGCTCCCACTGCTTGCCCCCGAGCTTGGAGAGCTGGGGCTCGGCGGAGTCGGCGCCGAGGTAGCGGCTGATCTTGTGCAGCTGGTCCGAAGGCACGAACACGCGGTCGCCATCGCGAAACTCGAGCTCGATGTAGTCGCGGGTGATGCCCCCGACAGTCTTTGTCTCGAACTTGGTGAAGCGTCCGACGCCGTGGTCTTCGTGCACCACCACCCCGCCCGCGCGCAAATCGCTGAAGCTCGCCATCGCGCCCGCACCGGTGCTCGGCCGCGCCCTGTCTTCGGCACGCCGGCGCCGCAGCAGGCGGTGTTCGGGGATGATCGCAAGCTTGAGCTGGGGCGAGAGGAAGCCCTCGCGGAGGCTGGCCGTCGTAAACGACAGCCCGGGGTCGTGGGGCGCCTCGCCCCCGTTCAGGAACGCCGCCTGGATCCGGTCGAGGTTGTAGGCCGCGCGCTCACCCTCGCCGCGCCGCGCCCACGCGACCACGGTGCGGTAGCCCGAGCGCACGAGCTTCTCGAGCTCGGGCTCGGCCGCGCGCAGCGACCGCGCAGCGGTGTCGGCCGCCTGTGCGCGAAACGTGTGGGGCTGATCGCCCGAGATGCTCGACAGGCGAATCGATGCCCGCCGGTCCAGGTCGGCCTCGAGACGCTCGGGTGCCACGTATAGGTGGTGGGCGTCCTCGTCGTGGAAGCTTGCGGTCACGTCGTCCCAGTAGTCGCGCAACGTCGGCGCCAGCTCCTCTTCGGCCGCAATGGCCACAAGCCCGGACTCGGGCAGCAGCGCCAGCACCTCCCCGAAGCGGTCGACGGGAAGCACCTCGGCGACGTCGGGACGCTCGCCCTCCTCGCTGCCGGCCGCGATCTCGGCCAGCTCGCGATGCTCGGGC
Source organism: Solirubrobacterales bacterium (assembly GCA_038237685.1). Lineage (GTDB taxonomy): Bacteria > Actinomycetota > Thermoleophilia > Solirubrobacterales > Thermoleophilaceae > JAAYBF01. The sequence continues at coordinate 26,865 of JBBRYL010000009.1, read as the reverse complement.
GCCAGCTCGGCGGCCGGCTCGATGCTCACCGTCTCGACCTCCTCGAGCGACCGCTGGGTGAAGGTGGAGAAGAACGTCAGCCGTTCCACCTCGACATCGAACAGCTCGCAGCGCACGGCGCGCTCCTCGGTGGCCGGGTAGACGTCGAGGATGTCGCCGCGAATGGCGAACTGGCCGCGGTCCTCGACCTGGTCCACGCGCAGGTACCCACACACCACGAGTTGGGCGGCGGTCTCGTCCAGGTCCAGCAGCTCGCCCTTCTCGATGTGGAAGCCGTGCGGCCGCAGCTCGGGGTCGGCGACCTTCTCGGCCAGCGCGACCGCGCCTGCCACCACGACCGCCGCGCCGCGTTCGGGGTGCGGCTCGGCACGGAGGGCGTCCAGCGCGGCGATCCGCAGCCCCACGAGGTGCGGGGGCGGCACGAGGTGGGACTCATACTGCACGCCGCGGGCCGGGTAGAGGTGCACGGCGCGCGGGCTGAGGAACTGCTTCAAGTCGGCGGCCAGGTCGCGGGCCTGACGGTCGTCACCAGCGACGATCAGCACCGGACGCGCCGGATCGGCATCGGCCAGCGCGGCCAGCAGATAGGGGCGCAGACTCGCGGACACGAACGCGCGCTGGGGTTCGGTCGCGGCGGCGTCGGCCAGCGCGTCGAGGGCGGGGTCCTCCTGGGCGTATGTGAGCAGTTGGCGAAGCGACATGGGCACGCGAAAAGGCCGCGCAGCACTTGCCACACGGCGACTCCGCGGAGAATTCTATTTGCGGCCGGCGCTTCGCGGGAAATGGCCTCTTACCGGACTCACGACAACGCCGCCACCTGCCCGCGGCTAGGGTCCAGCGTCATGGCCTTCGACGTGCCTTCCATCGATCTCGCGGCGGCCGTTGCCGAGGCCCTGGATGCCGGGAACTTCAACACCGGCGGGCTGATGGTCGCCCTCGGCGGCGCGGTGGACGCCCCCGTCGGGGTGGCGTTGCAGTCGCGGCGACTCGCACACAACACGCAGGCGCAACTCGCGCGACTGTTCCTCTTCGGCGAGGCCGTCCCCGCCGCCGAGGCCGCCGCCGCCTTGAGCCCCGCGACGCTCGAAGACCTCGTGCGGGACGGGTGGATCCGGCACGACGGGGACACGATCCGGGCGCACGTGCGCATCACTCCGTTCGACGGAATCCTGCTCGCCCACGACCCGTTCGGCTGGGAGCAGTCCGGGGACGACGTCGTGCCCGGGCTCAGCTCCGCGGCCGAGACGCTGGCGTCGCTGACGCCGAGGCGACCGGTGCGGTCGGCGCTCGATGTGGGTACCGGTTCTGGCCTGCACGCGCTGCTGGCGGCGCGGCACGCGACACGCGTCGTGGCAACCGACGTGAGCGAGCGCGCGCTTGCCTACGCCCGCCTCAGCGCGGCGCTCAGCGGCACCGCCAACATCGAGTTCCGACGAGGCAGCTTCTACGAGCCCGTCAAAGGCGAGCGGTTCGACCTGATCACCTGCAACCCGCCCTTCGTCATCTCGCCCGAGTCCGGGCTCGTGTACCGGGATGGGCACGCGGGACGCGACGACGTGTCGCGCGATGCGGTGGTGGGCGCGACCGCGCACCTTACCTCTGGCGGGCTCGCGCAGCTCCTGATCAACTGGATCGAGGAGCCGTTCGACGCCCGGGCGGCTCCCGTGCAGCAGTGGCTGGAGGGCACCGCGTGCGACGCCCTCGTACTGCACCACCTCAGCGAGGACGGCTTGAGCTACGCGGCCAAGTGGAACGTGGCGATCCAGCACGACCCGGAGGAGCACGGACGCGTGCTCGACGAGTGGACCGCCCACTTCGAACAGGAGCAGATCCACAAGCTCGCCACGGGCGCGCTGACCCTCCGATCGGTGGACGAGAAGCCACTGTTCAGCCGCCTGGAGATGGCCACCGGCCCCAGCGGCCGGGCCGGCGAGCACGTGATCCGGCTGCTCGACGCCGCACGCTGGCTCGGCGAGATCTCAGACGCTGACCTCATGGCCACTCCCATCCGGCTCGTGGACGAACACCGCCTCGTGAGCGAGCGCACGCGCGAGCAGGGCCACTACGGCGAGGACAGCCTCTCGATCGTGCTCGAACACTCCGCCGGCCTCGGAGGCGAGCTCGACGGCGCAGCTGCTGCGGTGCTCGTCGGGCTCGAGGGCGGCGAAACCCCGGCCGATGCCGTCCCGGGACTGGCCACATCGCTGCCCGACACCGGTGTGGCGGATGTGGAGCACCTCGTGGCGTCGACGGTCCGCCAGCTCGTGAGCCGCGGACTCGTCGAGCCCGTCGAGGGCTTCTAGCTCGCCCGCGTGCTCGCTGCCCCGACCAGCCGCTCGGTCTCGTCGGCCGCGGCCTCGACCAGCGCGTGGACCTCGTCCCTTGACTCACGGAAGCGCCCGAGCACGTAGGCCGAGACGATCTCGGGGTCGGTCGTGTCGGGCCGCCCCACCCCCACACGGATCCGGTGAAAGGCTGCGTCGCCCAGCCCGCGCTTGAGCGACTTGAGGCCGTTGTGGCCGGCGAGACCGCCCCCGAGCCTGCCCTCGATCCGTCCGAACGGCAGGTCGATCTCGTCGTGCACGACCACGATGCGGTCGAGGTCGACCCCGACCGCCCCGCGCGCAGGGCCGACCGAGTTGCCGACGTCGTTCATGAATGTCTGGGGCAGCAGCAGCCCGACGCGCGGCCCGCCCGGCCCCGTGCGACCGTCGGTGTAGAGCCCCGCGTAGCGCTTCTTGCCTCGGGGCAGCTCCCATCGCTCCGCGAGGAGCGCAACCACCTCAAACCCAACGTTGTGGCGGGTGCGCTCGTACTGCGCCCCCGGATTGCCAAGACCGGCGATCAGCCAGTCGACGCGACCCGCGCCGTCACCCCGGTCCCGCCGGAGCAGTGCCAAGCGCGCCTAGGAGTCGGAGGAATCGTCGGAGCCCTCTGAGGACTCCCCGGCGCCGTCGCCCTCGGCCTCGACGGCTTCGCCGTCCTCGCCGATCAGCTCGGTCTCTTCCTCGATCTCGGGCTCCTCCTCGACGGTCGGCAGGATGACGGTTGCGATCACGGTCTCCTCAGCCTCGTCCAGGAACTCGACGCCCGACTGCGACTGCACGGACTCGAGCGTCATCGTGTCGCCCATCTCCATCGCGGACACATCGACCTCGATGAGCTCCGGGATGTCTGTCGGCAGCGCCTCGATGTTCAGCTCGCGGGTCGGCTGGTCGAGCACGCCGCCGGCCTTGACCCCCGGCGAGTCGTCGCCGCCGATCAGCTCGACGTACACCGTCGACTGGATCTTCTCGTCGAGGCGGACCTCGAGAAAGTCGACGTGCATGACATCTGCGCGGACCGGATGCAGCTGCTGGTCCTTGAGGATCACCGGGACCTTTTTCTCGCCGCCGATCTCGACGTCGAACAGCGCCGCGCCCTTTGCCAGCAGGCGGCGCAGGTCGAGCGCCCCGACCTTCAGCGACACGGGATCGGGATGGCTGGCCCCGTACAGCACTGCCGGAACCTTGCCGTCGCGGCGCAGGCGCCGGGATTCGCGCGAGCCGTGCTCGGCGCGCTCTTCTACGTGGAGTGAGGGACGGTCAGCCATGCGACGGGCGAGTCTAGCGCGAGGCGCGCTCCACCGGCTCTCAGAAGAGCTGGTTCTCGCCCTGAAAGATCTCGGAGACAGAGTCGTCGGTGAAGATGCGGCGCACCGAGTCGGTCAGGATGTCGGCGGTGGTGAGCACCTTGATGTGCTCGGGGGCACCCTCGGCCAGCGGCACGGTGTCTGTGACGGTGATCGACGCCAGCGGCGACTTGCCCAACGTCTCGAACGCCCGGCCGGAGAAGATGCCGTGGGTGGCCACCGCGTGCACCTCCTTCGCGCCCTCGTCGAGCACCGTCTGGGCCGAGGCGCTGAGGGTGCCGCCGGTGTCGATGATGTCGTCGACGATCACGGCGCGCTTGCCGTGCACGTCGCCGATCACGTACCCGATCTCGGCCACATGGTGGGCCGGGCGCTCCTTCTCGAGCAGCGCGTAGGGCGCACCGACCTTCTGGGCGAACTTGCGCACCAGCTTCACGCGACCGGCGTCGGGAGCGATGATCACGAGGTCGTCGCCCCCGAGCTGATCCTGCACGTACTGGGTGAGTATCGGCATGGCGGTCATGTGGTCCACGGGCTTTGAGAAGAACCCCTGCACCTGGCCGGCGTGCAGGTCCATGGTGACGACGCGGTCCACGCCGGCGGTCTCGAGCAGCTCGGCGGCCAAGCGGGCGGTGATCGGCTCGCGCGGCGCGGACTTCTTGTCCTGGCGCGAGTAGCCGTACCACGGTGTCACGGCGATGATGCGATGCGCCGAAGCGTGCTTGGCGGCGTGGGCCATGACCAACAGCTCCATCAGAGCATCGTTCACGGTCAGGCCCTCGCGCTCGGAGCCGCACGTGGACTGCACGATGAACAGGTCGGCGCCGCGGATCGAGTCGGCGTAACGGCAGTAGACCTCGCCGTCGGAGAACGTCTTGAGTCCCGCGTCGGTCAGACCGACCCCGAGCCGCTGGGCGATCCGGGCCCCCAGGTCCAGGCTGGCGCGGCCCGACACGATCATCAAGCGCTTGTCGTAGTCGGCCGGGATGAACGAGCCCGGTGCCGGCGCCGACTGGATGCCCAAGCTGCTCAACTGCGCTCCTTCTTGCGGTTGGCGAAACCCTCGATGTTTCTCTGCTTGGACCGGGCCATCCCCAGGGCGTCCTCCGGCACGTCTTCGGTGATGACCGACCCGGCGCCAGTGTACGCCCCGTCCCCGATGGTCACGGGCGCGACGAAGGCGGTGTCCACGCCGGTGCGCACACACGATCCGATCGTGGTCCGGTGCTTGTCTTTGCCGTCGTAGTTCGCGGTGATGTTGCCGGCGCCGATGTTGCTGTTATCGCCGATGTCGGCGTCGCCGATGTAGGACAGGTGGGGCACCTTGGCGCCGGCGCCGATCTCGGAGTTCTTGACCTCGACGAACGTGCCGACCTTGGCGCCGGGGCCGACATGGGCGCCCGGGCGCAGATAGGCGAAGGGACCCAGGCTCGCGCCGTCCTCCACCGTGGCCTGCACGAGGAAGGAGTGCGGTGCCGCGATGGCATCGCCCAACGCGCTGTCGGTGATCGTGGTGGCCGGTCCGATCCGACAGCGCGAGCCGATCGTGGTGGCGCCGCACAGGGTGGTCGACGCTCCGATCACGGTGTCCTCGCCGATGGTCACGCCGGCTTCCACGCGGATGCTGGCCGGAGCCTCGAACGTCACCCCGGCCAGGGCGTGCCGTTCGAGGATCTGGCGCTGAGCGATCTCTTCCACCGCCATCAGCCCTGCGCGGTCGTTCACGCCCATCGCGCTGCGCACGTCGTCGGTTTGGTGGGCGGCCACCCCGAGACCGCGCGCGAGCAGCACCGGCAGCACACCTGGCAGGTAGCGCTCACAGTGCTCGAGGCCGACCTGGTCGAGCGCGGTCCACAGCTCGGCCGCGGCGAATACGTAGGTACCGATGTTGATCTCGCGGATGGCCAGCTCTTCGGCCGAGACGCCCTCGCTGTGCTTGGTCTCCACGATCCGCTCGATGGATTCGTCGGCAGCGCGCACCACCCGCCCGTACCCGGTCGGATCGAGGTTCGCGGTGGTCAACAGCGTGGCCGCCGCGCCCTGGTGGCGGTGGGTGGCCACCAGCGCGGCGATCAGCTCTGCCGACTGCAGCGGCACGTCGCCCGATAGCACGACCACCTCGCCGCGGTCGCCCACGGCCTCGCGCGCGGCGAGCACTGCCGCCGCGGTGCCCTCGCCCTCACGCTGCTCGACGGCGGTCACATCATCCGGGAGGCCATCGGCCACGCCGTCGCCGGGGCGGGTGATGCAAACGACCTCGTCGGTGCCCGCCGTCCGGGCAGCATCGATCACCCACTCCACCATCGGCTTGCCGCAGACGGGGTGCAGGACCTTCGGCAACGGAGAACGCATGCGGGTGCCGCGTCCTGCTGCCATGACGAGCACGGTGAGCCGCTCGGACATGAGCGGTCAGCCTACTCCGCCGGGCTGTGGCTGACGGCTTCGACGTTGTTGCCGTCGGGATCGAGCACGAACGCCCCGTAGTAGCTGGGGTGGTACAGCTCGCGCACGCCCGGCCCGCCGTTGTCGGTGGCGCCGGTCCCCAGCGCCGCCGCGTGGAAGGCGTCGACGATCTCGCGCGATCCCGCCTGGAACGCGACGTGCACGCCGCTCTGGGGCGGCCGCTCGCGACAGCCAATCCAGAAGAACGGCTTCTGCTCGGAGCGAAAGCCGAACCCCCCGACCACGGGCGCCGGCTCCATCAGCAGCTCCATCCCCAGCGTCTGGAGCACCGGGATGTAGAACGCCTTGCTGCGTTCATAGTCCGCGACGTCGAGGCCTATGTGATCGAGCATGGCGCCCAGCCTACGCCGTATCCTGGGGGCGCGGCCTTGGGGGGTCGTCTAACGGCAAGACACCAGGTTTTGGTCCTGGCAATCGGGGTTCGATTCCCTGCCCCCCAGCTACGACTCGCGCAACGCCTTCCCCCGCGGCGACAGTCGGTAGCCCACCTCCAGGCTCTCGTTCAGCCCGAGCTCCTTGAGCTTGCGCACGTCGGTCTTGTACCGCTTGGTCTCCACCCCGGCGGCCGCCGCCAGGTCGGGCGCGCGCGCACCTGGTCGCTCGCCGATAGCGCGCAGCGTCTGCCGGGTCCACGGTCCGCGCGGCGAACGCGCGTCCATCGCATCGAGGCGGTCGTCCAGCTCGGCCCGCTCTCCCGCGTCAAGCTCGGCCTGCTCGCGCAGCGCCACCCGCGGATCGGGGCCGGCATGGACGCCGGGTCCGTCGGGGGCATCGCTAGCGGTCCTTCTCCTCACGGAGCACGCGGCCGCCGCGCGCGCCGGCCTCGGACGCCGGCCCCGAGGGCGGGGCGATCCCGAGCACGCGCATGGACTTCAGGCCCAGGCTCAGGCGCTCGCGCCCGTCGGTGGAGCTCACGTCCAGGCCGCTGAGCTCGCGCACGCGGTCGAGCCGGTAGCGAACCGTGTGGCGATGGGTGAACAGCTTCTCGGCCGTCTTGGCCACGTTGCCGTCGGCCTCGAGAAACGACTCGAGCGTGTGCACGAGGTCGGTCTCGTACTGCTGGTCGTACTCCACCAGCGGCTGCACGGTCTCCTCGTGAAAGCGGCGCAGCTCGGCGGGGTCCTCGCTCATGGCTGGCAGCAGCAGGCGGTAGGCGCCTGTCTCGTCGAAGGAGAGCCGGTCCACGCCACGTGCCTCGGCCACGTTGGCGGCCATGAGGGCCTCCGAGGCGGCTCGGTGCAGGTCGGTGGAATCCGTTGCCGGCCTGCTGAGGGCAACCACGACCCCGTAGTGGGCCAAGCCGAGCTCGAGCTCGTGGCGCACGGCGTCGGCGGTCTGGGCAGCGGACTCCACCCCCGGGCCCGGCGCCAGAATCGCGACCTCGGGCTCGGGTCGAAGCAGGCGCTTCTGACCGCCGGCGTCCACCCGCGTGCGGGCGGGACCCATCTCGATGGTCGCCGCCAGGCAGGTCCGATCGGATCCGCGCGCCCCGCGCTGGGCGACGGCGAGCACCCGCGTGCGCCAGTCGCCATCCTCGGCCTGGCGCGGGCGAGCACGGGCCACTATCACGCTGGCGCCCTCGGACAGGTCACACCCCAGCTCCTCGGCCCTGGCCAGGATGTTGGCCCGGTCGGTGACCGTGCGCGAGAACATGTCCGAGAGAAAGTCGGCAATTGCGGCTTCGCTGGCCCGGTCGGGCGCGCCGGCGCGATCTACCTCCTGGGCGATCAGCGTGGTTACCATCCGCAGCAGCACTGCTGCGGGCGGCGCGCCGCGCGGGCGAAGATGGAGCCGGCCGACCGACTCGTCAGCCACGCGCAGCTGGGAGATCTCGGTGGCGCCCTCCCCGGCGAGCACCCCACGCTCGTCCTCGGGCGATTGACACGCCACGGCCAGCACGCTTGAGCGGCCGTCGAGCACCACGACGCTTGCCTCGAGCGCGTGGGCCGCGGCCCGTGCCACGGCAGGGATCCCGGCACCGGACTCCACCGCTTCCGACACCTCCGCGAAGGCATCGAGCACCGGGCCGGCGGGTACGGACTCAGGCTGGGGAGCCCCCGCGTTCACCGCGCAAGTGTAGGTCGATCCGGGCCGAGGGGCTCGGTCTGTCAGCCGTACTGGTCATAGGACCAGACGACCGCGAGGCCGACGGCGGCCCCGATGCCCACAAGCGTGCCGAGGATGTAGAGGGTGAGCACCCCCGCCGCAAAGCGCTCCCACACCCGTCCATAGGCCCGGACCGCCGGCACCAGGATGAAGGCGATGTAGCCGGCGCCGACGATCCCCGCCGCTGCCGCGATCGCGATTTGGGTGGAGCTCAGATCGAAGTTCACGTGGGTCGCAGGTCGGGGTCGGGCTCCGGGGCATTGTTGCGGATGTAGTCGACGACCAACGCCACGGCGGCGCACGAGCCGAGCGCGGCCGCCCCGAGGCCCCAACCGGCAGCGACATCGGACCAGAAGTGCACGCGCAGGTAGATCCGCGACAGGCCCACCACCACCGCGGTCACCAGTCCGCCGGTCACGAGTGCGGCGCGGCTCGCGATGCCCGGCAGCGCGCGGGCTACGACCACTGCCACGGCCACCCAGACCGTCGAATAGGCGGCGTGACCACTCGGGAAGCTCGGGCCCTGCGCTCCGACCAGCGGCATCGCCGGCCGCGGGCGATCCACGCCCGCCTTGGCGAGGTGCACCCCGAGGTAGAGCACGACGGCTCCGGCGATCAGCGCGATCGCCTCGGCGAAGTGACGACGCAGCGCGAGCGCCAGACACGTGACCCAGACCAGCACCGCAACCGTCAGGGGCGCACCGAGATCGGTGACGATCTTCAGCACGTCGGTCAGCTGGGCCACGCGCAGGTCCGAAGCCAGGTCGAGCAGCCTGAGATCCGCCGGGGTATACATTCGGCCCCCGCCGATGACGGCCGTGTAGAGCACGAACACGTACAGACCGATACCCGCCACCGCGATCGTGGTGGTGAGCTCGAGTCCGAGCTCACCGGGGGTCAATCGCCGCCCGACGAAGCGCAACCGCGGGCCGAGGGCGGCGACGGCAGGGGATATCGCGGTGCGCCACACCGCTCCCCCCACCGCGGCAAACGGGCGCAGGGCCGGCTTGCGCCCCTGGCGTCTTGCCCACCCCTCGAAGCGGCGCCGCTCCTCGGGCTGGCGCAGTTTGCGGTAGGCCACGATCCCGCCGACGACGACCGCCAACACGATCGCAAGGCCCAGCGTCGCCTTGCCCGCGATGCCCGCGACCCTGTCGAACGACTGGTAGAAGATGTAGCCGAGCAGGGAGTAGAGGGTCGCCCACAGACCGCAGCCGATAACGCTGTAGGGCACGAACCTGCGATACGGAAAGCCCGAGGAGCCGATCACGAACGGGGCCACCGCCCGCACGAGCCCCACGAAGCGCCCGATCAGGATCGTCTTGCCGCCGTGGCGCTCGAAGTAGGACTCGACGGTCTCCAGCCGGTGCTCGTCGATCTTGAATCGCGGACCGTGGCGCAGGATGAAGTCGCGCCCGAGCCGGCGCCCAATGAAGAAGCTGCACGTATCGCCGAGCACGGCGCAGACCCACACCAGGCCGATCAGCGCCACCACCGAGATCTCGCCCTGGCCGGCGATCACCCCGCCGACCATGATGGCCGTCTCCCCCGGCGCGATGAGCCCCACGAACGCGCCCGTCTCCAGGAACGCGAGCAGCCCGACGAGCACGTAGGTCCAGGGCCCGAGCGCCTTGGCGACGTTCTCGATCACCTTCTTGGCATCGGGCAGATGCGGAATGACTCCGGTGAAGTACAGCGCCGCGACTACTACGACTACAGCGACGGCGGCCGCTGCCTTGCGGTGTCGCTTCAGCGCGCTCATCGCGTCTGACACAGGATGGCGCGGGCCAGCCCGGCGGCGGCGGCCTCGGCCGCGCCGCGGTCGTCGAAGATGCCAAAGACGGTTGGACCCGACCCGGTGACCTGCGCGCTGAGCGCGCCCCCATCGCGCAGGGCGGCGAGCCTCGGCGCGATGTCCGGCCTGAGCCTCAGCGCCGCGGGCTGGAGCTCGTTCTCGAGTGCCACGGCAACCCCCGCCGCGTCGAGCGCGGCGACCTCGTGCAGCGCCGCCGGATCGAGATCGGCTCCTGGCGGGATCTCCCGGGCCGCGCGCAGCCGGTCGATCTCGCGATAGACCGCTGCGGTTGAGAGCCCTTCTGGATCCGGGATGAGCACCAGCGTCATGGTGGCGAGGTTCACCGGCTCGACGAGCTCCCCCTCCCCGCCGACGACCGCATGCGCCGGGACGAGCTGGCTCGGCACGTCGCTGCCGAGCCTGCGCGCCAGGTCACGCAGCCGTTCGGGCTTGAGCTGGTGTCCGGTGAGCGCGGCGACCCCGCGCAGGGCCGCCGCGGCGTCCGCGCTGCCGCCGCCCAGGCCGGCGGCCACAGGGATCCGTTTGGTGATCGTCACGCGCAGCGGCGGCACGACAGCGGGGCCGCCCGCAGCCTCGCGGTAGGCAGCGACGGCCCGCGCCGCAAGGTTTCTGCCCGACACGCCGGGGCAGACGACGGCGTCCGTCGCGGCCTCCTCGACCACGACCTCGTCGGCAAGATCGAGCCGCGCGAACAGGGAGCACAACGGGTGCATACCGGCGGTAGTAGGACCGCCGACGCGCAGGACGAGGTTGGCCTTGGCGGGGGCGCTTTCGGTCACCGCGCTCAACGGGGGCTCCCCATGTGGCGCAGGGCCTTGAGGTCGGCGGTCCCGATTGCCTCGGCCAAAGCGGCGAACTCTGCCGGCGAGAGCCGCTCGGCGCGAGCGTCGGGCGGGTGGCCAAGCTGCTCCAGCTCCGTGCGCGTACGCTCGCGGATGTCTGCGGGAGCGCCCGGGGCGAGCCCCAGTGACCCCGGTAGCGCCTTGCGCCGATGTGCAAAGGCGGCGTGTACTAGGGCCACCGTTGCCTCCGACGCCGGCGGCCCGGTGCGCGACAGCTCCACCAGCGCGGAATCGACGTTGGGCGCGGGATGAAAGACGGTGCGCGGCACGCGCCGGACGATCCGCACGTCGCACGAGGCCTGGGCGAGCACGGAGGTGGCGCCGTAGGTCTTGCTGCCGGGGCCGGCAGCAAGCCTCTCTGCCACCTCGCGTTGAACCATGGCCACCCAGCGTGTGGCGCCGGGCATCTCCTCCACGGTGCGCAGCAACACGGTGGCGGCCACGCCGTAGGGCAGGTTGGCCACGACTTTGGTCGGCGCGGGATGCAGCGCGGCCAGGTCGAGCTCCAGGGCGTCGGCCACGTGCAGCGTGGTGTTGGAAAACGGCGCGAGCGCTTCGCCCAACGGGTCGAGCAGCGACCGGTCGATCTCGACCACGTGCACATGTGAGACCCTCGCGGCGAGGTACTCCGAGAGAACCCCGAGGCCGCCGCCGACCTCGAGCACGACGTCGGCGGCCCCGAGCTCGGCGGCGTCGCCGATCACGTGGAGCAGGTTGTCGTCGATCAGGAAGTTCTGTCCCAGCTCGCGGTTGGGCCTGACGCCGAAGCGCTGAAGCCGGTTGAGGCTGGCCTGGCGCGGCAACCCGGGCGGTGGCGGCTCGGCCTCAACCATCCAGCTTCACCAGCCAAACAGGCGCCGGCCGTTCTCCTCGACCGTCTGATCGAGCTCGGCGTAGGACACGCCGCGCAGATCGGCCACGAACTCGGCGGTGTGCACCACGTTGGCCGGCTCGTTCGGCTTGCCGCGCAGGGGCACCGGGCTCAGATACGGCGAGTCGGTCTCGACCAGCAGGCGATCGGCGGGCAGCTGCGCCGCCGCCTCCTGCAGCGCCTGGTTGTTCTTGTAGGTCACGTTGCCCGCGAGCGAGCACATGTAGCCGCGCTCCAGGCACTCCTCGAGGTGGTCGGGCGCCGAGAAGCAGTGCAGGATCACCGTGAGCCCCTGTGCGCGCTCGGCCAGGATCCGGAAGGTGTCGTCCTCGGCCGCGCGGGTGTGGATGACCACCGGCAGGTCTACGCGCGCGGCGATGTCCAGCTGGGCCTCGAACGCGCGCAGCTGATCTTCGCGCGGCGCGTAGTCGCGGAAGTAGTCGAGGCCCGTCTCGCCGATGGCCCGGGCGAGCGGATCGGCCGCCGCGCGCTCGATCGCCTCGACATCGTCCTGGCCGAAGCCCTCGGTCCTGTGGGGGTGGCGGCCGACCACGGCCACGACGCCGTCGTGCACGCGTGCGGCGGTGAGCGCCCGCTCGATCGTCGGGCCGTCCATGCCGATGGTGGCCAGCCGGTTCACCCCTACGGCGTTCGCCCGGGCGATCAGCTCGGAGTCGGGGTCCTTGCAGGAGTTCAGGTGGCAGTGGGTGTCGACCACGCGCCCGTCCTCAAGTCTCGGCCGGCGGCTCGATGCGCGGGAACAGCTGGCCGACCTCGCCGACCGTCGAGCCTCCGCCGTGGGCGCCGAGCCGGGCGCATTCGAGCGAACGGTCGTCGGTTCCCAGCGCCGCAAGCAAGCGCTCGGCGGTTTCGGGCATCCACGGCAGCAGCAGCACGCTGACCACGCGCAGCCCTTCGGCCAACCCGTAGAGGATCTGGTCGAGCGCCTCGGCCTGCTCCGGATCCTTGGCGAGCTTCCACGGCGCCTGGTCCTGCACATAGCGGTTGAGCCCGCGTACGCGCGTCCAGATCAGCTCCAGGGCCGCGCTCACCTCGATTTGGTCGAGCGCGGCCGCGACGTCGGCGGCGACATCGCCGAACAGGTCATCCAGCTCGGCCGAGGCCGAGCTGTCGGGCACCACGCCATCGCGGTACTTTGCGATCATCGCCAGCGAGCGGCTGGCGAGGTTGCCGTACTCGTTGGCCAGCTCCGACGTGTAACGCGACTCGAAGCCGGCGGTAGAGATCGAGCCGTCCTGGCCAAAGGACACCTCGCGCAGCAGGTAGAAGCGCAGCGCATCGGTGCCGTAGGTGTCCATGACCGCGAACGGGTCGAGCACGTTGCCAAGCGACTTGGACATCTTGTGCTCGTCCATGAGCAGGTAGCCGTGGATGAACACGCGCCGGGGCGGCGCGAGGTCGGCGCCCATCAGCAACGCGGGCCAGAACACCGCGTGGAACTTGAGGATGTCCTTTGCGATCACGTGCACCGTGGCCGGCCAGAACCGCTCGGTGAGGTCCTCGCCCTCACGGGCGTAGGAGAGCGCCGAGTAGTAGTTGAGCAACGCGTCGACCCACACGTAGACCACCTGCTCGGGGTCCCACGGGATCGGCACCCCCCAACTGATCCGCGACCGGCTGAGCGAGAAGTCGCGCAGCCCGCTCTTGATGAAGGCGAGTGCCTCGTTGTAGCGCGTGCTCGGTCCCACGAATGCCGGGTTGTCGACGTACAGCTGCTCGAGCCGCTCCTGGAAGGCCGACAGCTTGAAGAACCAGTTCTCCTCGTGCTCGCGGTCGAGCTCGATCAGGTGGATCGGACAGCGGTTGCCGTCGAGGATCTCGTTCTCGGTCTTGAAGTCGGCGCAGCGGGGGCAGTACCAGCCCTCGTAGAGGTCTTTATAGACATACCCGTTCTCCTTGAGCCGATTGACGATGTCGGTGACCACCGCCGCGTGCTCGTGATCACTCGTGCGGATGAAGAAGTCGTTGGTGGCGTTGACCCGCCTGGCCACCTCCTTGAACCGCTCGGCATTCTTGTCGGCCAGCTCGCGTGGGGTCACTCCCTGCGCCTCCGCGGCCCGGGCCACGGGCTCGCCGTGCTCGTCGGTGCCCGTCAGGAAGAAGACGTCCTCGCCGCGCTGGCGCATATGACGGGCGAGCACGTCGACGGCGACGGTCGTATAGACATGGCCCAGGTGGGGCTCGCCGTTGACGTAGTAGATGGGGGTGGTGATGTAGTAGCTCATGCGGGTGGTGCCGGCCGATCCAGGCCAGCCGCCCGATGCTACTCATGGGTCGGTTTCCGCTGAGGCCGGCCGACGACCCCGAGGGCCCCCAGATCAGTCAGTCGAGGTCGAACGCCGCGCGAATGGCCTCTGTCAGGTCGAGCTTCTGCTCGAGCAGCAGGAATTGGAATTCGGCTTCACCGACGGCCGAGGAGCGGTCCCAGCCACGCGGTCAGTTGACCGCGGGACCGCTGGCCACTCCTGCCCTCGCCGCGCGATCCCGGCCGTCCAATACACGCGGCGGCCAGCAGCAATCCGAGGCACGCCAACGCCAGGCCGATGTCGGGGCCGCCTCCGCCCGATTGCGTGGTGTGGCCGGGGGCCGGGTTGCCGGCCGGCGCGTGTGACGGACGGGCCACGGGAAGCCGTTCGCGGGCCGGTCCGGGCTGTGGAGCGCGTGCCGGCTGAAATGCGTGGGCACGCGGCTTTAGGCGGGTCGCCGGGCGCAGGCTGCGCGTCGGCACCAGAGGACGGACGGGCACGGCCACCGGCCGGGGCAGGGCACGTGGCGCTCGGCCGAGGTTCGGCATGCGCACGCGCCTGCCTGCGGGAACTCGGAAGCGCTGTGGAGCGCCGATGCGACGTGCCGCCGGGACCCGAAACCGTCCAGGGGAGCGCACCGGCTGCGGCGCGAGCGCCACCGGCGCGGGCGCTGGGACGGGCGCCGGCGCGCCCCGGGGCGCCTCGCGCGGTGCGGGCGCGAGCGGCGGGAGGAAGTCCAGGGGATCACGATAGGCGTGCTTGTCGCCGGCCTCGCGGACTCCGAAATGCAGATGGGACACGGCAGTGGACCGGGTCCCGGTCGTGCCAACCGCACCGAGCCGGTCCCCGGCGGCGACCGTCGCGCCCTTGCGCACCGAGACCGAGGCCAAGTGCAGGTAGGAGGTGCCGAAGCGCCCGTCGGCGCTGCGCACAGAGACGGTGACCCCGGAGCTGCCGAGCGGCCCGGCGAAGCGCACCGCGCCACCGATCGCGGCCACGACGGCGGAGCCCTCGGGTCCCGCGATGTCAACACCCCGGTGCTGACCCGCCGCATAGGGGTCGGCGCCGTTGTGAAAGGCGGTGATGACCTCGCCGCGCAGCGGCCACTGCCAGCCGGCGACCGAGGCCGCCGCCGAAACGGGCGCGAAGCAAAGCCACATGAGGGCGATGAGAAAGGCACGGGCGGGCACAGGGCCAACCTAGGCCGGCTTCGCGGTCGTGTGGGCACGCGCGAGGCGATCTGTGACACGCCGTCACCGGTATGTCACGAAGCGGGCAATACCGTCACGCGGTAAGCGCCCGGTACAGCGCATTTGCGCTGCCACCGGTGAGCTCCGCAACGGCCGCGGCTGCGGGCCGCGGCTTGGCGCCGGCCTCGATCAGCTTGCGCAGCTGCTCCAGCCCGTCGGGATCGCCCTCCCCCGGCCCGGGCTCGGACGCCGGCGCCACGACGAGCACAACCTCACCGCGTGGTGGCGTCTCGGCGAAGCGCGCGGCCAGCTCCGCGGCCGAGCCGCGAACCACCTCCTCGTGCGCCTTCGTCAACTCCCGGCACAGCGCAACCTGACGCTCGGGCTCCATCTCGGCAAGCAGGGCGAGCGTGCCCGGTACGCGCTTGGGCGACTCGAACGCCACGAGCGTGCCGCCCGGCTCGGCGAGCACCTTGCGCAGATCGCCCTTCTTGCGTGGCAGGAATCCCGCGAAGCGCCAGCGCTCGGCCGGCAGCGCCGAGGCCACCAGCGCCGCCACCGCCGCGGATGGCCCGGGCAGCACCTCGACGGCGATCCCGGCGGCCACACAGGCGCGCACGAGGACGTAGCCCGGGTCAGAGACCAGCGGCATGCCGGCGTCGGACACTAGCGCGACGGTTGCGCCAGCCTCCATCCGCTCGACCAGCTCGGCCGAGCGCCGCTCCTCGTTGTGCTCGTGGTAGCTGACCAGGCTCGCGCTGACGCCGTAGCGGTCGAGCAGCGTCCGGGTCCGGCGAGTGTCCTCACACGCCACGACGTCGGCCTCGCGCAGCGCCGAGAGCACCCTCAGGGTCACGTCCTCGAGGTTCCCGATCGGCGTCGGACAGACGACCAGGCTCATAGCTCCATAGCCAGGATCGCCGCGCCGAGCATCCCGGCCTCCTCCCTGAAGGCCGCGGGCACTATCCGCACCCGCTCGGCCACCGGCGGCAGCGCACGCGCCGCCACGACCTCGCGCGCGGGCTCGAGAATCAGCTGTCCGGCCGCCGCGGCACCCCCACCCACCACCACGACCTCGGGGTCGAGCAGGTTCACCAGGCCCGTGAGGCCGGCGCCGAGGCGTCGCCCGACGTCGGCGAGTACGTCCATGGCCAGCGGATCGCCGGCCACGGCCAATCGGGTGACGAGATCGCCAGGCACCACCGCATGCTCGACCATGTATCGGCCGAGCTCTGTGTCGGGCGCCGCGACCCCCGCGCGCTCACCGGCACGACCGATCGCTCTGCCCGAGGCCAGCGCCTCGAGACAGCCTCGCCCGGGACAGTCGCCCGGGCAGTCCTCGCCGTCGTGGTCGACCACGACGTGCCCGACCTCGCCGGCGAATCCGTGCGCGCCCCGATAGACGCGGCCGTCGAGCACCAGGCCGCCCCCTATGCCGGTACCGAGCGCGACGAGCGCGGCGTGCTGGAATCCGCGGGCCGCGCCGAAACGGTGCTCGGCCAGCACGGCTGCGCTCGCGTCGTTGTCGACCACCACGGGGCGCCCGACCCGGCGCGCCAACTCGCCCGCGAAGTCGAAGTCCCCGAGCGGGAGATGGTTCGACCAGCGCGAGACGCCGGTCGAGAACTCGACCAGCGACGGGATCCCAAAGCCAATTGCGCGCGCATCCGGTACCGCCTCCAGCAACTCCGCGACCGTCTCGACCATGACCTCCAGCGTGTCCGCCCGTCCCGTGCCGCCCCACACGTGGCGGACGCTCTGGTGGACCTCGAGCGCGTCATCGACTACCCCCGCGAGGAGCTTGGTGCCACCCGCGTCCACTCCGATCACCAACGGCCTCGACATGGGGCGGGACCTTAGTTGCAGGGCGGCGCAGCCGCCCGTCTTGGAGCCGGGAAGGCTCCCGGGCTATCAATTGTGAGGGCTGGATGCCCTCACGGGGTCTTCCTTTCTCGGTCGCCCTCCGCCCTCGCGCCTACCATGCCCCACCGTGAGCGACTCCGACCAGGGCGGCCGTCCCGACTACAAGATCTACCGCGCTCGGCGCGGTCCCCTCGGCGGGTCGGGCGGGTCGGGCCTCGACGCCCTGCGCCAGCGCGCCAAGCGGGACAAGAGCCCGGAGCCCGGCCGGCCCGGCGACCACAGGCCGCGGCGCACGCCGGGCAGGATCACGCCGGCACGGGTGGGCAAGTGGGTCGCGCTGGCCGTCGTGGGCTGGCTGTTGCTGTCGCTGGTGGTCTTCTTCGCGAGCGCCCAGATCCAAAAAGGCGTGTCCAGCAGCACCGAGAAGGCGCTCACCGGCGGCGGCAGCCTGGTCACAGGCGGCAATGTGCTGGTGCTGGGATCCGACAGCCGGGCCGGGGAGTCACTGGACAAGACCCAGGCGGGCCCCGGTCGCGCGGACAGCATCCTGCTTCTTCACGCGGCGTTCGGCAGCGTGCGCAAGCTCTCCATCCCGCGCGACTCGTTCGCGCAGATCCCCGGTCACGCCGCTCAGAAGATCAACGCCGCCTACGCGCTCGGCGGGGCCGGCCTGATGGTCAACACCGTCGAGTCCTTCATGGGGGGCGGGCTGCAGATCAATCACGTGGTGGAGGTCGACTTCAGAGACTTCCCCGAGCTGATCGACTCGCTCGGCGGCATAACCGTCGACAACAAGTCGCGCATCTGCTCGCCGCAGTTCGACAACTTCTACAAGGGCTTCAAGCTCGCGAAAGGCCAGCAGCACCTCGATGGCCGCACGGCCCTCGGCTTCGCCCGCGTGCGTCACAACAACTGCGCCCCCAACGAGAACGACCTGGCCCGCGCGGCCCGCCAGCAGCAGGTGCTCTCAGGCATCCGGGGCAAGCTGCTGTCACCGGTCTCCTTCTTCCGGCTGCCACTGATCAGCTGGCAGGCGCCCAGGACGATCCAGACCGACATGGCCGGCCCGGGCCTGATGGGCCTGTTCACCGACCTGATCACCGGCAACTCGGACAAGTCGACCGTGCTCAAGCCGGACTGCCTGGGATGTGGACCCGGCAACAGTCTGATGGTGTCCCAGAGCGAACGGCAGTCAGCCGTGCAGGCGCTGCTGAAGGGGAACTAGGTGTCGGACTTCGCCGGCGACTTCTTGGAGTCGCCCGAGCCGGACTTGGAGTCGGACTTAGACGTTGTCGAATCCGAGGACTTCGAGTCCGACTTCGACGCCGAGTCGGGCTTGGAATCGGAGCTCGACGAGTCGGTTGAGCCCGAGTCTGAGTCGGAGGAGCTCGAGTCCGAGTCGCCCGACGATTCGCTGTCGGACTTTCCGCCCCGCGACCCGGACTTGCCGTAGTCGGTGTTGTAGAAGCCCGAGCCCTTGAAGTGGATCGCCGGCGCGTGGAACACGCGCGCGACCGGGACGCCCGTCTGGGGGTCCTTGGTCAGAGCGTCCTCTGCCATCGACTGGACGACATCGAACGTGGTTCCGTCCGGGCGGCGGTACTCATAGATCGGCACGGCCGCCGAGTATACGAAGGGCCAGAGCGCGCCTGACCGCCGGGTAGGGTTGCCGGGCCATGGCTAAAGACGCAGTGACAATGGAAAAGATCGTCTCGCTCTGCAAGCGGCGGGGGTTCGTGTTCCCGTCCTCAGAGATCTACGGGGGATTGGCCTCCACCTATGACTACGGCCACTACGGGGTGCTGCTCAAGACCAACGTGAAGAACGCGTGGTGGCAGTCGATGGTCCACGGTCGCGACGACATCGTGGCCCTCGACGCCGCGATTCTCATGCACCCGCGCACCTGGGAGGCCAGCGGCCACCTTGACGGCTTCACAGACCCTTTGGTCCAATGCCTCGGCGAGTGCAAGCGGCGCTTCCGCGAGGACCATCTCCGCGAGACGATCGAGGCCGACGGCGGCGACCCGGATCAAACGCTTCAGTGCCCCGTCTGCGGCGGCGAACTGTCCGAGCCGCGCAACTTCAACCTGATGTTCGCGACCCACATGGGCCCCGTGGCCGAGGAGGGCTCGGAGATCTACCTGCGGCCCGAGACGGCTCAGGGGATGTTCGTCGACTTCAAGAGCGTGCTGCAGTCCTCACGCAAGAAGCCGCCGTTCGGCATCGCCCAGGTTGGCAAGAGCTTCCGCAACGAGATCACCCCGGGCAACTTCGTCTTTCGCACCCGCGAGTTCGAGCAGATGGAGATGGAGTTCTTCGTGCCCCCCGCCGACGCCGGCGAGTGGTACGAGTACTGGAAGGCCGAGCGCTTCGGGTGGTATCAGGATCTCGGCGTGCGCCCAGACCACCTGCGTCTGCGCGAACACGACGCCGAGGAGCTGTCGCACTACTCGTCGGCCACCGCCGACGTCGAGTACCTCTTCCCGTTCGGGTGGGGCGAGCTCGAGGGCATCGCCAACCGCGGCGACTTCGACCTGACTCAACACGCCAAGTTCTCGGGCGAGAAGCTCGACTACGTCGACCCCGGAAACGGCGAGCGCTACATGCCGTACGTGATCGAGCCGGCCGCCGGCGCCGACCGCGCGATGGTCACGTTCATGGTCGACGCCTACGACGAGGAGGAGATCGAGGGCCGCGAACGCGTGCTGCTGCGGCTGCACCCCCGCCTGGCCCCGGTCAAGTCGGCCGTGCTGCCGCTGCTCAACAAGGCGGGCCAGCCCGAGAAGGCGCGCGCGATCTACGAGGAGCTGCGCGCCGTGATGCCGGCGGAGTTCGACACGGGCGGCTCGATCGGCAAGCGCTACCGGCGCCAGGACGAGATCGGAACTCCGTGGGGCATCACCGTGGACCACCAGACGATGGAGGACGACACGGTGACGCTGCGCGACCGCGACTCGCTCGAGCAGACGCGGATCGCCGCCGATCAGATCGTGGGCGAGCTGGCCAAGAAGCTGGCCTCGCCGTGGACGTCGCCGAAGCTCGCCTAGCGTCCGGCACGTGCCCGCCGCCGGCGGGCTTAGGCTTGTGGGGCAATGCAGCCCCTCTTCGAGCATCGCCTCCGGCTCGCGGGATCTCGGACGCGGGCCCTCGAGCTGGAGGGCGACGGGCCGCCGCTGGTTCTGCTGCACGGCTACTCCGACAGCGCTGACACGTGGCGGCTCATGCTCGACCGCCTCGCGCGCGCCGGGCGCAGGGCCGTCGCGCTCGACCTGCCCGGATTCGGGACCAGCGACCCGCTCGATCCCGACAGGCCGATTCTCCCCCAGCTCGACACCTTCGTTGACGCCGCGCTCGCTGAGTTCGCCCCCGACGGAGGCGCCCTGCTCTGCGGCAACTCGCTCGGGGGCTGCGTGGCGCTGCGCCGCGCCGAGCGCGCCGACGGGGTCCTGGCGGGAGTCGTGGCCGTTGCCCCCGCCGGGCTCGAGATGGCTCGCTGGTTCTCGATGATCCAGCGCGACCGTGTCATGCGCCTGCTGCTCACCGCCCCCGTGCCGATCCCGCCCCGAGTGGTCCGGGGCGCGGTGTCCGAGATCTACAAGCGCCTGGCCTTTCGCAACCCCAGGCAGATCGACCCGTTGGTGACCAAGGCGTTCGTCTCCCACTTCGACGGCCGTGCCACCGCCGCGCGGATGCTGCACACGGGAAGCCGCTTGATTCCCGAGCTGGCCGAGAGTCTCGATCCGTCCAGGATCGCGTGCCCGGTGCTGCTGGTCTGGGGCCGCGATGATGTGATGGTTTTCCAGACTGGCGCCGATCGTGTGCTCGACGCGGCGCCCGAAGCGCGGCTCGTGACGATCGACGACTGCGGCCACTGCCCCCAGATCGAGGCGCCGGACCGTCTGGCCGAACTGCTCCTAGAGTTCCCCACCTCGCTGGCGCCGGCCTGACCCGCCGGCGCCTCCGGCTCTCCCAAGCGCCTCTTCCCAGACCGCGCCCGGCGGCCACCTGGGAGTCCTCACCGGCCGGTCGGCGCGGCACACCTCATGGGAGCTGCTCGACCATTGGCTGGCCGAGAAAGATCCGTTGCGCGCGGTCAGCCGGCGGCCAGGCGCTCCAGCTCGGCCCTGATCAACGGGTCCGCCTGCGCGGCTTTGTCGTCGCGCCAGCGCCATGGCGGGCCGCCGAGCATCTCGGTGCGGCCGTCGGCCAGATGGTCGGTCACGGCCCCCACGGTGAGCTCGACAACCACGAGAGCGCGCGCCGCTTCGACTCCTTCCTGGACCACGCGTGCCTCGCCGTGGGCGGTGAAGGCCACCCCCTCGGCGAGCACACACAGCGCCGCGGCCGGGTCGTCGCGCAGGCGGTGCAACGTCTCTCGCTTCCCGCCGAGGGCGAACAGCAGGCGGTGGTCCCCGGCTCGGATCGACGTGGAGACCGGGATGGCGTGCGGTCCCGCTACGCACAGCACGGCCGCGGTGCCGGGCGGCCAGGCGGGCAGAGCGTCCATGGCGGTGCTCAAGACTCGGCGCCGAGGATGCGCCTGGCGGTGTCCATGGCCAGATCGAGCGACACCTCGCGGCCCCACTCGGGATCTGAGATCAGCTGCACGCCCATGCCGTCCCCCAGGGCGAACAGCAGCGAGGCGACGGTCTCGGGATCGGCGTCGAGTGACACCACGCCCTCGCGCTCCTTCTGGCGCAGCGCGTCGGCCAGATGGGCGCGCCAGCGCCGGTAGAGATCGGCCATCTCGAGCCGGATCTCCTCGCTGTGGCGCGATGCGCTGAGCATCTCGAACAGCACCGCGTGGGTGCCTGGCTCGCCACTGACGAATGCCTCGAAGGTGCTGGCCAGCGATGCGACGACGTCATCGACCGAGGTGGCCGATGCCATCTCGGCCTCCATGGCGGCGACACGGGTGTCGGCATCCCGGCGGACGACCTCGACCATCAGGCGCTCCTTGGAGCCGAAGTAGTAGTGAAGCAACCCGCGCGAGACCCCGGCCTCACGCGCCACGACATCGAAGGTCGAACCGGCCGCGCCGCGCGCGCCGACGCTGGCACGCATGGCCGCGACGATCCGCTGGGCCTTCTCGCCATCGAGCTTGCGGGGTGCTGTAGCGGCGGCCTCCAAGGCGAGGGAGTCTACGGCCGGTTTAAGGGGAGGGCACGGATGCCCCTCACCGTCCGAGGGCATCCATCAACGACGAAGGCGCCCCGGAGGGCGCCTTCGCACTGCATGCTTGTCGACCGGAGACCTAGGCCCCGACCTTCTGCGTGCTTGACGACGCAGCGGAGTCCGGCGCAGTGGAGGACGTGTACTCGAACTCCTCCTCCGCACCGAAGAGGGCATCAAGCACCTTGCCGCGCAGTCCTTCGCTGAGGGCCATCGCCAGCCCGGCGCCGACGATGCCGACGAGCAGGATGCCGCCCTTGCGCTTCTTGCGCTTCTTGGTGCCACGCAAGGTGTCGGTCGCGCTCTTGAGTGAGCTCGCCGCCTCCTTGATCTGCTTCTGCACCTTCTTGTCGTCCAGGGCCTTCTGGGCCCCCTTGCCGTTGATACGGCCGTAAGCCTTTTGCGCCGACTCGTAAGCCGTACGCAGATCGTCACGCAGCGAATCGTCTTCGATCAGCTTCCTGACGTAATCGTTGTCCCGTGCGGCCTGACCGGCGGCGAACGCTCCCGCCCCAGCCTTTGCGGCCTTTTTCTTAGCTGCCATAGCTCTCCTCGGTGGGCTTGCCTCGTTGCAACCATATCCTGACTCGCCAGGACGGTCGACGCCAATCAAGCGTGACTTACCCAGACTCCCGACGGCCAACCACAGCAACGGCCGCCGGGTGCCGCGGACGCGGGGGCGTCTTGATCTTCGGCTCGGCCTTCCGGGGTCGCCGCCTGGCGCCGCCGATCGGCTCGAGCGCGGCCTCGATCACCTCGACCACGGAATCCACGAACAGGAACTTCATGCCCTTGAGGAGGTGGGGCGGAAACTCCTCGGCGTCGGCCTCGTTGCGTCGCGGCGCGATCACGCGCTTGATCTCGGCGCGCTGTGCGGCCAGCGCCTTCTCGCGCAGACCGCCGATCGGAAGCACCTGGCCTGTGAGAGTGATCTCGCCTGTCATAGCGGTGTCGGAGCGCACCGGGCGGCCGGTGATCAGCGACGCCAGTGCGGTGGCCATCGTGATGCCCGCGCTCGGTCCGTCCTTTGGGATCGCCCCCGCGGGCACGTGCACGTGCACGTCGTGGGTTGCGAACCAGTCCTCCGGGACGTTCTCGATGATCGTCGAGAGGTTCGCGCGGATGTAGGAGAGCGCGGCGGAGGCGGACTCCTTCATGACGTCGCCCAGCTGGCCTGTGATCTGGAGCTTGCCCTCGCCGCGATAGGCGGTGGCCTCGACGAACAGCACGTCGCCGCCTGCAGGGGTCCACGCCAGCCCGGTGGCCACCCCGGGCTCGTCCGTGCGCCGCGCGGACTCGGGCTGGATGCGGCGCCGGCCCAGCAGCTCGTTGACGATCTTTGGCCGCACCGTGCGCTTGGACTTGCGCGTGCCCTCGGCGTACTCGCGTGCGACCTTGCGGCACACCGCGCCGATCTCGCGCTCGAGGTTGCGCACGCCGGCCTCGCGCGTGTAGTGCTCCACGATCTCGGCCAGCGCGGCGTCGGTGAACTCGATCTTCGACCTGCCAAGGCCGTTGTGCTCGATCTGGCGCGGCACCAGGTAACGCTTGGCGATCTCGAGCTTCTCCTGCTCGGTGTAGCCCGACAGCTCGATCACCTCCATCCGGTCGCGCAGCGCCGGGGGGATCGGGTCAAGCTGGTTGGCCGTGGTGATGAACAGCACCCGCGACAGATCGAAGGGCAGGTCGAGGTAGTGATCGCGGAAGGTCGCGTTCTGTTCGGGATCGAGCACCTCGAGCATGGCGCTCGAGGGGTCGCCGCGGAAGTCGGCGCCCATCTTGTCGATCTCGTCGATCATCAGCACCGGGTTGTTCGCGCCGGCGTCACGCATGGCCCGGATGATCGTGCCCGGCAGCGCGCCGATGTAGGTGCGGCGGTGGCCGCGGATCTCTGACTCGTCGCGGACGCCGCCGACGGAGATGCGCTCGAACTCGCGGTTCATCGCCGCCGCGATCGACTGGCCAAGCGATGTCTTGCCGACCCCCGGCGGGCCGACGAAGCAGAGGATCGAGCTGCGCGCGTCGGGCTTGAGCTTGCGCACGGCCAGGAATTCGAGGATCCGGTCCTTGACCTTCTCCATGTCGTAGTGGTCGCGGTCGAGCGTCTTGTGGGCGGCCTTCAAGTCGAGGCCGTCCTCGGTGGCCTTGGACCACGGCAGCATCGCCAGCCACTCCAGGTAGCTTCGGATCACACCGTGCTCGGCGGCCTGGGGCGGCAGCCGCTCGAATCGCTGCAGCTCGCGCTCGGCTTGCTTGGCGGCGTGGTCTGGCAGATTGGCCGCCTCGATCTGCTCGCGTAGCTCCTCGGCCTCGGCCTGCTGCTCGTCGACCTCGCCGAGCTCCTCCTGGATCGCCTTGAGCTGCTGGCGCAGGAAGAACTCGCGCTGGCCCTTCTCCATCTCGGACTCCACCTGCGACTGGATCTTGGTGCCGATCGAGATCAGCTCGAGCTCGCGGGCCAAGAGCTCCGAGAGTCGCCGCAGCCGCCGTGCTACGTCGCGCTCCTCGAGCAGCTCCTGGCGCTCCTCGGTCTTGATCCGCAGGGCCCCGGCGATCATGTGCGCGAGCTCGGCCGGATCCTCGAGGTTGGCCACCGCAAGCTGCAGCTCCTCGGGCAGGTAGGGCACCTGCTCGATGATCTGGGAGAAGGTCGACTGCACGCTGCGGAACAGGCCCTCGAGCTCCGAGCTCGGGGAGATCTCGTCCGGGAGCTCGATGATCTCCGCCTCGAGATAGGGCTCCCGCTGGGTGAATTCGCCGATCTGCACCCGCTGTGCTCCGTGCACCAGGATGCGGAGGCTGCCGTCGGGCACCTTGATCATCCGCGCGACCGTGCCGGCCACGCCCACGGTGTAGAGCTCCTCGGGCTGGGGGTCTTCGATCTCGCCGTCGCGGGAGGCCACCATCACCAGCATCCGGTTGCCGCCGAGGATGTCGTTGACCAGCTTGACCGACCGCTCTTGGCCAACCGCGAGCGGCGTCAGCGTCTCGGGGAAGGGGACGCTCTCCTTGAGCGGAAGCAACGGCAGGGTGTCCGGCAGCTTTGTCTTGATCGGCAGGTTCTGGGCCTCGATCTCAGAGGTCGGGATCTCGATCGAGGCGCTGGCGCCGGTCTCGTCGTCAACCACGAGCTCGGCGCCGTCGTCGGCGAGCTTCGGCTTCTTCGGGCTCATTCGCGCGGCTCCTCGATTGGTACGCGGCGCGACGTGCTGCCGCTGCGCAGCAGCGGCACCTCGACAACCAGAAGGCCGTCCTCGTAGGCGGCCCGGGCCTGCTCGGCCACGACGTCGGCGCCGAGCTCGACGCTGCGGCGGAACGGGCCGTGCTCGATCTCGATCTGCTGGAACAGCCTGCCCTCGGCCTGATCGGCGCGGCGCTCGCCCGCAATCAACAGCTGACGACCGCGGATCTCGAGCGCCACATCCTCGATCAGCACGCCGGCCAGATCGGCCTTGACGACGGCTCTGGGCGGGTCGTCTGTGTAGAACACGTCGACGCTCGGGGAAAAGCCACGACCCCGGATCCCGGTGCGCTCGAACACATCGCCGAACAGCTCGTCGATCTCGCGCCGCATGCGCTCGAAGTTCGCGAACAGGTCGCGCTCGGAGTTCACGCCCTCAGCGTACCCGCCGCGCTGGTGAGTTCCTCGCGGCCGCCCTACACCACGAAGCGCGCTCCTTCGAGCGCCATCTCGACCGGCTTGCCAAAGGCGTCGGAGGCCTGTTGGCGCGCCCACGTCCAGTCGAGCTCGTCCGAGATGTGGGTGAGCGCCACACGGTCGACGCCTGCCTCGCGGGCGTGCTCGCCCGCCTCGGCGGGCGTCAGGTGCCCGCGCATGCCGCTGCGCTCGGGCCGCGGGAGCGTCGCCTCGATCACCAGCAGGTCGGCACCGCGCACGAAGCCGACCAGCGCCTCGGACGGACTCGAGTCTGCCCCGTAGGCCAGCACCCCGTCGCCCGTGCTCGAGCGGATGCACATGGCAAAGGTCTGAACGAAGTGGGGCACCTCGCAGAAGGAGAAGGTGAGCGGACCGACCGTCGGCTCCGAGGACTCCTCGTACTCCTCCACCGCAAACGCGGTCTCGATCAACTCGGGCTGGCCCCAGTTGCCCGTCACGTTGCGGAAGAACTCCAGGGAGCCCGGCGGTGCGATCAGACGCGGGCGGGCGGGATCGTCGGTACCGGGCCACGGCGGGACGGGCACCGGCTGCTGGCGGGGCGCGTAGCCCAGCCCGTAGGAGTAGGGGATCAGGTCGAGCGTGTGGTCGGCGTGCAGGTGGGAGATGACCACGGCGTCGACGTCGACGTAGTCGACGTGCTCGCGCAGCTTGGAGAACACCCCGTTGCCACAGTCGATCAGCACGGTGACGCCGTCGTCCTCGAGCAGGTAGCCCGAGCATGCGCCTCCGGCGTCCTGCCACGACGGTGACTTCCCGAGCACGGTGAGCCGCATCGGGCGACTGTATTACTCCGGCGCCCTCCCCTGGAGGGCGAGAGGCCTAGGTGTAGAACCTGATCACGTTGTTCATCCGGGCCTCCTTGGAGGCTGAGTGGTGTCGAAGCCAACTCAGTCGCAAGGAGGACACCGGATGAAGGTTCACGCTAATGCTCTGCTCGGCCCGAAGGGTCGGGCGGTGATGGTCGG
>JBBRYL010000008.1:0-65854 GCA_038237685.1 Solirubrobacterales bacterium | reverse complement strand
GGAACCGGTGCTCGCGGCCGAGCGACGCCATCAGGGCGCCGCGCCCCTCTTCGAGGTACTCGTGGTAGACGGCCTGGTTCAAGTGCCCGAGCAGATCGAGGTCGCGCCACCGGATCGGGACGCGGACGGAGGCGTGAGCGGACACCCGCGCCAGGCTAGTGGCCGCGCTGCTCGATCAGGCGCTCGAGGCGCTCCTCGAACTCCGGGGCCTCACGCCGCAGCATTTCCACCTGCGAATTCGTGAGAAAGAAGCCTTTGGCCTCCTCGGCGACCTCGACGGTCGCCTTGCGCAGACCGCGCTTCTGCACCCCGATCTCCCCTACCACCTCGCCCGGCCCGACGGTGGCCACGGGCTCACCGTGGTCACAGACGTTCACCGTTCCGTTCTCGATCGCGAACAGCTGAAACGAGGACCCGCCTTGCTTGATCAGTGTCTCGCCAGTCTGCGCAGACCACTCGTTCACCGTGCCGGCCAGGTTCTCCAGCTGCTGCGCCGGTAGCTGCGCAAACAGGTCGAAACGCTTCAACCGCTCTGTTTCCATCTCGCTCCCTCGCCCGTTGAAGGGACGAGCGTATTCGAAGTCGGCAGGCCGGCGTCTAGCCGACGCTGCCGACCATCTCGAGCTGGATCAGCCGATTGAGCTCGACGGCGTACTCCATCGGCAGCTCCTTGGTCACCGGCTCGATGAACCCGTTGACGATCATGCCGGCGGCCTCTTCCTCTGACAGCCCGCGGGAACGCAGGTAGAAGAGCTGCTCGTCAGAGATCTTGCCGACCACGGCCTCGTGGGCCACGGTGGTGTGGGGGTTCTGGATCTGGATGTCGGGCCAGGTGTCCGAGCGCGAGTACGGATCCATCATCAGGCCGTCGCACTGCACATGGCTCTTGGAGCCCTGCGAGTTGTGGCCCATGCGGACCAGTCCGCGGTAGCCCATGATCCCGCCGTCCTTTGAGATCGACTTGGCCAGGATGTTCGAGGTGGTGTTGGGGGCCAGGTGCACGACCTTGGCGCCGGTGTCCTTCCACACGTTGCCCGAGGCGACGCCGACGTTGAGGTGGTCGGCGCGGGCATGCTCGCCCATGAGGAACGAGCCGGGGTAGAGCATGACCTTCTTGGCGCCCATGGAGCCACCGACCCATTCGACGGTGCCCTCGGCCTCGACGATGGCCCGCTTGGTGTTCAGGTTGAACACGTCCTTGGACCAGTTCTGAACGGTGGTGTAGCGCGCCTTGGCGCCCTCCTTGACGAAGATCTCGACCACGGCGGAGTGCATCGAGTTGACCGAGTAGGTCTGGGCGGTGCAGCCCTCGATGTAGTTCACCTCGGAGCCCTCGTCGGCGATGATCAGCGTGTGCTCGAAGGTGCCCTCGTTGGCGCCCTCCATGCGGAAGTAGGCCTGGAGCGGCAGGTCGACCTTGACGTTCTTGGGCACGTAGAGAAACGATCCGCCCGACCAGACCGCGCCGTGCAGCGCCGAGAACTTGTTGTCCTGCGGCGGGACGCACTTCTTCATGAAGTACTCCCGCACGAGCTCGGGGTACTCGGTGACCGCCGTGTCCATCGAGCAGAAGAGGATGCCGAGGTCGGCGTACTCCTTCTTGAGGTTCTCGTACACGGGCTCCTGGCGCCAGGTGCCCACGACGCCGGCCAGGTGCTCGCGCTCGGCCTCGGGGATGCCGAGGTCCTCATAGGTCTTCTTCATCTCGGCCGGGACGTCGTCCCAGCTGTCGTAGCGACCGGCCTCGGGCGGGCTGTAGAGCACGAGCTCGTCGAGGTCGAGGTCGGAGAGGTCGACGCCCCACGTGGGGATGGGCTTGCGCTCGAAGATCTCGAAGGACTTGATGCGCAGCTCGCGCATCCACTGCGGCTCGCCCTTGATCTTGGAGAGCTCGACGATGACGTCGCGTGAGACGCCCTTCTTGGCAAGGAGCTGACCCTGCTCGTCTTCGACGATCGTGCTGGGCTTCGCGATCCGCGTCTTATCTGTGGCTGCCATCGGTTCCTTCGCGTCGGGTCAGAAATCCGCTCTTGCAAGTCGGATATCCGATTGTACCGATTGGTGAACCTCGGGTCGGGCATCAAAAGGCTCCCGCGGTAGGGTCGCCCGATGAAGCTCTACGTCTGTTACGGATTCATGAAGCACGTGACCACCACCGGGCGGCCGGGCGGCCATCCGTGCGGCAACGCCCTCGTGGCCCTGGAAGAGGCCGGTTACGCCCCGGAAGTGCAGGCGGTGCACGGACTTGGGCTGCCGCCGCTGGACCGCACGCCCGGGCGTCAGGAGGTCAAGCAGCTCACGGGCAAGTCGATGGTGCCAGTACTCGTGACAGACGACGGCACCCCGATCTTCGACTCCAAGAAGATCGTCGCGTGGGCGCGGGCGAACCCCGCGACCGCGCAGGCCGCCTAGCCGGCGGCGGCGGCAAGCAGCGGACTTGCCATGGGCGCGCCCAGCGGCTCGATGCGCGCCATCAGCGCGCGGGCGGCGCCGACGGCGAGTTCGCGGTCGTAGGTCAGCTGGAAGTCGAAGCGCCGGTCCATGTCCGGCAGGCCCGTGTCGCCCAGGTCAAGTGCCGTGAACGCCGCGGCGAAGTGGGGTGCCACCACCACGATGTCCCATTCGCTGACCAGCGGGTCCGCGGGGGCCAGGTTGCAGCCGCGGACCCCCGCGGCGGGCGTGGCCGGTATCTGCTCTCCCAGGGCGCCGACGAACGCCAGCGAGTCCGAGAGCCTGCCGTAGAGCTCGGCCTGGTGGGCCGTGAAGTGGCGGGCATGCTGGAAGGTGCTGATCAGCACGGCGCTCTTGCCGAGCACGCTGGCCTGGCGCTCGAGCTCGCGGCTGATCTCCAGCAGGAGCCGCTTGGTGCCCCGCCTCAGGTCGCGATGGCCCTCGATCGATCGGAACGGCGTCCCGGCCTCCTCGAGGGGAGCCTCGAAGATCGGGATCGTGCGCTGCGGCTGGGTGCGCTCGGCGGGTAACGGGCCGGGCCGGCCGAAGTGCCACCCCTGTCCGATCCCCGCGCCCATCGCGCGGGCGCGCTCGAGGTGGCTCTCGTCCTCGATCCCCTCGGCCACGATCACGGCGCCCGTGCGTTCTGCGTGGGCACTGACGGCGTTGTGAACCTGGGCGATGTCCTCCGACGGTGTGTTCTGGGTGAGGGTCATGTCCAGCTTGATCACGTCGGGACGCAGGAAGGGCATGAGCGCGAGCGAGCGGCGGTCGGCCCCCACATCGTCCAGCGCGATGCCGATCCCGTGCCGGCGAAGCTGGTCGATCAGCGGGAGCAGGTCAGCGGGTCGCGACGTGAGGGCGCGTTCGGTGATCTCCACCACCAGCCGGATCTGGTCGGGCAGGCGCGCCAGCTCGGGCACGGCGCCCTCGCGGCTCATGTCGACGGCGTCGGGCTCCACGTTCACGAACAGGGTCGAGGGGGCTCGCAACCCGGCGGCGTGGGCGCCGCGCACCCCGGCAGCCCGGCAGGCGCGGTCGAGCTCGAACAGCAGGCCATGCTCACGCGCTGCTGAGAAGAGTTGGTCCGGTCGCTGGAGGGGACCTTCGGGGCCGCGCGCCAGCGCTTCGTATCCGAGCACCTCGCCGGAGTAGAGGTCCACCAGCGGCTGGTAGGCCGACACGATCAGGTGGTCATCGATGATCTCCCTGAGCAGTTGGGCGCTCACCCACCTCCTATCGGTATTTCGCTGCCTGGCTTGAGCCGGGTGGCCTATTCAGGCCAGGAGGCGTCGTCGGTCGTGGCGCCGCGCATCACCTTGAGGCTCAGCAGCGCGCATTTGCGGCGCGTGGGGGAGATGGGGATGCCGAGCAGGTCGACCATCCAATCGGCTCCCAGCGACTGGACGTCGGCGGCCTTCATGCCGATCAGCTCCTCGCTCGCGATCGACGCGCTGGCCTGCGAGATCGCGCAGCCCTGGCCGTGGAAGCGCAGGTCGGTGATGGTGCCGGCGCCGTCGACCACCAGGTGCACACCAAGCTCGTCACCGCACAGGGGATTGTGGTCGTGGGCCTCGAGGTCGTGCGGATCCAGCGTCCCGAAGTTCCGGGGGTTCTTGTAATGATCCAGTATGTAGTCCCGGTACAGCGCGTCCATGGCTAGAGGCCGAACACCTTCCGCGCGTCGTGGAGGCACTCGACCAGGCGGTCGACGTCCTCGCGGTTGCTGTACACGTGGAAGCTGGCGCGCGCGGTGGCCGACACGCCCAGCTCACGCATCAGCGGCTGGGTACAGTGGTGCCCGGCCCGGATGCAGACGCCGCCGCGATCGCAGATCTCGGCCAGGTCGTGCGGGTGGATGCCCTCCAGCTCGAAGGAGATCACGCCGCCGCGCGAGTCGGCGTCGGGCGGGCCGAACACGCGCAGGCCCTCGACCTCGGGCAGGCGCTCGAGCGCGTAGGCGCTGAGGTCGCGCTCGTGGGCGCGCACGCCGTCCATGCCGATCGCGGAGAGGTAGTCCACGGCCGCGCCGAGCCCCACGACCTCGGTGATGGCCGAGGTGCCGGCCTCGAACTTGCCGGGCAGCTCGGCCCACGTCGACGACTCGAGGCCCACCTGGCTGATCATGTGCCCGCCACCGAGGAACGGCGGCATCTGCTCGAGCAGCTCGCGCCGCCCGTGTAGCAAGCCGAGGCCGGACGGGCCGAGCGCCTTGTGCGCGGTCCAGACGTAGAAGTCGGCGCCCACCTGGTGCAGGTCCACGGGCATCTGGGGCACGGCCTGGGATCCGTCCACCAGGCACACGGCACCGGCGGCGCGGGCGCGGGCGGCGATCTCTGAGACCGGGTTGATGGTGCCGAGCACATTGCTCACGTGCGCCACCGAGACGAGCTTCACGCGACCTTCGCCGAGCACCTCGTCGAGCTCGTCGAGCGCTAGCCGGCCCTCGTCTGACACGTGCAGCCAGCGGATCGTGGCGCCCTTCTCCTGGGCCAGGATCTGCCAAGGCACGATGTTGGAGTGGTGCTCCATGTGGGTGAGCACGATCTCGTCGCCGGGGCCGATGTTCTGGCGGCCCCAGGTGTAGGCCACGAGGTTGATCGACGCCGTGGCGTTGCCGGTGAAGATGGTGGTGTCGGCGTCCCAGGACACCAGCTCGGCAGTCCTGGTCCGGGCACCCTCGAACAGCTCGGTGGAGGACTCCGCCAGCGCGTACACGCTGCGGTGCACGGTGCCGTAGGAGCGGCGGTTGAAGTCCGCCATCGCCTCGATCACGGCCTCCGGCTTCTGCGACGTGGCCGCCGAGTCCAGGTAGGCCAGGCCGCGCTCGGAGGCTCCCGGACCTCCGGTGAGTACCGGGAAGTCCGCGCGCACCGCGAGCGTCGAGGCCACCGGCGGCGTCATCCGCCCAGCTCCGCGCGCTCGCCGACGAACTCGCGCACCTCGTCCTCGGCCGACAGCAGCTTCTGGGCGATCCGCCGGCGCACCAGCTCCTCGAGGCCTTCGTCGTGAAGGCGCTGCACGACTTCCTCGAAGTAGCCCTCGACAAGCACCCGCACCGCCTCTTGGCGCGGGATCCCGCGGGTCATCATGTAGAAGATCTGCTCCTCGTCGAGCTCGCCGACGGTGCCGCCGTGCGATGCCGACACGCTGTCGGTCTTGACGATCAGCGACGGGATTGCGTCGCCCTTGGCCTTCTGCGACAGCAGCATCTGGTGGGTCTGGAGGTAGGTGTGGGTCTCCTGGCAGTTCTCGATGATCTCGATCAGGCCCTCATACGACGCCCGTGACGACCCGGTGAGCGCGCCCTTCCACACGGTGTCGCCTGCAGTGTGGCCCGCCTCGTGGCGGTCGGTGGTGAACAGGTCGAGGTGCTCGTCGCCCTCGGTGAAGTAGAGGCCGGTGTGGCGCATGTCGGAGCCCTGCTCGGCAGTGATCAGGTCGAGCGTCTGCTTGGTCAGGCGGCCGCCGAGGTGGATCGGCACCCAGCTGACGAAGGCATCCTTTGCAACCTCCACACGTTTGGTGGAGACGTCATAGACCTCGGCGGGTCCCCAGTCCTGGAAGTGCGCGAGCTTCACGCGCGCGCCCGGCCGCGCAAACAGCTCGAAGCCGCCAGCGTGCAGCGCCTGGCCCTCGAACGCGGTGCCGAGGCAGTACTCGCGGATCGAGACCTCGGAGTGCTCGCCGACCACCATCAGGCTCTGGCCGTACTGCACCACGCCCGGCTCGTCGATCAGGTAGACGCTCTGGATCGGCTTCTCGACCTTGACGTTCGGCGGGACCCAGACGAACACGCCGCCGGTCCAGAACGCCGCGGTGGCCGCAGCGAACTTGCCCTCCTCCTCGGACAGGCGCTTCATGTACCACTCCTGCACGAGGTCGGGATGGCGCTCCACGGCCTCCTCGAGCGAGCAGACGATCACGCCCTGCCCGGCCACCGCCGGGTCGATCCACGAACGGATGGTGGTGGCGCCGCGCTGGACGATCAGGCCGCCGAGGTCGGCTTCCCCGATGTCTGTGGCCACGATCTCGGGAAGCGGATCGCCGTCGGCCAGCGGGTCGTAGCGGCGCGCCTCGAGCGCGTCGACGTCGAGTCCGCGCAGCGAGGTGGTCCAGAACCCGGAGCGGCGCCATGTAGGCACCGGCTCAGCCTCATAGGCCTTGAGCGCGCTCTCGCGCTTCTCGTCCAGCCACGTCGCGCTCGTGGGACTAGGCATTGGCGGCGGCCACTTCCTCGCGGATGAAGTCGTAGCCCTTCTCCTCGAGCTCGTCGGCAAGCTCCGGGCCGCCCTCGCGGACCATCCGGCCGTCGAGCAGGATGTGCACGAACTCGGGCTTCACGTAGTTCAGGATGCGCGTGTAGTGGGTGATGATCAACGAGCCCATCTCGGGGCCGCGCAGCTTGTTCACGCCCTCCGAGACGATCCGCAGGGCGTCGATGTCGAGGCCCGAGTCGGTCTCGTCGAGCACGGCGATCTCGGGCCTGAGCATGGCCAGCTGAAGGATCTCGGCGCGCTTCTTCTCTCCGCCGGAGAAGCCCTCATTGAGGTAGCGGCTCACGAACGACGGGTCGATCTTCAGCAGCTCCACGTTCTCGCGCATGAACTTGCCGAAGTCCTTGACCTTCATCGGCTCCTCGCGCCGGGCGTTCACGGCCATTCGCAGGAAGTTGGCCACCGAGACGCCGGGAATGGTGGCCGGGTACTGGAAGGCCAGGAACAGGCCGGCGCGAGCGCGGGCGTCGGGGTCGGCCTCGGTCAGGTCCTCGTCGTTGAACAGGATCTGGCCCTCGGTCACCTCGTAGGTCGGGTTGCCCATGATCGTGTTGGCAAGCGTCGACTTGCCGGAGCCGTTCGGCCCCATCAGTGCATGGGTCTCGCCCTTGGCCACGGTCAGATCGACGCCGTGCAGGATCTCGCGCTCTTCGGTCCGCACGTGGAGGTTCTTGATTTCCAAGCTCATACGTTCAGCGTCTCCAATTCGATTCGGGTGGGTGCGGGGGCCGTGGGTCGGGCCAGCTCCGCCAAGGTCATGTCGTTGAGGGTGCGCACGATCGAGCCCTGCACGCGGCTCCAGAGCAGCTTCGTGGGACACGGCATATGTCCGGGCTCTGCTTCGCGTACGCACGTGAGGGTGCCGTCGGCGCCATCGGTGATGCATTCGATCGGGGCGATCTGGCCCTCGAGGGCGCGGACCACCTCGGCCATCGTGATGCTCTCCGCGGGCCGCGCGAGCGAGTAGCCGCCGCGTGCGCCGCGTCGGCTCTGGACCAGCCCGGCCCTGCGCAGGCGGGCGGCCAGATGCTCGAGGTAGGCCTGGGGCAGGCCTTCTGCCTCGGCGATCGAGTGCAGCGACGCGGGTCCGTCGGATTCGGAACGGCCTGCGAGGTGCGCCATCACGCGCACTCCATATTCGGCTTTGGTGGAGAAGATCATTGAATACCTACCGCCCAGCTAGGTTAACGGCCGGCGCCAAGCAGCTTCAGATCGTGGGCCACCCGCTCCGGTGTGACCTCGTTCACGGGGTATCCCACCCGCTGCATCCCCTTCGGATCCACCAGCACGAACCGCGCGTTGTGCTCCTCGTCGTTGCGCTGCCCGGTGGCTGCGTAGGCGTTCCACACCGGCGCCAGCTGGGCCCGGCTGCCGAGCACCCAGCGCAGCCGTCCGGTCATCCGCTGCTTGCCGAGAAAGGCGGCGGCGTTGCGGCGGGTGTCGCGCGGCGGGTCCACCGAGACAGCCAGGGCGGGAACGTTTGCGCCGAGCTCGTTCAGCGCGCCCTTGATCTGCTGGGCCTGCAGCGGACAGGTATCTCGACAGGTCGAGTAGAGGAAGCTGACGATCACCGGCTTGCCGCGGTAGGAGCGCATGGTCACGCGCCTGCCCCGCTCGTCGGTGAGGGAGAAGTCGGGTGCCTTGAGCCCGCGTGGGAGGGTGGCGCCCTCGAAGCGCTCGGCGCTCCCGGTTGGCGCCGCATGGTCGGGCTTGACGAGCACGACGAGGCCAGCGAAGGCGAACAGGGTGCCGAGCACCAGCGCGATCGTCACGCGGGGGTTCACGAGAGCCAGCGTAGAGGGGGAGGGGTCGCCGTCCACGAGATCGGCATAAATGCCGATCTCGTTCAAGGCATCACTACGGCTCTACGAGGCCGCGGCGGATGGCGTAACGGACCAGCTCCACGCGGTCGCGCATGCCCAGCTTGGCGAGCACGTTGCCCCGGTGTGACTCCACGGTCTTCTCCGAGAGCATCAGCGCGTCGGCGATCTGACGGTTGGTGTGCGCTTCGGCGATGAGCTTGACCACCTCGAGCTCGCGGGGGGTGAGCTCGTCGGTCGGGGCCCCCTCCTCGAGCCAGGTGCGCATGAGTGCCTGCTGGTTGCGCGAGCTCAGAAACGTCTGACCGTTCGCCACCACGCGTATTGCTCCGATCAGGTCGGCATCGACCCCACGTTTGAGCACGTAGCCGGATGCGCCGGCCTCCAGCGCTTCGAAGAAGTAGGCGTCGTCGTCGTGCATGGAGAGCATCAACACGCGCACGTCCGGTGTCTGGGCCTTGATCTGGCGCGCGGCGTGCAGGCCCGTAAGCCGCGGCATCGACACGTCGAGCACGGCCACGTCGGGTCGCTGCGCGAGCACGCGCTCAACGGCCTGGATGCCGTCCTCTGCCTCGGCGGCCACCTGCATGTCGGACTGGCGGTCGATCAGCATGCTCAGGCCCGAGCGCACGATGCCGTGGTCGTCGGCGATAAGTACGCGGATCACGGGACCCTCAAGGTGATCTCGGTGCCCGACCCCGGCGCGGAGCGCAGGTCGAGCTGGCCGCCAACCAGCCGCGCGCGCTCGGCCATGCCCTCGAGCCCCAGCCCCCCACCGCGGGCGGCGACCGGGTCGAAGCCGCGGCCGTCGTCGGACACGCTCAGCCAGGCGCCTTCGGCCACCGCGTTCAGGGCCACCTCGACGCGCGAGGCCCCGGCGTGGCGGCCGGCGTTGGCCAGCGCCTCCTGGGCGATGCGGTAGATCACGGTCTGCTTCTCGTCGTCGAGCGTCGCAGGGTCGCCACTGCACTCGAGCTGCGCCTGAATCCCGGTCCGCTCGCCGAAGCCCCGCACCTGCGCCTCGATCGCGGTCACCAGGCCGTGGTCGTCCAGTGCGGCGGGCCGCAGCTGGCGGGCGAGGTTGATCAGCTCGTCCATGGCCTGCAGGGCGAGGCGCTTGATCTCGCCCACGTCGTCGCGTCGTTCCGGGGGCATGTCGTGGTCGAGGGCCTCGAGGCGCAGCAGGATCGCGGTGAGCGCCTGGTTGACCTCGTCGTGCAGGTCGCGCGCGACGCGCCCGCGCTCCTCCTCCTGGGCGCGCAGCACCAACTGGCTCGACCGTCGTCGCTCGAGGTCCACGCGTTCGAGCAGGCGCTGGAACGAGCGACTCAGGCGATCGATCTCGTCGACGGGGCTGTGGGTGAGGCGAAAGCTCTCGGTGTCGGCCGGGTCGATGTGCTCGACGTGGTTGATCAGGTGCTCGAGCGGACCGAAGCGGCGCTGCAGCATCCAGACGTTCACGCAGAAGGTCAGGATCAGAACCAGCACGAGCACCAGCAGCTGCCACCGCTCGCCGTGGGCCGAGAGGTCGAGTCCGGCCACGAGGCTCGCGGCCACCAGCGTGAGTGTCACGAGCACCACGTTGGCAACCACGACCTGGCCGATGAGCGAGTCGTCGCGGCGTGTTTTCTTCTTTCCGAGTCGAGCCATGAATAGGGTCCTAACCCCATATCGGCAGGAGCTCGTCTTCCCGACAATGTTTGATAGAAGCTTTTGCCGGGGGAGCCCGAGTGAGACTTCTGCAGCAAGGGTCTGGGAACCTGCGCGGGGCGTCCTTCGGGGCGCCCCGCTTTGCTTTGTGGCGGTCGCTATTCTTTTTGAAGTATTGAAACCCGACCGGCTTTAGCTTTAGGAGACAGATGGCAAGCGGCGCAGACCTGATCCGCAAGGCAAAGGAGCAGATCAGCGAGGTGGACCCCAAGGAGGTCCGCGAGCTGATGGGTGATACCCATGCGGGCAACGGCAACGGCAACGGCACCGTGCTGGTCGACGTGCGCGAGCAGCAGGAGTTCGAGCAGTCCCACATCCCCGGCGCCAAGCACGTCCCGCGCGGCCATCTCGAGTCCCGTATCGAGAACGCCGCCAAGGCCGGCGATCACGTCGTCCTCTACTGCGCGTCGGGCAACCGTTCGGCCCTGGCCGCCAGAACCCTCCAGGAGGAGCTCGGCTACGGCGACGTCTCGTCCATGACGGGCGGCATCACGCTGTGGAAGGACCGCGGCTACGACGTCGAGGTTCCGCGCAAGCTCACCGACGAGCAGCGCGAGCGCTACTCACGCCACCTCCTGGTGCCCGAGATCGGCATCGAGGGCCAGATGAAGCTGCTCGACGCCAAGGTGCTGCTGCTCGGCGCCGGCGGCCTCGGCGCGCCAACCGCGCTCTACCTGGCCGCCGCCGGGGTGGGCACGATCGGCATCGTCGACGACGACGTGGTCGACCTATCCAACCTCCAGCGCCAGGTGATCCACACCACCGACCGCATCGACACCCTCAAGGTCGACTCCGCGGAGAAGGCCATTCGCGATCTGAACCCCGGGATCGACGTCGTCAAGTACCAGACGCGGCTCGATGCCTCCAACATCATGGAGATCATCGAAGGCTACGACACCATCGTCGACGGCGTCGACAACTTCCCGACGCGCTACCTGCTCAACGACGCCAGCGTGCGGCTGAAGATCCCTGTGGTGTCCGCCTCGATCCTCGGCTTCGACGGGCAGCTGTCGGTGTTCGCTCCCTACGACGGGCCCTGCTACCGCTGCCTCTACCCGACGCCTCCGCCCGCCGAGCTGGCTCCGTCCTGCGGCGCCAACGGCGTGCTCGGCGCGCTGCCCGGGATCATGGGCGTGCTCCAGGCGATCGAGGTGGTCAAGCTGATCACGGGCGCGGGTGAGCCGTTGATCGGGCGACTCCTGCTCTACGAGGCGCTGGGCACCACGTTCACCAACCTCAAGCTGCGCCGCGATCCTGACTGCCCGATCTGCTCGCGCGACCCTGAGGACATCTCCGACGACGAGATGGGCGTGTTCCCCGATTACGAAGCGTTCTGCGCCGCGGCGGGCTAGTAGGTTCTGCCCCGATGGCAACGATCAAGATCCCACCGGTTCTGCGCCCCTCCACGGGTGGCGAGAAGGAGGTGAGCGCCGACGGCTCAGACGTCGGGGCGGTGCTCGATGCGCTTGCCGCGACGCACCCCGACACCAAGGGACAGCTTTTCGGCGAGGATGGGACACTCAACCGCTACGTCAACGTCTATCTGAACGACGAGGACGTGCGGGTGCTCGACGGCCTGGACACCGGCGTCAAGGACTCAGACACCCTCGTGATCCTGCCGGCCATGGCCGGTGGCTGCACCTAGCGCGCCGACGATCCGGCCGGCCGAGGCCAGCGAGACGCCGGCGCTTGCCCAGCTGTGGGAGCGCTCGGCGCGCGCCGGCTTTGGACCACTTCTGCCCGGCGACTTCGCCTGGCCCGCCGCGGATGGCACCCGGATAGCCGAGTCCATCGCCGGGTTCGACACCCGCGTGCTGGTGGCCGACTCAGACGATGCGATCGCGGGCTACGCCACGCTCGGACCGGCCCGCGACGACGATCTCGACTGCGGGGAGCTGCGGTCGCTCTTCGTCGACCCGTCGCATTGGCGTGGCGGCGCTGCCCACATGCTCGTACGGGATGGCTTTGCCTGGCTCGCGACAGCCGGGTACAACCGCGCCATCGTGTGGTCGTTCAAGGCCAACGAGCGGGCCAACGCGTTCTATGAGCGCTGGGGCTTCCGGGCCGATGGCCGCGAGGCGACGCTTGCCGAGTTCTCCGATCTGCTCGCTTGGCGACTGGCCGCGCCGCTGAGCGCACCGGTGACGCGCGCGACGGCGAACGCGGGCTGATCGTCGACATCGGCTTCGTCGACGCGGAGGGTCACGGTGGCAAAGGTGCGGGGATCCGCGAATTCGCCCCCGCAGGGGGTGTCGCCGGCCCCATGAGGTCACTACACTTTCTGAAGCGATGGTTCCCCCAGCCCTCGACACGCGTCCCTGCGGCGGTAAGTACGCCGACATCGTCGAGGCCATCGGCAACACGCCGCTGGTCGAGCTGCGGCGCCTGAGCCCCAAGCCGGGCGTCCGCATCTACGCGAAGCTCGAGTCCTACAACCCCACGGGGTCTGTGAAGGACCGCGTCGCCCGGGCTCTGATCGAGGACGCCGAGGAGAAGGGCGCGATCGCTCCCGGCCAGACGATTCTCGAGCCTACGAGCGGTAACACCGGCATCTCGCTGGCCATGATCTGCTCGCGCAAGGGCTACCCGCTCAAGGTGGTCATGCCCGACAACGTGACCGAGGAGCGCACCCAGCTGCTCAAGATGTACGGCGCCGAGATCGTCTACTCACCGGGCGAGCAGGGCTCCAACGGCGCGGTCGCGCTGGCCACCGAGATGGCCGAGGCCGACCCGCGCTACTACATGCCCTACCAGTACGGCAACGAGGCCAACCCGCTCGCGCATTACAACGGCACCGCGGTCGAGATTCTCGAGGAGCTCGACGAGGTCACCGCGTTCGTGGCGGGCCTCGGCACCGGGGGGACGCTGATGGGCGTCGGGCGCCGGCTCAAGGAGCACGACCCCGACGTAAAGATCATCGCCGCCGAGCCGCTTCAGGGCGAGCTCGTGCAGGGGCTGCGCTCCCTCGACGACGGCTTCATCCCGCCGATCATCGACCTGAGCCTGCTCGACCGCAAGATCTTCGTCTCCAACCGTGACTCGGTCATCTGGACCAAGAAGCTGCTCGACGAGGAGGGGCTGTTCTGCGGCGTCTCCAGTGGCGCCATCGCGTCGATCGCCGCCCGCGTGGCCGGCGAGATGGACGAGGGCAACGTGGTCTTCGTCGTCTGCGACGACGGCTGGAAGTACCTGAGCTCCGGCGTCTACTCGCGCTCGATCGAGGAGCTCGAGGCCGACGGCACGCTGGACTCCGCGTCCTTCTGGTGATCCGCGTCCTTCTTCTGGTGATCCGCGTCCGTCTCGTGATGCCCGGCCTTCTCGTCCTGCTGCGCCACCGCATCTGACGGATCGAAGTCCTCCGAGGCGTCGACGTGGTGGTCGAGGTGCCCGTCCTCTTCGTCTTCGTCGTCCTCGTGGTGTCCGAATGCGATCTCGTCATCGTCGCCGCCAACGGCGCCCTGGAAGGAGTCGCGCATCTCGCGGAAGCCCTTGCCGAGCGACTTGGCCGCCTCGGGCAGCTTGTTCGGGCCAAGGACGATGAGCGCGATGATCGCGATCACCGCCATCTCCATGGGGGAAGGTCCAAATCCCATCAGTCGGAGGCTAGCGCGCGGGTGGTGGGGAGGGAAATCATCTCGGGAATATGCGCGGCGCCCCCCGGATACGGATCACCGATGGGCCCACCCACGGCTCGCGTACTCTCAAACCATGCAGATGACGCGTGATCAGTGGGACGCCTTGGTCGAGCACGCGCGCGCTGACGCGCCGAACGAGTGCTGCGGCCTGGTCTGGGGCAGGGGCGGCGCGGTCGAGGAGGTCGAGCGTGCCGAGAACAAGCGCAATTCGCCCTACGGCTTCGAGCTCACCTTCGCGGGGCTGACCAAGGCCAACGACCTGGATAACGACGGCTTCGAGGTCGGCGTTTACCACTCGCACCCGCGCAGCGCTGCCGAGCCCTCGCAGACCGACATCAACATGGCCCAGTACCCGGAGTGGCGCTGGTTGATCATCTCGCTCGAGCACGCGGAGGCCGAGATCCGCGCCTGGCGAATCGCCGACGGCAAGGTGTCCGAGGAGCGGATCGAGGTCGCATGAGTCCCGGCGAGCGCGAGGCACAGCCGCTGGCCTGCCCATCGTGCGCGCTGCGCCATTCGCTTGAAGAGCGCTTCTGTGCGGCCTGTGGCATGCCGCTGACCTATGTGGGCGCCGATCCCGAGCAGCAGCCGGCCAACGACGCTCACGTACGTGCGCGCAAGATCGACCCCCGCTACACCGAGGGCGAGCTCGTGCGCGTGGCCGGAGGCCGCCACCAGGCGGAGGCCGAGATGATCCAGGGCATGTTGCTCGAGGAGGGTGTGCCGAGCATGCTCAAGCGCAGCCCGGGGTTCGACGTTCCCGATTTCCTGGCAGCCGGTCCGCGCGACGTTATGGTGCCGCGCGGAGG
Organism: Solirubrobacterales bacterium; assembly: GCA_038237685.1. Lineage (GTDB taxonomy): Bacteria > Actinomycetota > Thermoleophilia > Solirubrobacterales > Thermoleophilaceae > JAAYBF01. The sequence goes on along the minus strand of JBBRYL010000008.1, from coordinate 51,152 downwards.
GTGGGAGGCGGCGCGTGAGGTGCTGCTCGAAGCCGAGATGGCGCCGCCGGAACAGCCCACCCGTGTTGACGACCCCGCGCGCGACCGGGCGTACGCCATTCGGCTCACCGCTGTGATCGCCGGTGGGGCCGGCCTGGCCACACTGGCGGCCTGGGCGCTGATCGAGCTCGGGGTCTGACCCCGTGTCAGCGCTGCGGGTCGGCGCGTTCCTGTCGGCGCGGCTGCTTCCGTTCTACGAGACGGCGGCGTGCGCGGCCGCCGCGGCGCTCGGCCGGGAGCCCGAGCTGGTGACCGGGGGCTCGTTCGAGAATCTGGCCGACGGCTCGCTGGACGCCGCCATCCTGTGTGGCACGACCTACGTGATGGTGCGCGAGCGGGACTCCGGGGTGCAGGCGCTTGCGGCTCCGGCCGCGGACGGTCGCTACGGCGGGCGGGCCACCTACTACTCCGACATCGTCGCGCGCGTGGGGGAGACCGCTGGTCGGCTCGAGGAGCTCGCTGGGCGCGTGCTGGCCGTGAACGAGCCGGACTCGCACTCCGGCTACAACGTGGTGGCACACGCCCTCGCAGCGCGCCATGTTCCGACGGGCGGGTACGCCGACGTGCTGCTCACCGGCGGCCACGCGGCGTCCGTCGCCGCCGTGCGTGCCGGGGATGCCGACGTGGCCGCGGTCGACTCGCACCTGCTGGCGGCGTTACGCGCCGATGACCCGGGCATCGAGACGGAACTCGTCGTGATCGAGTCGCTGGGTCCGTCGCCGTCGCAGCCCTTCGCTGCCGGCCCGGGGCTCGCGGCGGACGAACGCGACGGGATCCGTGCCGCGCTCACAGGTCTCCCGGCCGTCGACCTGGCACCAGGCCTCGAGGGCGTGCGCTGGCTGGCCGTCGACGATGGCGACTACGACCCGATCAGGCAGATGCTCGCCTCCAGCCGCGGCCGCGTCGGCTTCTAGGCCGACACCTCGAGCGGGCGCAGCTGTCCTCGTAGGTGACGGTGTGGCGGGTGAGCGTCCCGTCGGGCTCGACCATGTAGGCGCCCATCCTGATCAGGGGGGCGAGTAGCTGAGGCGGTCGTCGCGGACGCGCCCGCGGATCACGTGCACCGCCCCCGCCAAGAGGTCGTGGTCGTGAAAGCCGGTGTCGGCGGTCTCGTTCCAGTGGATCAGCCACGTGCTCAGGCGCTCGCCGCTGAAGAGCTCCTGATAGCTGCGATCGGCATCGACGTTCAGGCAGAGATCGTGCCACGGCTTGGCGCCCAGCCAGGTGGTTGAGCTCGGCGACCGTCAGGTCGCGGCCATGGGCTTGAAACTCCTGCCAGTCGTACATCCGACCGCCCGAATGAGGATGGTTCGCGCGCGTCTGACTGGATAGTGTCAGAACCATGGACTTTGCCCCCTCGGAGCGTGTCGACTTGCTGAGGGAGCAGGTCCGCGCCTTCATGGAAGAACACGTCAAGCCGGTCGAGGACGAGGCGATGGAGGCGCTGGACAACGAGGTCGAACCGGGCCTTGCCTACCCGCCGATCATCCGTGAGCTGCGCGAGCAGGCCAAGGCCGAGGGCCTCTGGAACCTCTTCCTGCCCGACGAGGAGCACGGCGCGGGCCTGACCAACTGGGAGTACGGGATGCTGTGCGAGGACATGGGCTGGTCGCCCTACTTCGCGCCCATGGTGTTCAACTGCGGTGCCCCCGACACGGGCAACATGGAGATCCTGGCCGAGTACGGCACAGCCGAGCAAAAGGACCGCTGGCTCGAGCCGCTGCTCAACGGCCACGAGCGCAGCTGCTTCTCGATGACCGAGCCCGAGACCGCGGGCTCGGATCCGACCGGCCTGGCCGCGCGTGCCGAGCTGGATCATGCCCATGGGGGCGGCGAGTGGGTGATCAACGGGCACAAGTGGTTCACCTCCGGCTACAACGGCGCCGGGGTGGCCATCGCGATGGTGATCACCGATCCCGATGCCGCGCCGCACAAGCGCGCCAGCATGATCCTGGTGCCCATCGACACTCCAGGATTCGTGGGCGTGCGCCCCGTTCCGGTGATGGGCCACAGCAAGGGCCCCGGCCACTGGGAGGTCACCTACGAGGACGTGCGCGTGCCCGAGGACGCGCTGCTCGGCCCCCGTGGCGAGGGCTTCTCTATCGCGCAGGCGCGGCTGGGTCCTGGCCGGATCCATCACTGCATGCGCGCCATCGGCTCGGCGGAGCGCGCCTTCGGTCTGATGTGCGAGCGCGCTCACGGGCGCGAGGCGTTCGGCGGCAAGCTGGCCGACAAGCAGTTCGTCCAGGACTTCGTGGCCAAGTCGCGGATGGAGATCGATGCCGCCCGCTGGATGGTGCTGCACGCGGCGTGGAAGATGGACACCGAGGGAAAGCGCGCGGCGCGCCAGGAGATCTCGATGACCAAGGTGGTGGCCGCGCAGATGCACCAGGACGTGCTCGACCGCGCCATGCAGGTGCACGGCGCGCTCGGCATGTCCGACGACACCCCGCTGGCCGGTCTCTGGCGCCAGGGCCGTTGGCTGCGGATCGCCGACGGGCCCGATGAGGTGCACAAGATGGTGATCGCGATGCGCGAGCTCAACCGGTTCAAGCCGCAAGCGGAAGGAGCGAAGCCGGATCATCGATCCGAGCGAGCACCGAACCGACACAGTGCGGTGGGGGCCTAACCGTGGCCGTGGCACCGGTATCCGGCTCGGGCGCCTACGGGCTGACCGACGAGCAGAAGGACTTCGTCTCGGCTATCCGCGACTTCGGCGAACGTGAGAAGTGGGAGGCGCCCGGCGACGACGGCCACCACTCAGACGCGGTCGCCGCCAAGATGGGCGAGCTCGGCTGGTACGGCCTGACCATCGACGAGTCCTACGGCGGCTCCGGAGGCAGCTTCCTCGACGCGGCGCTGTTCCTCGAGGAGACCGCCTACGCCCAGATCCCGATCGCGGCCTACGGCGTGACGCTGATCGTGGTCGGTGCGCTCAACCGCTTCGGTACCGAAGAGCAGAAGACAGCGCACCTCGGCCACGTGTCGCGCGGCGGCACGCTTGCCATCGCGATGTCTGAGCCCGATTCGGGGTCAGATGTGGCGTCCTTGCAGTGCAAGGCGCGACTCGAAGATGATGAGTGGGTCCTGGCCGGCTCCAAGATGTGGTGCTCCTATGCGCACAAGGCCAGCCATGTGCTGATCGTGTGTCGCAGCGGCGAGGGCTCAGAGCGCCACGAGGGCCTCTCGATGATCCTCGTGCCGACCGACGCGGAGGGGCTCACGCTCACGCCGATCCCGACGATGGGCGGCAAGGAGACCAACGAGATCCACCTCGACGGGGTGCGCGTGCCCGAGGGCGCGCTGGTCGGCCAGGAGGGCGCCGGCTGGATCCAGCTGATGGCAGGACTCAACGTCGAGCGCACGATCCTCGGCGCGCTCGCGCTCGGGCTTGCCCAGCGAGCCTTCGACGACACCTTGGCCTACGTCAAGGAGCGTAAGCAGTTCGGCCGTCCGATTGGGTCGTTCCAGAGCCTGCAGCATCGTCTTGCCGACCTGGCCACAGACCTCGTGCAGGCCCGCCTTCTGGTGCGCTGGGTGGCCACGCTCACCGACGAGGACGAGGACCGCATGCTTCCCCAGGAGGCGTCGATGGCCAAGCTGGCCACCACCGAGCTGTCCAAGCGGGTGGCGCTCGAGGCGGTGCAGATGGCCGGCGGCTACGGGTACGCCGACGAGTACCCGATGGAGGGCTACCTGCGCACAGCCGTGGTTGGCACGATCTATGGCGGGACGTCCGAGATTCAGCGAAACATCATCGCCAAGACGCTCGGACTATGATATCGAGCGGTTTCGAGGAATAGACCGGGGCGTGGCCGGAGTCAAGCCGAGAGTTCCAGCGGTCGATACGAAAGGGGTGTCATCCCCTGCTGCCGTAACCGAGGGCGGCTCGCCCGACGATGGCGACGACCGTCGCCGGCTCGGGGGGGCTCGCGATGCCATGCTCGCGGTCACCCGCCTGCTGGCCGTGGAGGGCGACGACCAAGCACCCGACACCATTCGCGAGCGGCTGGTGACCGAGGCCCGTGACTTCTTCGACGCCCGCCGGGTCGTGCTGGTCTCGGCCGACCGCGACGGCCGCGCCGCGGTCGTGGCCTCCGCACCCACGGCCAGGCTGCCGCGCGGCACGATCACCGCGGCGGAGTTCTCGGTCCTGCGTGCCCCGATCGACAGCGACGAGGTGTCGCTGTCGTCGGGCGAGGAGGCCGCGAGGCTCGATTCGGCACTCGGTTCGCTGAGGCCGGCCCGCAGCATCCTCGCCCTGCCGATCAGGTTCGACGAGGACATCCGCCACGTGCTCGTGGTGGCCGACGACGAGGGGCGCGACTTCGGCAGCGAGGAGGTCGAGGTGGCCCGCGCCTTCGCTGCCGCCGCCTCGGCCAGCCTGGCCAAGCTGCGCATGAGCGGCGAGCACGCCGTCCAGATCGCCCAGCAGGACGCCTTGGCACGCGCGGCGAAGTCGCTGAACGAGAGCCTCGACCTAAATCGGGTGCTCGTGCGCATCTGTCACGAGGCGGCCAGCATCCTCGACGCCGACAGCGCCGTGGTCTACCGCGGCGGCGCCGACGAGGGCATGGTGATCGAGGCGGCCTACGGCATGCCGCCCGAGGCCATCGGCTATGTGATGGGGCCGGGCAAGGGCCTCGCGGGCAAGGTCGCCGCGCGCGACCGGTCGCTGCTGAGCAACGAGTACCAGAGCCTCCCCGAAAAAGCGGATCCCGCGCTCTTCGGCGCGGTCCACAGCTGCATGGCGGTGCCCATGCACTGGGACGGCGAGCTGCGCGGCGTCCTGTCGGTCGGATACCGGCGCGACCACCGGGTGACCAACGACCAGCTCAAGCTGCTCGAGGCCTTCGGGGAGCTGGCCGCGGCCGCGTGTCGCAACGCTTCCGCCCACGCGGGGCTGATGCTGGCGGCGCGAACCGACGGACTCACGGGCTGTCTCAACCACGCCGCCATGCATGAGGCGCTGCGTCGCGAGATCCAGCGCAGCGAACGCACCGGGCACCGCCTGTCGCTCGTGCTGATGGATATGGACGACTTCAAGCAGGTCAACGAGCAGCACGGCCACCTGGTGGGTGACGAGGTGTTGCGCCGCGTGGGCCACGCGTTGCGCCAGGCGGTGAGGCCGTATGACCTGGTGGCGCGCTATGGCGGGGACGAGTTCGCGATCGTCACGATCGACGCCGACGAGCAGGATGCTCGCGAAGTCGCCGATCGTGCGCTGGAGGGCGTGCGCCGGTCGCTCGAAGAGCTGAGCGAGGCGCCAGGTGCCACCGTCGCCAGCGCGGGGGTGGCGGAGTGGACTCCCGGCGAGGGCAGCACGAGCCTGATCGAGCGCGCCGACCGGGCGCTGCTGTTCGGCAAGCACGAGGGCAACCGGGGCGAGGTCAGCGCCACGTCGCAGTTGCCGGAGGGCTACCGGCCGGGCCGCTTTCGTCGCCGCGAGGAGAGCGAGCTGGAGCCGCCGGCCGCCGCCGAGGCGCCCAACGTGTGGCCAGACGCCGGACGCGAGCAGACCGAGCGGCTGCGAAAGCGCACGCGCCAGCTCGCCATGGCCAACGCGCTCGGCACGCGGCTGGCAGGAATGACCGACCCCCAGGCCATCATCGAAGCGGCGGTAGATGAGCTGCACCGCGCGTTCGGCTATCACCACTGCGCGGTGGTCCGGCTGCGCGACGATGGCTACGTGGAGCAGGCCGTCAGCCGAGGCGCCGCCAGCGCGGTGGCGTCGGAGCTGTCCTATCAGCCGCGGGAGGCGGGCGTGATCGGGAGGTGCCTGCGCGAGCGTCACCCCATCGTGGAGAACGACACGCGCGAACACGCCGACCTCGAGCGCCAGCCCGACTCGGGCGTGCGCGCCGAGCTGGCGGTGCCGCTGTGGGTCGGGGAGACCCTTTGGGGCGCGATCGACATCCAGGAATCGAGCGCCGACGCCTTCGACGAGGACGATGCCCGGCTCGTGCAGACGGTGGCGGACCAGGTGGGCGCCGCCCTGCGCTCGGCGACCCTCTACATGCAGCTCGACCGCGCCTACGTCGGCACGGTGCAGGCGCTGGCCGGCGCGCTGGAGACCAAGGACTCCTACACCGTCGATCACTCACGTCAGGTGGTCGAGCGCGCCCAGGAGGTCGGCCGCCGGCTTGGACTGCCCGACGAGGACCTGCGCACCCTGCGCTTCGCGGCCATCTTCCACGACATCGGAAAGATCGCGGTGCAGGACGAGGTGCTATCCAAGCGCGCGCCGCTCACAGCCGATGAGCGCTCCGAGATCGAGGGCCACACGGTGGTGGCCGAGAGAATTCTTGCGTCCGTCGAGTTCCTGGCCAAGGTCCTGCCCCTGGTTCGACACGAGCACGAGCGGTGGGACGGCCGCGGCTACCCCGACGGTCTCGTCGGTGAGGAGATCCCGCTCGGCGCGCGGATCGTCCTGGCCTGCGACGCATACGACGCCATGGTCAGCGACCGGCCCTACCGGTCGGCGATGACACCACCGCAGGCGCGAGCCGAGCTGCTGGCGGGCGCTGGGTCGCAGTTCGACGAGCGCGTGGTCGCGGCGTTGCTCCAGGTGCTCGACGAGCCACCAGGTCAGGTCGAGCTGAACGCCTCGAGGTAGGCGAGCCAGTCGCGCCCCACCTCGGCAGGTGGCCGCTGAAACGCGTCCTCGAGACCGGCCGTCGCGGCGCGCCGGTCGCGGCTCAGGGCCAGGCGTACGCACGCCTCCTGGCCCATTTCGGCCTCGAGCATCTGAAAGACGGTGCCGCCGAGCACAAGCGCGTCACGGGCGGCGGGCGGAAATGCCGGCCGGTCACCCTCGCGGAGCCTGCGCACGACCGCCGCGCGCATGTGGGGGACCTGGCCGGCAAAATGGGTGGCCGAGCCCTCGCTCAGCCAAGCGAGGCGGGCGTAGCGCGTGAACGTGGCGGGCGTGAAGGGGGGAGGCAGCGCCGGGTTGTTGGCGCCAAGCACGAGGTGGGCGTATTCGTGTAGCGGCGACAGCAGCAGCGCCTCGCGTGAGCCGGCCGAGCCCGAAGCGCGCTTCTCGAGCTCCTCCGCTGCCAACACGTGGATCTCGCGGCGGCCAAACGATCCGGCGTAGTAGCGCCGCCCCGCGGGCGCGGACAGCATCCGGGCCAGCGGCAGCCACGGGTGGGCGAGCGAGAGCATCGGCGCTCGCGGGTGGACCACCACGGCGACATCGCCCGGCACGACGTCGAACATCCGCTCGAGCCGCGATCGGAATCGCTCGAGCTCGTCGAGCATGCGCCCGGCGGATGCCGCGTTGGCCGAGTCGTGACGAGCGACAAAGGAGAGGCTCTCGGTCTCGACCCACGGCATCGAGTCCGGATGGTGTCAGGGTCCGAGCGCTACGGACTGCTGCCAGGTGCCGCGATCGAAGAACGGCAGCTTCGGCTTGTCCGCCGCTCCTTGGGCAGTGACGGGGTACATCCTGCGCGGTTCGCGCCAAGCCGACGGCGTGGGGCTCCCGAAGCGCGTGGTCAGTGCCGCCTGGGTGCGCTCGGCGGCCAGGCGCAGCGCGCTTGGCGACAGGGTGCGCAGGGCGTAGGCCTCGCCGTTTGAGATGTCGAACATGTGCGACTTGCCGGGCGTGCCGGCCAGGTCGAGTGAGCCGGGCCCAGGGGCGTGCTTGGTGAAGGAGAACAGAGCGATCGCCTGTGCCCGGGCCTTGAACTCCTCCCAGGTGGCCACACCGGCGGGGACGGTGCCGTCGGCAACGGTGCGGATGTAGCTGCCGTCCCAGCCCAGCAGCGTGTCGAGCACGGAGGCGGCCGCGGGATTCGCGCCGCTGCGGGCGCGCAGCAGGTGCCGGCCGAACAGCGGTCGCTGCTGGGCGGTGGTGCCCGAGCTGCGGTCGATCGCTCGCGAGGCCTCATAGCTGGGCCTCTTGGCCACGCGGCTGACCAGCAGCTTCAGATACCGCGCCCGGTGGTAGGGGCCGGCCTGGCGTTCACGTGCCTCGCCGTCGCCGGAGGTCCAGCCCATGGAAGGCACGTTGTTCCAGTTGAAGAGGTAGCCCTGACGGGGGTTGATCACGTGCGGGGTCTGGCGGCGCTCGAGCAGCCCGCGCCACTCTGCCTCGCCCGTGCCGGGGTAGGGCAGGCGCTCGTCGTAGCCAAGCGGGCGCAGCGGGTGCAGGCCCGGATGCCAGAAGCCGATGCCGCCGCGGTCGTCGGCGGCCAGCACGTTCTCGTTCCAGGTCACGCCCAGCAGCGCCGTGTCGGCCGCCTGCACGGTGTCGGCGTCGTTCAGCGCACTCAGGCCCGCGAGCGTCTCGAGCTCACGCCCCCATATCGCGTAGCGGCGGGCGTAGGCGGTGCCGCCGACGCGGCTCTGGACCGGGCCGTGAACGGTGCGGCATATGCGCTCGGTCCTCGAGCCCGAGGCCTTCGACGGCGAGGTGATCAGACCAGTGAGGGCCGACGCGCCGGTGGGGGGCGGCGCGCGGAAGTCGAAGCGCTCGTTGCGGCAGTTCATCTTGCGCACCGAGCCCTCGTACCGGTAGCTCTCGGCTCCGCTGCTCACGTCCTCTGCGTACAGGTCGTTGACGTCTGAGAGGCCGGAGGTCAAGCCCCAGGCCAGGTGGCTGTTGTGGCCGATGCCCATGACGGGGATCCCCGCCGCGCTCACCCCGCGCAGGCTCTGGGTCGGGGAGTGCAGCTCGAACTCGACGAACAGCTCGGGGATCGAGAAGCCGAGCTGGGGGCCGTTGAACACGTAGGCGTTGCCGGGGCGCCTCGGGCGGACATAGGTGGTTCGACAGCGTTGCACGGGCTTGCGCCCCTTGCGGGAGACCGTCTGGCACGGGTGCCGCTTCGTGGCGGGGCGCCCGATTCCCCACATGTACGAGCCGCCGCGGGGGATGACGCGCGCGGTCAGCCGGCCTCGGGCCGCCGAGGATGCGGCTGCGGTGGCGGTCGTGGCCTCCGGCGCGGGGAGGGGTAGGGCGGCCGTGGAGCCCTGTGAGCGCTGGTAGGCCGACCGCTCCTGCGCGAGCGTGCGTCCCGGCTGGGACTCGAAGATCCCGTTCTCCTTGGGCACGGTGGGCACGCGCCCCGGTGCCCGCAGCGGAAGCAGCTTGTCGAACCCCTTGGCGCCCAGCTCGCGCAGCGCGCGGACGTTCGCGATCTCGCGGCCATCGCTGGCGGGCACCGTCCGGGCCAGGAAGACGCCGATGCGTGCCGTGTCGCGCAGCGTCCACACGGGGGGCGTAGCCCCCAGCGCCGGGAACTCGCCGGGCAGCTTGCTGGGGTCCGAGCGGGCCTTGTCGGACCAGGCGTTGATGCCGTCGCGGTAGGCCTCGGCACGCCGGAGAAGGAGCGGCGGGATGTGGGCGATCATGTCGTCTATCTCGGCGTCGGTGTAGTAGTCGCGCCGCGCGATCAGGTCGTCGTCGAGATAGGACTCGCCCAGGATCTCTGCCAGCCGGCCGCTCGTGGCGCGCCGGAACAGCTCGAGCTGGAACAGGCGGTCCTGTGCGACCGCGTAGCCGGCGCCCCACCAGGCGTCCTGATCGGTGGCGCCCGTGATCGCGGGCACGCCGTACCGGTCGCGTTCGATCTTGACGCCGACCTTCGGCAGCTCGGTGTCACCACCCTGGCCGAACATCGCGCTCTTGAACGAGAACGAGGTGAACAGCGAGGTCTGGTCATTCAGGTGCGGCGATCCGGTGCCCGATGCCAAGCCGGGAACCGACACGAAGCCACTCTGGCCCGGCGGGAGCACCGACTCCGCCTGGAGGATGCGAGCGCTCGCCGAGCCGGCGCCGGTCAGCGACACCGCTCCTGCTGCGACCGCCGCGCACACCGCCGCCCGGATGCGTGACCTCAACGCGGCAGTCGTTTCGGGATCTCGACGACCTGCTGGAAGGTCGGCCGGTTGATCCAGTGGATGAGCGGCTGGTCGGCGGCGCCGAGGGGGCGCTGGAACACCGCATCGAAGCACCACTGGTCACCTGCCTTGCGGCTCGGGTCCTTGGGGCCGAGGCCGGGCTGCTTGGAGCACACCGGATCGCTGCCGTAGACCTGCGCGGAGGTCGTCGAGAGCGCCTGGAGCAGCGTGCGCTCGAGCACGGCGCGGCAGCGCTTCAGGGTGGCCTTGCGCTTCGTGTTGGCGCCGCAGTAGGTGCGCGAGTAGCGGGCGTACTTGGTCGGCGGAGGCTGGAGCCCCTTCAAGCGCTTGCGGCCAAGCAGCGTGCGCAGGTCCTTCTGGGTCAGGCCGTAGGTGCCGCTCTGGTAGGCGGAGCCGAGGTGGGCGCCGTGGTTGTTGGGAGCGTTGTCGATCCGCTTGAAGTCCATGAACTGGTCGAACGTAGGAGTGCCGAGCAGCGGCTCGTAGGCACCCTTGACCCACAGCGGCCACCACGCGTCCATGATCTTGATGGCGCTCGGGTACTCGTAGACGTTGTCGTGGTTGCGATCGCGGCGCGGCGAGCCCGCGTTCAGCCACACCTTCAGCCGCCCGATCGCGTCGCGCAAGCGCGGATCCTTGGGCCGGCCGAGCACCCTCAGGGCGTAGGGCAGCACCGAGGCGCCGCGGAGGTCGGTGTAGCCGGCCACCTCCATGTCGTTGACCAGCTGGGGCAGGGTCATCTTGCGTGCGCCCTTGGTGTCGCGCTTGACCCGGTCCTCGAGCATCTTCGAGCGGTAGATCGAGCTGTACTCCCAGTTGGAGTCCGCTCCGCGGAAGCCCTTGGCTCCCTTGTTGTTCCAGTTGACCAGGTACTTCTGGTTGATCACCTGGGGTCGCGTGTCAAACGGCGTGTAGCGGGCGGTGTTCAACGTCGGGTTGAATCCCCGCCACTCGAACTTGCCGGCGGTGGGCAGGTTGGGCTCCACGTTCTTGGCGCGGACCGGGTTGTTGCCCGTGTTGATGAACCCGATGTCCTTGGCGTCGATGTAAAACCAGTGGAAGGTGTAGCCGATGTTGAAGGCGGCGCGCTGGAAGTCCTTGACGTTGCGGATGATGCCCGGGTCGTTGAAGCGGGAGATGCCGATGGCGGAGTCGGCCTCGTGCATGTAGGTCGAGCGTAGACGCGTGTAGGCAACCGGCTTGCCCTTGATGGTTGCGCGCCCCTCGACGAGGCCGAGCTTTGTGCGCTCGGTGCGCAGCGTCTCGGTTCCGGCCGGTGTCGAGTCGCCGAGGTTGGGCGTGAACGAGTTGGTGCGCGTGAGTACATCCATCGGCGTGCACCTGCCCCTGTAGACGTAGGACGTCGAGCGCTTCGTGGGCTTGGAGCCGTTGGCCTCGCACAGCGGCACCGCGAAGGTGTCGATGATGTCCTGACTTGCGGACGTCGCGCTCCAGGCGTAGTCGCGGCCGCGACCGAGCGTCACGTACAGGCTCACGCCGTTGAACGCCGCGCCGCGGGCATCGATGCCCGGGCCGTGTATGTCGACCTCGTTGAGGATCTGGGGGTTGAAGTAGCCAACCTGTGGCCCGAACACCGCAAGCGGGCGTCCGGAGGCGGACTCCCTGCCTGAGATCAGCAGCGCGTTCGACGCCTTGGAGCCCGTCTTCAGCAGTCCGTCGACGATGCCCCGCTTTTGGCCACCGCCGCGTGCGATCGATGCCGATGCCGCCACGTCCGCCTTCGTCACCGACCCACGATCGGGCATCGCGAGGCTGCCCTTGGCCACCTTCCTCGGCGGCGCCTGGTAGGGGAAGGTCTTGTTGAGCACGGTGGTGGGCGCCTCCGGGTCCTCTGCGTCACGGAAGTCCGTCCACGCGGCCTTGCCGTTCTTCGATCCGAGCCGCTTCTGCGCCGCCTGGAGTGCGAGCGCTGAGTCCAGCTCACGCCCACCGCCCTTGCCGAAGATGGCGCCGATCACGCTGGCGGTGGCCACCACATCGCGCACCGACCAGTCCTCGGGGCCGCCCGGGCGCCCGATCGCGGCGTATTCCCCCGGCATCAGCGCGGGGTTCAAGCGAGCCTGGGCGATGTAGGACTGGATGCCCGCGACGTAGTCGGCCACGTCTCGCTTGACGCGGGCGCCCTCGGCGCCGTACTGCTTGTCGAAGTTGTCGTACTGGGCCTGCAGCTCGTTCTCGGTGTAAGGACCGAGCGCCCACAGCTGAGCGTCCATCGCGCGGTTGCCGGCGGCCCCGCCCGCAAACGAGGACAGCTTCGCGCGCCCGACGTTGCGCAGGACGTCCATGAAGAACAGCCGGTCCTCGGCTCCGGCGTAGCCTGCGCCGAACATCGTGCCGGCGCGCGTGCTGCCGTAGATGTGGGGAACCCCGAAGCCCTTGTCGCGCTGGATGGTCACGTCGCCGCGCGGGGAGTAGGAGCGCTCGGCCTCGCCGGGCTTCACGCCGAAGCTGGCGTCCTTGAAGAAGTCCGGAAGGCGCGCCGCGGTGAGGCCGGGCGCGTTATAGGCGAGGTCGCCGTACATGCGCAGCTGGTCCTGCGAGTGGGCCGGCCGGGTGCCCGCGCTCACGAACCTCGCCAGGTCGGAGGCGTTCAGCAGGCCGTTCTGGCCCGACGGCAGAATATTGCGAAAGCCGCCGGCGTCGTTTGTCTGGTAGGGCTGCGGCGTCGGCGCGCCGGGGGCGGGTGCCGAGGGCACAGCTGGCTGTCCGGGCAGTCCGGGCACGCCCGCCGTGTCTGGGAGGCCCGGCAATCCGGGCAGCGAGACCTGCGCCTGGGCGGGGCCCGCGGCCAGCCCGACGATGGCCAACGCCGCGGCAACTCCCGCGGTGACAGCACTTGTAGCCGATCGCCGCCTCAAAGCGCGAGGACCGTACCACCGGGCATCACCTCGGTGCGCCACTTGGTGCTCGGCTGCTAGGCCAGGACGGGAACGGCGTCCGAGGCGATCGCCTCGATCTGCGCGGCCGCGCGCTCGAACTCATCGTCTGAGAGCACCGGAGTGCCCTCGAACGGGAGGTCGCGGTGCAGCTCGATCCATGAGCGACAGCCCTGGTACTCGGGGCGGACCTTGATCGTCACCGGCCGCGGGATGCGGTAGGTGCGCAGCAGGATCACGTGCATCGGATGCCGCCGCTTCCACTCGAGTCGCTTCTCGGCGTAGTCGGTGGTCCAGATGTAGTAGGGCGACAACGCGTCGACCGCACGCGGGTCGGTGATCAGGTAGCTGGCGGCCACCTCGGCCCAGGCACGGATGCGCACGCGGTCGGGCTGGGCGATGCCGCCGTCCCGCAGCAGCGCCTGCGCGGGCGGCTCGGAGTCGGGCCAGACGCCCTCCTCGAGGGCACGGCCCAGCTCGGGCAGGTGGGAGTCGCGCACGAGATCGTTGCGCTGGTGGTCGAACGTGGGATAGAGGAAGAAGCGATCGTGCTCGATCTCGAAGTGCTTGTTCTCTTCGCGGATTCCGCCCTTGCGGAGCGTGAGGAGCTGCTCGCCCTCGGCGAGTGCGCGCACGGTTACTGCCCATTCCTTGAAAGCGACTGGCATAAAGAAGAACCCTCCCACTCGCGGCCGGGAAGCTGGCTCAGGGGGCGGCGCGAGCGGAGGCCATTGTTACCTGACTGCAACGGTTATTTCAAGCCGGATTTCGTGTCAATCGCCTCTATCACCGCGGAAAAGTCGCTCTCCCCGTACCCGCGCTCCTCGGCCGTGGCGTAGAGCCCCGCCGCGGTCCGGGCAACCTCGGAATCGACCGCGAGCGATCCCGCCTCGGCCAGGAAGTAGCGCACGTCCTTGAGCATGTGCTCGAGCTTGAAGAGCGCTTCGTGGTCGCCATCGATCATCGGCTGGGCCTTGAGCTCTCGCATCTTGGAGTCCCCCGAGCCCGAGCCGACCACCTGCATGGCCTTGTCGAGATCGAGGCCGCCGGCTCGCGCCAGGCTGATGCCTTCGGCCAGCGCGGCGGCGTTGACGGCCGCGAGCGTATTGTTGATCAGCTTGACCAGCGACCCGTGCCCCTGGGCGCCCATGTGGAGCACCAGCTCACCCATCGCGGAGAACAGCGGCTTGGCCCGGTCGAAGGACTCCACGGAGCCGCCGACCATGATCGTGAGCGTGCCATCCTCGGCCTTGGGCCGCGACCCGGTCACCGGCGCATCGAGGAACTCGATCCCGCGTTCGCTCAGACGACCGGCGATCGAGCGGCTGGCCGACGGCGCGATCGTCGACATGTCGATCGCGAGGCCGCCCTCGGGCAGCCCGGCGGCGGCACCCTCGGAACCCAGCAGAACCTCCTCGACCTCGGGCACGTCGGGCACCATCGAGATGGCCACCCCCGCGGCGGATGCCGCCGCGGCCGGGCTGTCGGCAACGGTCACGTTGTCGAACTCGCGGGCGAGCGTCTCGGCCTTGTCGCGGCTGCGGTTGTAGGCGTGCACCTCGATGCCGGCGCGGGCCAGGTTGGCGGCCATCGGCGCGCCCATGATGCCCAGGCCGAGGAATGCTGCTCGTTGGCTCATGGACTAGGTCTACCCGACAGGCCCGTGGCCGCCACCTCCCGGTGTCTCGATTCGGAGGCGGTCGCCGGCGGAGAGCGTGCCCGACGCCTTCGGGGGCAGCTCCTCGCCGTTGAGCACGTTGGCCCCGCGGGCGCCCGGCTCGCCCCCGGCCGCACCGGGCGGGGCATGGCGGCGGCGCTCGGTGATCAGCGAGTAGCGCATCTCCCGCAGTGCCTCGATCTCGCGCACCACGCCGTCGCCGCCGCGGTGGGCGCCGTCGCCCCCGGAGCCGCGGCGGATCGCGTACTGCACGGCGCGCACGGGGAACTCGAGCTCGAGCGCCTCGACCGGAGTGTTCAGCGTGTTGGACATGGCCACGTGCACGGCGCTGGGCCCGTCGGCGTCGGCGCAGGCACCCTGGCCGCCTCCAAGCGTCTCGTAGTAGGTGAAGTCGTCGTTGCCGAGCGTGAGGTTGTTCATCGTGCCTTGGCCGAGGGCGTGGCCGAAGGCGGCGAGCACCAGGTCGGCCACCCGGGAGGAGGTCTCGACGTTGCCCGCCGCGACCGCCGCCGGCGGGCGCGCGTTGAGCAGGCAGCCCTCAGGCGCGATCACCGTCAGCGGGCGGTAGGCGCCCGCGCAAGGCGGGACGTCGGGGTCCGAGAGCACCCGCAGGGCGAAGTAACACGCCGACAGCGTGACCGCCAGCGGACAGTTGAGGTTGCCCTCGTGCTGGTCGGCCGTCCCCGTGAAGTCGAGCTCCACGGCGTCGCCGGACACGGTGGCGCGCAGCCGCAGCTTCAGGTCCTCGTCGCGGGCCTCGAGCACGTCGGCGGACCTGCGCTCGCCGTCCTCGATCTCCTCGATGCGGGCACGCGTGCGGCGCTCCGCGTAGTCCTGGGTCTGGTCCATCGCGGATCGCTGCGTGTCGATTCCGTGACGTTCGGCCAGGGCGGCCAGTCGCTCGCCGCCGGTGCGGTTGGCGGCCAGCTGGGCGCGCAGGTCGGCCTCGCGTTGGCTCGGATTGCGCATGCGCGACGTCAGATCCGCGAGCAGGTCCCCGTCGAGCTTTCCCGCACGCGCCAGCCGTGTGGGGGAGATCACGACGCCCTCGTCTTCGAGCGTGCGCGAGTCAGACGGCATGCTGCCCGGCTCGGGTGCGCCGACGTCGGCGTGGTGGGCGCGGCTGGCGGCGAAACCGAGGAGGACATCGGTGCGGTGCTCGCCCGATCGACGATCGGGCTGCGCTCCTCCCGCGCCATCCTCGCCGAACACCGGGCTGACAACCGTGATGTCGGGTAGATGAGTGCCGCCCTTGTACGGGTCGTTGAGGATCCAGGCGTCTCCCGGCGACTGGTCCTGGTCGATCACCGCGGCCACGGCGCTCGGCATTGCGCCGAGGTGCACCGGTATGTGCTCGGCCTGCATGACCATCTGGCCGCCGGGGTCGAACAGCGCGGTGGACGCGTCGCGGCGCTCCTTGATGTTGGCCGAGTGGGCCGAGCGCACCAGCACGACGCCCATCTCGTCACAAGCCGCGGCCAGGGCGCCCACCAGGACCTGCAGCTCGATCGGGTCGAGCTCCTCGCTCATCGCCGCATCACCACCGCTTCGGCTCCCGCCTGTGCCGTCCACCCGGGTGGCACCACCAGGGTGGATCCTGGCAGCTCGACGATGGCCGGGCCCGACAGCTCGGCGGTGCCGGGTCCGAACACTGAACAGTCATGCCAACGCCCGTCGAACAGCGCCGGCCGCGAGTCACGGCGGCTCGCTTCTGCGGCGTCGGTGTCCGGGGCCTGCGCGCCGGGCAGCGCTACGGCCACCCGCACGGTCACCAACTCCAGCTCGCCGGCGTCGTCGGCGTACCCGTAGCGCTCGGCGTGCGCGTCGTCGAAGGATGCCCGCAGGTCGGCGGGGTCGGGGGTCTCGCCGGCCGCGATGGGCAGCTCGAATGCCTGGCCGTGATAGCGCAGCTCGTACGTCGGACGCACGTCGGCGTTGGGCGCGTCCATCTCCTCGCGGCCCTGGTCGGCGAGTCGCGCGACGATCCGAGCGATCGCCTCTGAGGTGAGATCGGAGCCAGACAGCAGCACGCTCTCGACGAGGTCCCGCCGGCGCTCGGAGAGCGCAAGCCCGAGCGCGGAGAGCACCCCCGAGACCACGGGCGCCACCACCGTCTTCATGCCCAGCTCCTCGGCAATCCCCGCCGCGTGCAGGCCCCCGGCGCCGCCAAAGGAGACGAGCGCGAGCTCACGAGGGTCGATGCCGCGCTCGACGGTGACAACGCGCGCGGCCTGAGCCATCTCGGTCGTGGCCACACGCGCGATCCCCGCCGCCGTCTCGTCACCCGACAACCCGAGCTCGGACGCCAGCTCCGACACCACGCGCTCGGCGGCGTCGCGGTCGAGCTCGACCCCGCCGGCCAGCGGAGCGCCCGGGTCCAGGTAGCCGAGCAGCAGGTTGGCGTCGGTCACCGTCGGCTCGACGCCGCCGTTGCCATAGCTGGCGGGTCCGGGGTCGGCGCCCGCCGACCGCGGACCGGCGCGCAACGCTCCGCCGCTGTCGCGCCAGGCGATGCTGCCGCCGCCGGCGCCGACGGTGTGCACGTCGATCATCGGCAGCACCAGCGCCCGGCCGCCGACCTCGCGCCCGCCAGTGACGGCCACGCGGCCGTCGAGCACGAGCGACACGTCGCATGAGGTGCCGCCCATGTCCAGGCCCACCGCGTCCTCGACCCCGGCGCGCTGGGCGGCGCGGGCTGCGGCCACCGCCCCGCCGGCGGGGCCCGAGAGCACCGTCCACGAGCCGTGCGCGGCGGCGGTTGTGGCGTCGGCCACGCCGCCGCTCGACAGCATGATCTCGGGCTCGGGCAGCTCAGTCTCGCGGGTGCGCCCGGTCAGCCGGTCGAGATAGCGCCGCAGCAGGGGCGACACCGCGGCATCGACTGTGGTCGTGGCCAGCCGCTCGTATTCGCGGAACACGGCGGCCGTCTCGTGGGAGGTGGACACATGGGCGTCGGGCAGGACCTCGGCCACGATCGCCGCGACGCGCTGCTCGTGCTCGGGGTGGCGAAATCCCCACAGCAGGCACACCGCCACCGCCTCGACTTCGGAGTCGAGCACCTCGAGCCGCCTGCGCAGCTCGGGCTCGTCGAGCTCGCGTAGGACCCCGTCGGGACCGCACCGCTCGGGCGCCGCCACCCGCAGGTCGCGCTCGACGATGGGCTCCGGGCGCCCCGCGCACAGGCGGTAGAGCTCCGGCCGCGCCTGCCTGCCGAGCTCCTCGAGATCGGTGAAGCCCTCGGTGGCAACGAGCGCCGTGCGGGCGGTGGAGCCCTCAAGGAGGGCATTGGTGCCGACGGTCATGCCGTGCACGAGCCGCTCGACGTCGGCGGCGGTTGCGTCCGCGGCCGCAAGCGCCTGCTCGATGGCGGCCATCACGCCTTCTGACTGGTCGGCGGGCGTCGAGGGCGTTTTGCCTGTCACGACCCCGGTGGGGGTCAGCAGTACCGCGTCCGTGAAGGTGCCCCCGACGTCGACGCCCAAGACCATCGATCCATTACAGCGCGCGGACCAACGCGCGCCCCGTCTCCCTGGCGCTATGCCGCGAGCGCGATCTCGTCCAGGTGCTTGTGCGAGGGGCAGTACTTGCTGCCCGACAGCGGCACCCGCTGGCATGAGGTGCCCTTGCGGGTGGTCGCGTGGCAGCACAGCGGGCTGCCGTCGAAGGTCACGCCCTCACGGGCCTGGCTGTCGACATACTCGACAGCCAGCGTGACCTGGTGCTCGATGACGTTGTAGACCCGCATCTGGCTTCCCATGGGAAAGAGGCAGCGGATGTCGTTGAAGAGCGTTCGCACCGGTCGCGCGAAGTAATGCCTGTCAGTCGCGAGTCGCTCCATGGCGGCCTCGCATTCCTCGAGCAGGCGCTGGCGCGCCGCACACTGCGAAGAGACGTTCCCCGGTCCGACATCGCCCGACAACTGCCGGTAGATCGCACGGCTAAATTGATACACGCGCAGCCCTCCCTGTCCCATGGCGGACGTTCCCTGTCCACCGCCTCGTCCCGGGCCAATACCCGGACCTCGCTTATACCAACGAATGCAACGTTAATTTCGCATTAATCGGTGATGTTGATCACAGTCCTGGCGCGCTGCCGCTTCCAGGGCGATCACGGATTTCAGGCGGGCCGTCGGCCGGCTGCAGCGACCAATCCATGCGCCGGCGCGAGTACAACAGCGGCTCGCCGGAGCCCATCCGCCCGCCCGCCAGGTCGCCGATGAGGATCGTGTGGTCATAGCGGCTGAAGTTTGCCGCCCGGCTACAGCGCAGATACGCGAGGGCCCCCTGAAGCTCCGGCACGGCGCCGTCCCACTGCCACGGCAGTCCCGCGAACTTGTCGTCGCCCTTGCCGGCGAAAACGCGCGCCAATCGCTCGTCGGCCGCGCTGAGGATGTGGATGCCGAACTCGCGGCAGGCGACGAGGTGGTCGTGGCAGCGGGAGCCGTGGTCCACCGAGACCAGCACCGACGGCGGGTGGGCGCTGTAGGAGGCCACCGCGGTCGCCGCCAGGCCGCACGGCCGGCCGTCGGCGCGACGCGCGGTGATCACGGCCACGCCGGACGCCAGATGCGACATCGCGTCGTGGAAGAGCTCGTGCACGCCCGGATCGGCCACGGGCGTCATGCTACGCGCCGTCGTCAGCTCCAATGCGCGATGCGCACGCCGCCATCGGCCCCGAGCACAGCGTGGCGGGCGTCCATGGCGGCGTCGGTGTCTGGGTGGTCGAGGCGCTGGTGCGCGCCGCGGCTCTCGGCGCGCACCAGCGCCGCGGCGGCGATCAGGCGGGCCAGGGGAAACGGGTCGTCGGCAAGCTCTCGGAGCCCTTCCGCGGAGCGGCGCAGCCCGGCGTGGCGCCACAACGACCGCTTCGTGGCCTGCGACGGGGGTGCCGCGAGAGCGGCGGGCTCGGCGTCATCGCCATCGGACGCGACGGCGGTCATCGCGCTGGCCGCGAGCGCCGCTCGGCGACTCAGCACGAAGCACTCGGCCAGCGAGTTCGACGCCAGCCGGTTGGCCCCGTGCAGCCCGGTGCACGCGCACTCCCCGACGGCCAGCAAGCCGTCGATCGTGGAGCGCCCGTCGAGGTCTGAGGCCACCCCGCCCATGGAGTAGTGGGCGGCGGGCGCGACCGGCACGTTCTGGCGGGCCGGGTCGATGCCCTCGGCATGCAGCGCCTCGGCGATGTTGGGAAAGCGGCCAAGGTCGACGGCCCGCATGTCGAGCCCAACCGAGGCGCTGCCCTCGATGCGCAGGCGCTCCTCGATGGCCAGCGCCACCTGGTCGCGCGGGGCCAGCTCGTCCACGAACCGCTCCCCGGAGCCGTCGACTAGCAGCGCCCCCTCGCCGCGCACCGCCTCGGTGATCAAGAAGCCTTCGCGCTCGCCGGAACTGACCAGCGCGGTGGGGTGAAACTGCATGAACTCCAGGTCGGCCAGATCGGCGCCCGCGGAGTGGGCCAGCGCGAGGCCGACGCCGATCGAGCCGACCGGGTTGGTGGTGCGTTCCCACAGCGCCGCCGAGCCGCCTGTGGCCAGAACGGTCGCGGCCGACAGCAGGTGTACGGGCCCTCCGCTTGCGTCGGCGACGACCCCGCTGCAGCGACCGTCGTGCACCAGCAGCGCGGTTGCGGTCGTGTACTCGAGGATCTGGATCTCCTCGTGCTCGGCCGCGAGCACGGCGAGGCGCTCGGTGATCCGCCGGCCCGTCGCCGCGCCGCCGGCGTGCGCGATTCGTCGGCGCGAGTGACCCCCCTCGAGACCGAGCGCGAGGCTGCCGTCGTCCTCTGAGTCGAACAGCACGCCCATCAGCTCGAGCTCGCGGACGCGGTCGGGCGAGTCGTCGCAGAGCACCTCGACGGCGCTCGGCCGCGACGCGCCACGGCCGGCGGTCAGGGTGTCCTCGGCGTGCAGGAGCGGGGTGTCGCCCGGCGCCAGCGCGGCCGCGATCCCGCCCTGTGCCCAGTAGCTGGCCGAACCGGCAACGGGCCAGCGCGACACGAGCACCACCCGCGCTCCCCGGCTGGCGGCCACGAGTGCGCAGAACAGACCGGCCGCCCCGGCGCCCACCACTGTCACGTCGGCCCGCACGGGGGTGGATGAGGTGGTTGCCACAGGAGCCTGGGTACCGTAACGACATCGCCGAGCCGCTCTATCTCCGCCATCCCGCGAGCCTCGGGCACGACACCGGCCAGCACCCCGAGCGGCCCGAGCGGATCCGGGCCCTCGAGGCCCGGCTCGACGAGCGCGACTGGCTCGGGTGGAACGTCGCGGAGGCCCCGGCGGCCAGCGAGCGCCAGCTGCTCGGCATCCATCCTCAGGAGCACATCGACAACGTCGCGGCCCACTGCGCCGCCGGGAGGGCCTTCGATGCCGATACCCCCGTCGTGCCCCCCTCCTGGGAGGCGGGCCTGCGCGCGGCGGGCGCGGCGTGCGCGCTCGTCGACGCCCTGCTCGAGGGCACGGCGCCAACCGGATTCTGTGGGACGCGACCGCCCGGCCACCACGCCGAGCCCGACCGGGCGATGGGCTTCTGTCTGTTCTCCAACGTGGCGATCGCCGCTCAGCACGCACTCGACGCCCACGGGATCGAGCGGGTGCTCATCCTCGACTGGGACGTCCACCACGGAAACGGCACCAACGCGGCCTTTCATTCGCGTTCCGACGTGCTGTTCGCCAGCCTGCACCAGTGGCCGTTCTATCCGGGCTCGGGCGCCCTGGGCGACACCGGCTCGGGCCCCGGCGAGGGCTTCACCCTCAACCTGCCCGTGCCGGCGGGCTCGGGCGAGTCCGAGTGGCTCGGGCTGGTCGAGCACGTCGTGGTGCCGGCCGCGCGCGAGTACGCGCCGCAGCTGATCCTGATCTCAGCCGGCTTCGACGCTCATCGCGACGACCCGCTGGCCGAGTGCAATCTCGACACGGACAGCTTCGGGCAGCTCGCACGGCATATGCGTGCGCTCGGTGACGAGCTGGGAGTGCCCGCGGGTGCGGTGCTCGAGGGCGGTTACGACAACGACGCGCTGGCGGCGTCGGCGGTGCAGACGATGGAGGCGCTCGAAGACGGTGGAGCACCCGTGAGCGTCGAGCCGGGGCCCCTCGTGACCGCGGCGGCGCAGCGCATGGCCAAGTACTGGCCGGCGGTCGGCAGCTGAGACGTCGCCTTCGCGCGCGAGTCGACCTCGTGCTTGGCGTTGTCGTTGATCGCCGCGAACGCCGTGGCCGCCAGCGCGGCCACGATGGCCACGACGAGGACGGTGATCGCGATCGGGACCTTCCAGCTCGGCGGGCGGCGGTAGACGATGGCAATCCGTCCGCCGCACTCCAGGCACACCAGCTGCCCACGCTCGGCCGCCGCGCCGCATGTCGGACAGCGGGTGGCCGGGGGCGCGGTGGGCTGATCGGGCTCCACCACCGGTCAGCCCTTGCGCTTGCCGCGCAGCGCGCGCTCGAGCCGGCTCTGGCTGCGGCGCACCGGGGTCGGCGCGGGCCGGGGGGAGGCCGGCGAGTCAGGGGTCTCGTTTTGGAGCCAGGGGGCCGGGGAGCCTTTGGATTCCGGGTCGGGCGCTGGTTCCGGGTCCGGCTCTTGCTCCGGGTCCGGCTCTGGGTCGGGCTCCGGCTCGGGCTCTTCGCCCTGGTCGATGTCGGGCTCGGGCTCGGCGGCCACCTCTTCGTCGGGCTCGGCGAGGGCCTCGGGCTCGTCGGCAAGGTCCGCCGCCACCATCTGCTCGTCCGGGGCCTCGGGAGGCTCGTCCGCGTGCTCGATCGCTGTCGCGGGGCCGATCGCGTCGGCAACCGCGGCCGGGCGCGCGTCGAGCCCGGGCGTGGCCCCACGTCCGCATGCAGCGCAGAAGCGGTCGTCGGTGGACATCAGCGATCCGCAGGCCGGGCAGGTGCCCGCGATGCCGGCGGCCGTGAGCTCCACCACGCCGAGATCCTCGTCGAGCGCCTCGGACAGCGCGCGCACCTCGTTGTCCACCGCGGTGACCTCGGCGGCCTTGGCCTGCAGCAGGTCCGGCTCGCGCCGGCCGTGGCGGTGCAGCTCGAAGACCAGCGCCCCGAGGTCGAGGAGGAGCGCCTCACGTACGGCGCGCTGGTGGCGCAGGCGCCGCCGCATCTTGCCCCGCTCGCGTGCGCGTGGCCGCGGTGGTGGACCCGGCGCAGGGTCGCCGGGCGGGCGCTCGGAGTCGGCGGTCTCGGTTGGCTCGCTCATCCCGGCCGGGACCATACCGTCGGGATCGGGTGATCAGGCCGACCGCGTACGGGCGGCCAGGGCCTCCTCGGTCACGCGCAGGATGCCTTCGCGTCGGATCGTCATGGGGAAGGTGCCCAGAATGCGATCGCGGGCGGCCTGGTGCGCCTCGGTGCCCAGCGCGAGCGCCCGTTCGATCCCTTCGGCCACTTCCGCCGGATCCTGTGAGGCGATCAGCACGCCGGCGCCGTCGACCACCTCGGGCATGGCGGTCACGTCCATCACCACCGGCACGCAGCCCGCGAGCATCGCCTCGGCCACCGCCAGCCCGAACCCCTCGTGCCTCGACGCCTGGACGTACACCGAGGCGCGCGCGTAGAGATCCTCGAGGTCAACGTCTGAGAGCCATCCGGTGAACTCCACGTTCTCGGTGGCCACGGCGCGCAGCCGGTCGATCGCGTCGTCGAGGGGTTTGCCCGCGAACACGAAGCGCACCTCAGGCAGAAGGCGCGCCGCCTCCACGAACGCCAGGTGGCCCTTCTGCACGAGCGTGCCGGCGTCGATGGGACCGACGGTCAGGGCCAGCGGCTCGCGTTCACGCGATGTGTCGATCGGCCCGAAAGGATCAGGCACGCCGTGATGGATCACGGTCACGTGCTCGGGCAGGATCGGGGTGTTCGACGCGATCTCGCGCTGGGACGAGTACGAGTTGGTCACCAGCCGTCCGGCGCGCTTCATTATCCAGCGGCTGGCCCACCGCCGCAGGCCGCCCTGCTGGTAGCCAAAGCCGATGTCGGGCATGTTCGCGGTATCGAAGCCCCCGACGATCTGGACCGACGGCTTGCGCATCAGCCACGCCAGCGTGATCGGGAAGAACGTGTGCCACGAGGCGAACCAGCCGAACACGACGTCGGCCCGGCGCATGGCGCCGATCAGGCCCGGGAGGT
This sequence comes from Solirubrobacterales bacterium, assembly GCA_038237685.1. GTDB lineage: Bacteria > Actinomycetota > Thermoleophilia > Solirubrobacterales > Thermoleophilaceae > JAAYBF01. The sequence continues at coordinate 27,538 of JBBRYL010000008.1, read as the reverse complement.
TCGGCACGCGGCCGGGCTGGTACCAGTCCTCGATCTCGTACTCCTCGGCCAGGATCGCGCGGTCGAGGGCCACGAAGCTCGCCTTGCGGCTGTGCACGTAGAGGATCCGCGGACGGCTCACGACTCGATGAAGGTGCCGTGCCATTCGGACAGCTCGAGCAGGCAGAACAACACGCGCCTGTGGTCGGCGCGACCGGCGGCGTGGGAGTCGACCAGCCCGCCGACGGTGGCCGGGTCGACGAGGTCGGCCAGCACCGATCCGGGCGCGTAGCGGGTGCGCACCTCCTTTCCGAGGGACGTGCGCAGCCACTCCTCGTAGGGCGTCGAGAAGCCGTGCTTGGGCCGTTCGACCACGGCGCGCGGCACCAGCCTTGACATGGCCGCGCGGTGCATCCGCTTGCCGTCGCGCACGCGCACTCGCTCCCGGACGGGGATGCGTTCCACGAACCGCATCAGCTCGGTGTCGAGGAACGGCACCCGCTGTTCGAGCGACGCCGCCATGGACATCTTGTCGGCGCAGATCAGCAGCCCGTCGGGCAGGAACATGTGGGTGTCGAGAAAGAGCGCCTGCTCGACCATCCCACGGTCGCCGACGTGGGCGAGCACCCCCTCGGCCAGCGCGGTCCGCTCAGCCGCAGCCTCGGAGCCACCGCCGCCCATCAGGCTCGTGCGCTGCTCGTCGTCGGTGATCTCCACCAGTCCGACGAGCCGCTCCGCGGAGGTCAGCTCGCCGAGTAGCCGGGCGGCGCCGCGTACACGCTCGTTGCCGCCGGCCAGGCGGGTGGCCACGGCGCCGAGGGGGCGAGCCGCTGGGCCGAGAAATCCAGCAAGCCCGAGCGCCGCGGCGGCCTGGTGACGTCCGTACCCGCCATGGGGCTCGTCTGCCCCCTGGCCCGAGAGCACCATCTTCACCGACTGCGCTGCGAAGCGCGACACCTGCATCAGCGCAGCGGCGCTGGGCAGGCCGGCGGGCTCCTCCAGGTGGCGCACGCACCGCCCGAGCTCTGCGAGGTAGTCGCCCTCCTCCATCGTCGTGTCGTGGTGCTGCGTGCCGATCGCCGCCGCGGTCTCGGCCGCGTAGCGCCGCTCGTCGAGCACGTCACCGTGGCCGGGAAACCCGATCGTGAACGTCTCTGGCGGCGTGCCGGTGCGCTGGGTCATGGCGGCGACGATGGCCGCCGAGTCGACGCCGCCGGAGAGGAACGCTCCGAACGGCACCTCCGACATCATCTGGCCCTCCACCGCGTCGCCAAAACGGCGTGCCAGCTCGTCTGCAAGCTCGTTGGTGCCGGCATCGGTCAGCGGCGCACCCGGTGCCTCCATGAAGCTCGAGATGCGCGGCGCGGCGCCCTCCTCGGCGATCAGCATGCTGGCCGGCGCGAGCTTCTGTACGCCGTCGAACAGCGTTCGCGGCGCCGGCACGAAGCGGCAGGCGAGGTAGTGGTCGAGCGCCACCCGGTCGATCCGTGCGCGCACGAGCCCGGCGCCCAGCAGCGCCCCGACCTCGGAGGCCAGAGCCAGGCGGCGGCCGTCGAAGTTCCAGTACAGCGGCTTGACGCCGAACGGGTCACGGGCCGCCACCAGCCGCTCGCGGGTGGCGTCCCAGAGCGCGAAGGCGAACATCCCATTTAAACGCCTGACGAAGTCGGGTCCGTGCTCCTCGTAGCCGTGGACGACGACCTCGGAGTCGGTCTCGGTGGAGAAGACGTGGCCCTGCTGCTCGAGCTCTGCGCGCAGCGCGCGGTAGTTGTAGATCTCGCCGTTGACGATCGCGGCGATCGTCCCGTCCTCGTTGCGCAGTGGCTGCTCGCCGTTGTGCACACCGATGAACGCCAGCCGGGTGTGGGCCAGCGTGACCGGCCCCATGCGCACCACGCCGTGGCCGTCTGGGCCACGGTGGCGCAGGGCGTCGGTCATCCGGCTGCCCGCGTCGGCCGGCACGTGGCCGCCGGGATCGAGGATGGCTCCGATGCCGCACACGCGCGCCATCTTGGCGCACGCACCTGTCACCGGCCGGTCGGCGAGTCGTAACACCCGCGTCTGGAGCCGTTGCGTGGGACGCCGGACGATGCCCGCAACGGCAAATCGACGGGAGGTCCGGGATGTATGGCTTGATGGGTTCGATGCACGCGACGGTGGTGCACGGCGCCAGGCGAACGCGCGATCTGTTGCGTGGCGAAGGCGGTCAGGGCACGGTCGAGTACGTCGCTCTGATCCTGCTGGTCGCGCTCGTGATGGCGGGTGTGGTCACCGCGATGAAGGGTTTCAAGACCAACGACGGCAAGGAGCTCGGCGACCTGATCATCGGCAAGATCAAGGAGGCGGTGCGCAAGGTCGAGTTCTGAGCTTGCGCGATCGTCGGGTCCGGCATACCTTGGCGGGCATGTCGCCACCGGTCATGGATCTCGCCCCGCGTACCCGGTCATTGGCCGCTCGAGCCGCAGCCCTGACCGTGGCGCTGGGCGTGAGCCTCGGCGCGGCCTCCACCGCCTCGGCCACGACCGTCACCGACAGCCGGGGAGTGGTCAAGGCGAGCTTCACCTACGTTCAGAGCAAGGACAAGCTCACGACATCGCTGAAGCGGCTGGAGATCGAGCGCGACGGCGCCCTAGTCCTGAGCGACGACCTGCGGAAGTTCAAGGGCTCGGCGCCTGGCGGCTTCAAGGACCAGCCGAGCCTCAAGGTGTCCGACCTCGACGGCGACGGCGAGCCGGAGGTGCTCCTGACGCTGTTCACCGGCGGTGCGCACTGCTGTGTGACGGCCGAGGTCTACTCCTACCGAGCGGCCACCACCTCGTACAAACCCGTGGAGACCAACTTCGGCAGCGCCGGCTTCCACCTCCGGAATCTCGACCGTAACGGGGTCCTGGAGTTCCAGACGGTCGATCCCGCGTTCGAGGATTCCTACACATCCCACGTCGAATCGCGCTCGCCGATCCAGATCCTGCGCCAGCGCAAGGGGAAGCTCGTCGATGTGACCAGGAGCTTTCCCGCCCTGGTGCGCAGGGATCTGGCCGCGCTGAGGAAGGCGTATCCGCGCTATCGCAAGGACAAGGCCAACGCACGCGGCGTCCTCGCCTCGATCGCCGCCGAGCAGATCGTGCTCGGCCAGAGGCGGGGTCTGGCCGCGACGTATGACCGGGCCGCGAAGGCCTACGGGGCGAAGTTCGTCCGCAGCCTCAAGCGGTTCTTGAGGCGAACCGGCTACGGGAGCTAGTCCATCGGGCGCGGCCCGCCCGGTCGCACACTCGACGAGGGTCGGTCTGACACCATGGCCCGCCGATGAATCACCCCGCCTCAGCCCCTCCCGCCGACCGCGGGGACCTGCCCGTCGCCATGTTCGACTCAGGCGTCGGCGGCCTCACGGTGCTGCACGAATGCCTTGTTTCGCTGCCCCACGAGGACTTTCTCTATCTGGGCGACACCGCCCGTTTTCCCTACGGCAACCGCAGCGCCGAGCAGCTGGGCAACTTCGCGTGTGAGCTGGCCGACATCCTCGTGGCCCACGGCGCCAAGCTGCTGGTGGTGGCATGCAACTCGGCGACATCGGCCGCGCTGCCGGCGTTGCGCGAGCGCCTGGCCGGGCAGCTGCCGATCGTGTCGGTGGTCAGCCCTGAGTCGCGGTTGGCGGCGCAGGCGACCCGCAACAAGCGTGTCGGGCTGATCGCCACGTCGGCCACCGTGGCCAGCAACGCCTACGTGCGCGCGCTGGCGGCGGCCTCGGGCGGTGACGCCGAGCTGTTCGCGGTGGCGTCGGAGCAGCTCGCGACGCTGATCCAGCGCGGCGGCGAGGTCGACCGCGAGACGGTGGAGTGCGTCGAGCGCGCGTGCGCCCCCCTGTTGGAGGCGGGCGTCGACACCGTGATCCTCGGCTGCACCCATTACCCGCTGGTGCGGGCGGTGCTCCAGCGCACGCTGGGCCGCGGGGTCAGGATCATCACCTCGGGCGAGGCCATCGCCGCGGAGGTCGAGCATGAGCTCGAGGCCGCTGGCACCGCCGCGGCGGCCGACCAGAAAGGCGCCTACCGCTTCCTGGCCACGGGCGACCCGGAGGAGTTCCGCCGCCTTGGCACGCGCTTTCTCCAGCTCCCGATCGCGCGCGTGACCCAGGTCCGTGTCGATGCGACCTCCGACGCCGAGGTGCTGGGGTGACCCGTCACGACGGCCGCGGGCCGGGCGACCTGCGGGAGCTTTCGATCGAGCCCGGGTTCGTGGGCACCGCCGACGGCTCGGCGTTGATCGCGGCGGGCGGCACGCGCGTGATCTGCACCGCGTCGGTCGAGGAGTCGGTGCCGCGCTGGATGCAGGGCCGCGGAAGCGGCTGGGTAACCGCCGAGTACTCGATGCTTCCCGCCTCCACCGGCCGGCGCAAGCAGCGCGACGTGGCCAAGGGCCGCCCCGAGGGGCGCACGGTCGAGATCCAGCGCCTGATCGGACGGTCGCTGCGCGGGATCGTGGACTTCGAGGCGCTCGGTGAGCGCACGGTCTGGATCGACTGCGACGTGCTCGAGGCCGACGGCGGCACGCGCTGCGCGTCGATCACCGGCGGCTACGTCGCGCTCGTGCTGGCGTTACAGCCGCTGGTGGCCGAGGGCATCTTAGAGTTCATGCCGCTGAACCAGTCGGTGGCCGCCGTGTCGTGCGGCGTCGTGGACGGCACCCCCGTACTCGACCTCGACTACCCCGAGGACAGCACCGCCGACGTGGACATGAACGTGGTGATGACCGGCGACGACGGGCTCGTCGAGGTCCAGGCCACCGGCGAGCGCACGCCGCTGTCGCGCGCCTCGCTGGACGCGCTGCTGGCCCTGGCCGCCGGCGGGATAGCGCAGCTGCGTGAAGCCCAGCGCGCGGCGGTGGCGCCCGCGGCGGGATAGGAGCGCCCGGTGGAGCTCGTCCTCTCCTCGCGCAACGCGCACAAGGTGCGCGAGCTCGGCGAGCTGATGAGGCCGCACGTGGTGGCGCCGTTACCAGACTCCGTGGTGCTGCCGCCCGAGACGGGGGTGACGTTCGTCGACAACGCGCTGGGCAAGGCGCGCGCCGCCGCCGGGCAGCTCGGGGCGATCGCGATCGCCGACGACTCGGGCATCGAGGCAGCGGCTCTCGGCGGCCGGCCCGGCGTGCGCTCGGCGCGCTTTGCCGGCGAGCACGCCACCGACCAGGAGAACCTCGACAAGCTGCTCGCCGAGGTCCCGGCCGCCGGCGACACCCGCGTGGCCTACGTGTGCGCGCTTGTGGCCGTGTGGCCCGACGGCCGCGAGGAGGTCGCCGAGGCCCGCTGCGAGGGCCACCTCAGCCACGATCCGCGTGGCGGCGGCGGCTTCGGCTATGACCCGGCCTTTGTGCCGGTGGACTATCGCGACGGCCGCACGATGGCGCAGCTATCGCCGCAGGAGAAAGACGCGATCAGCCATCGTGGTCGGGCTGCGCGGGCGCTGCTGAACGCCCTCCGAAAAGGTTGACGGCCGCCGCGGCGCCGACGGCGAGCAGTACCCCGGCGTAGCCCTGATAGTCGTTCAACAGCAGGAGCAGCGCGGCTAGCACGCAGATCCCGACGGTCACGATCCATGCGATTCGGGAGAGGGGCACGCCGCTATTGTGACCGGCATGGCAGTCGGCCAGCGGATCCCGAGCTCCGCGGAGTCCGCGCCCACCCATCTGGTCGACATGTCGGCCGACGTCAGGACCGCGGTGCTGGCCGACCCCGCCGGTGGGCTCGTCTCAGCCTCCGAGGACCTCGACGGCACGCGCGCCCGGCTCCTGGCGGGCCTGGCCGCCGATCTCTTCAGCGCCGCCGATACCGCGCTCGGCGACCCCGCACACCAGGTCGAGGCCCAGGTCGAGGGCGGCGGGGTGTTCGCCGTGCGCAACGCGCGCCACACGCTGGCGTGCGTGACCTGGCGTCCGGCGCTGCCGGCGCTCGTGCTCTACGACCTGCAGAGCGTGTTGGCCGAGCTGGAGGGCGCCGCATGAAGGCGCGTCCGCGCGGCACCGTCGCGCGCGCCACCGCCGTCGCCGAAGGCGTGGCCACGCTCATGCGCCGGCGCGCGCGCGACCGCGAGCCGCGGGTGCTGCTCTACCGCCATCCCGGTGACCCCCGGGTGCTGGCCCCCGGCGCCAAGGGCCACGACCGCGTGCTCGCCGTGGCCGAGCGCATGGTCGCGCTCACCGAGGAGGGCGAGCCCCCCACCAGGCGCCAGCGGCGCGAGCAGCGGCGCGAGGACGCGCGGGCGGCGGAATCGGCGTGAGCCTCGTCGATCCCGACCTGGCACAGCGCGTGATCGCGCGGGCGCTGGCGCACGGTGGCGACATGGCCGAGGTCTACGTCGAGGATCGTCGCGGGTTCTCGCTCGCGCTCGACGACGGCCGCATCGAGCGCCCGCAGTCGGGCCGCGAGCGCGGAGCGTCGGTGCGTGTCGTGACCGGCGGGTCGAGCTACTTCGGCCACGTCGACGGCCTGGCCGAGGAGTCGCTGCTGGCCGTCGCAGACTCCGTGGCCCAGGCGCTGCACGGCCAGGCACGCCAGCCGATGGCGATCGGGAACCCCGGGGCAATCGAGGAGAAGCACCTCGTGGTCCAGCGCCCGGAGGACGTTGCCGTCAAGCGCCAGGCGGACATCCTGCGGTCCTGCGACGAACGCGCCCGCTCCGCGAGCGGGGAGGTCGTGCAGGTCAGCGTGGGCTACATGGACGAGCGCCGCCAGGTCGAGATCTACAACTCCGACGGCGTGGCCGCCAGCGACGACCGCACCCGGCTGCGACTGTCGGCGCAGGTGGTGGCAAAGCGTGGCGATCGGGTCGAGACGGGCACCCAGACCCGCGGCGGGCACGCCGGGTTCGAGCTGCTGGCTCACGATCCGGAGCTGGTTTCCGAGGACGCGGCCCGCAAGGCCCTGACGCTGCTCGACGCCGTTGACGCCCCCAGCGGCCGTCTGCCGGTGGTGGTCGGCAACGGCTTCGGCGGCGTGCTTCTGCACGAGGCGGTCGGCCACGGCCTGGAGGCCGACGCCGTGCACAAGCACGCGAGCGTCTACGCCGGCAGGCTCGGTGAGCAGCTCGCGCAGTCCGGGGTGACCGCCTATGACGACGGCGCAAAAGCCAACGCCTGGGGCAGCGACGGCATCGACGACGAAGGCACCCCGACGCGACGCACGACCGTGATCGAGGACGGCCGCCTGGCCTCCTATCTCTACGACCTGCAGACCGCCCGCGCCGACGGCGTCGGCTCGACCGGCAACGGCCGCCGCCAGTCGTTTCGCCACCTGCCCCTGCCGCGCATGACCAACACCTACTTCGCGCCCGGCGAGGCCACGCCGGAGGAGTTGATCGACTCGATCGACTACGGCCTGTATGCGGTCTCCTTCGGCGGCGGCCAGGTCGAGCCCGCGACCGGCGACTTCGTCTTCGGGGTCTCCGAGGGCTACCTGATCGAGGGCGGCAAGGTCACCGCACCGGTGCGCGGCGCGACGCTGGTGGGCAACGGACTGCAGGCGCTCGCCGCGATCGACGGGATCGCCGCCGACCTCGAGATAGCAACGGGCTACTGCGGCAAGGGCGGTCAGAGCGTGGCGGCCGGCGTCGGTCAGCCGCACGTGCGCATCCGCGAGCTCACCGTGGGCGGCACGGCGTGAGTGACCTCGAGGAGCTCGCTCGTGACGCCGTCGACGCGGCGCTGGCCGCCGGAGCCACCGACGCCGAGGCCTGGGGCGAGAGCTCGGCCAGCCGCCAGATCCGGGTGTACGACGGCGAGGTCGAGAGCCTCAGCGATTCCGAAGGCCGCGGCATGGGCGTACGGGCCTTCCTGGACGGGCGCAGCGGCTACGCCTACGGCACCGACCTCTCGCTCGAGGGCATCGGCGGTGTGGCCCGGCTCGCCCACGAGTTGGCCGCGGCGGCCGATCCCGACGAGTTCGCCGGGCTGCCCGACGAGGGCGGAACCACCGCCGTCGAGGGCCTCGAGTCGCCGCGGATGGGGCAGTGGACCACCGCGGCCAAGATCGAGCTGGCGCTGGCCGTCGACCGCGCGGCGCGGTCGCGCCCGGGCGTCTCGCAGGTCGAGCAGACCGTCTACTCCGACTCCGAGGGCTCGGCGGCCATCGCCAACTCGCGCGGGTTGGCCGCCTCCTATTCGGCTACCGCGGCATGGTCGTACACCTCCGCATTCGCGGGCGAGGGCGAGGATCTGATGACCGCGATGGGCATCGGCCTCGGCCGCGATCCGGGCGCGCTGGACCCCGAGGCGATCGGGCTGGAGGCCGCCGACCGCGCGGTGGCCCTGGCCGGTGCGCGCCAGCCGGCCAGCCGGCGCTGCCCGGTGGTGCTCGACGCGTTCGTGGCCGCCTCCTTCGCGGGGTTCATCGGGGCGATGCTCTCGGCCGACGCCGTACAGCGCGGCCGCTCCCTGTTCGCGGGGCGCGAGGGCGACGAGGTCGCCGACTCGCACTTCGCGCTCAGAGACGACGGCCGCGATCCCGACGGCCCGTCCAGCGCGCCATTTGACGGCGAGGGCGTGGCCACGCGCCAGACCCCGCTCATCTCCGGCGGCCGCGTGGCGGGTTATCTCTACGACACCCGCACCGGCCGCAAGGACGGCCGGGCTAGCACCGGGAACGCCGGCCGCGGCTCCTACCGCTCCCAGCCCTCGGTGGGAACGACCAACCTCGTGCTCGAAGCCGGCCAGGGGAGCCTCGAGGAGCTCGTGGCGCAGGCGGGTGACGGCCTGTACGTGACCGACGTGGCCGGCCTGCACTCGGGCGTGAACCCGGTGTCGGGCACCTTTTCCGTCGGTGCCTCGGGGCGGCTGATCGAGAACGGCGAGCTGGGCGCGCCGGTGCGCGAGATCACCATCGCCAGCGACCTCGTAGGCATGCTCAGGGCGGTGACCGCGGTGGGCGGAGAGCCTCGCTGGGTGCCGCTCGGAGGCAGCGTGAAGGCCGTTCCGCTGCTGATCGGCGAGATGTCGGTCGGCGGTTCCTGAGCCTTCTAGCGCCCAATTTGCGGCTTTGTGGGGGCACGACCCCGCTTGGAAAGCGGGGTCGGATCGCCAATCGTCCGCGAGCGCCGTTATGTTCGCCCCACCGTCAGTACCCCTAGCAGGAGGAGAAACGTGACTAAATCGGAGTTCGTCGACCAGGTGGCCAGCGAGTCTGGCCTGTCAAAGAGCGACAGCGGCGAAGCCGTGGATGCGGTTCTCACCGTCATCGAAGGCACGCTCAAGCGCGGTGGAGAGATCAGCTTCACCGGGTTCGGCAAGTTCTCGGTAGCCGACCGTGGCGCCCGCCAGGGTGTCAACCCCCAGACGGGCGAGAAGATCCAGATCGCCGCGAGCAAGGTGCCGCGGTTCTCCGCCGGCTCCGCCCTCAAGAAGGCCGTCAAGGGCTCCTGAGCCCCGCGTTGTGGCATCCGGCTTCCGGTCGATCTGATCGGAAGGCCGGTTGACCACGGCGGTCGACTCCGGACCCGCCGCCGTGGCCCAGACACACTTCGCAGACCGCCTCGCCGCCCTCGTGGAGGCCAGGCGAAGCCGGGTCGTGCTCGGGCTCGATCCCGATCCCCAGAAGCTCTGGCCTGATGCCGCGGACGGGATGGCCATCGATGGCCACCCCGAAGATGCCGCGGACGGGATGGCCGTCCATGACCATCCCGTAGCCGACATCGCCGAGCTGACCGCCCGAGCCGTCGCCAGCCACTGCCGCGCGGTGATCGAGGCAGCCGGGCAGTCGTGCGTGGCCATCAAGGCGCAGCTGGCCACGTTCGAGCGTCTCGGCGCGCCCGGCTGGGCCGCGCTCGCGGCCACCCGCGACGCCGCCCGCGAACACGGCCTGCTCGTGCTGGCCGACGGCAAGCGCGGGGACGTGCCCGTGACCGCCGCCGCCTACGCACAGGCGCTGGTCGGCGTGACAGCGGGTCCGTACGGGCCGGTCGAAGGGCTGGGCGCCGACGCCTTCACCGCCAACCCGCTGCTTGGCCGCGACTCGCTCGAGCCGCTGATCGACGCCGCGTCCGCAGCCGGCGCAGGCTGCTTCGTGCTGGTGAGCACGTCCAACCCCGGCGCCGCCGACTTCCAGGACCTCGACGCCGGCGGCGCGCCGCTGCACGAGCGCGTCGCGTCGCTGGTCGACGCGGTCGGCGCCGGCCGGGTGGGCCAGTGCGGGCTCTCGCTCGTCGGTGCGGTGACCGGCGCCACGCGGCCCGAGCGCCTCGAGCGCCTGCGTGAGCTCATGCCGCGCGCCATCTTCCTGCTACCCGGCGTCGGCGCCCAGGGTGGCGACCCGGCCCAGCTCGGGGCCGCGTTCTCGCCGCATCCGGCCGCCGGCCTGGTCACGGCCTCGCGGTCCATCGTCGACGCGGGCGCGGCCTCCGGCGCGGACCCGGCTGCAGCCGCGGCAACCGCCGCAGAGGAGCTTCGGGTCACCACGTGGAACTTGTAGCCACTACGCCTGCACCGTGCGGATCGCGCGGCCAGGCGATCTATCCTGCCTCGCAGCACCCTGCCCATGGCCGACCCCAAATCCCGAACCCCGCTTCGCATCATGGCACCGCTGGCTCTGGTGGTCGTAGCCGTGGCGCTGTTCATCGTGGTGACGGGAGCAGGCAGCGGCAGTAGCGGCGGCGGCCCCGCGAGCTCGGGCGACACCAACACTGCCACCACCAAGACGACTTCCACCAAGCCCGCGCCCAAGAAGAAGGTCGCGTCGACCTACACGGTCAAGGCGGGAGACAACCTCGGCTCCATCGCCGAGAAGACCAAGGTGCCCGTCGAGAAGCTTCAGGAGATCAACCCGGCGCTCGACCCCCAGGCGTTGGTAACCGGCCAGAAGATCAAGCTCAAGGAGTGACGGTGCGAGCGATCTGCGCCCTGCTGGTGGCCGCGGCGGCCCTGGCGGGGAGCACCCCTGCCCAGGCCGCACCGCAGAAGCCGGGCCTCGACGGCGCCGCCAGCGGGATCCTGATCGACGCGAGCGACGGCTCGGTGATCCTGGGAAAGCGCCCGGACGAGCGGCGGTCGATGGCCAGCACGACCAAGCTGATGACCGCGCTGCTCACGCTCGAGGGCTCAAAGCGCAGCGAGGTGTTCACCGCAGCGGATTACAAGGCGGCCCCGATCGAGTCCAAGATCAGCCTGCGGCCGGGCGAGCGGATGACCGTTGGCGACCTGTTCGAGGGCATGATGCTCGAGAGCGCCAACGACGCCGCGATCACCCTCGCGGAGGGCGTCGCGGGCTCGGAGATGGCCTTCGTCGCGAAGATGAACGCGCGGGCGCGGCAGCTCGGCCTGAAGAACACGGCCTACACGAATCCGATCGGCCTCGACCAGGGCCGCAACTACTCCAGCGCGCGCGATCTGGCGACGCTGGCGCGGCGCGACCTGCGCGACCCCCGCTTCGCGAAGGTGGTCGACCAGCCCTCAGCCGTGCTCGAGAGCGGCGCGCGCCGGCGCACCGTGAACAACCGCAACGACCTCGTCGGGCGCTACCCCTACGTCAAGGGCGTAAAGACGGGACATACCCGCAAGGCCGGCTACGTGCTGGTCGGCGCGGCCACCAGCGCGGCGGGCGCCAAGGTGATCAGCGTGGTGATGGGCGAGCCGAGCGAGGCCGCCCGCGACGCCGACAGCCTGGCGCTGTTGCAATACGGCCTGTCGCGGTTTGAGCGGCGCAAGGTGCTGGACGCCGACCGTGCCGTGGCCAGCGCCTCGATCGAGCACCGCGACGGGCAGGCCAAGCTCGCGCCCGCACACGACCTGCTCCTCCTCACCCGCCGGGGCGACCGGGTGCGCCGGCGCGTGGATGCTCCCGGCCGGCTGGGCAAGACCGCGGCCGGGACGCGGGTGGGCACGATCGCGGTCATCCGCGGTGGCAAGGTGGTCAAGCGCGTGCCGCTCGTCACGGTGGCTGCGGTGCCCGGCGCGGGTCTGCTACGGGTGATTGGGGACGCGCTCGGCGGTTTGGGTACGGTGGTGTTGCTGCTCGTGGTGGTTTGCGCCATGCTTGTCGCGCTGGGCCGGACCAGGCAGCGCAGGAGGCGTCGCGAGGAGAACGAGCGCAGGCGTGCCCGCAAACGTGCGCGAGCACACGCAGAGAGCCAGATCGAATGATCATCACCGTCACACTCAACGCCGCCATCGACAAGACCCTCGCCGTTCCCAACTTCCGGCTGGGTCGGCGCCACCGCGCGGTCGAGCAGACCTCGATGGCCGGTGGCAAGGGCGTCAACGTCGCGCGTGCGCTGAAGTCGCTGGACCAGCCCGTGATCGCGACCGGCTTCGCTGGCGGCCCCGTGGGCACGCGCATCATCGAGCAGCTCACCGACGAGCACATCCTCAACGACTTCGTGCGCATCCGCGAGGAGTCGCGGATGTCGACCGCGGTCGTCGACCCGACTTCGGGCGAGCAGACAGAGATCAACGAGCGCGGCCCCGCCGTATCGGAAGGCGAGCTCGAGCTGTTCGTGAACAAGCTGCTCTACCTGGCCCGCGGAGCGGCGATCTGCGTGTTCAGCGGAAGCCTGCCCCGCGGCGTGGATCCGGGGTTGTACGCGCGCCTGGTCGGTGAGCTGCGCAAGCTCGATGTGGTCAGCATCGTCGATGCCGAAGGAGAGGCCATGCGGTTGGCCACACGCGCCGGGCCCGACGTGGTCAGCCCGAACGAGATAGAGGCCGAGGAGCTGGTCGGACACGAGTTCGCCGACTCCGACGACCGCGCGACCGCCGTGCGCGAGATCGTGGGCATGGGCGCCCGCGAGGCGATCATGACCATGCCCGACGGCTGCCTGGCGCTGCTGGGATCAGACACGGACGCCACCCGTCCGCGCAAGCTGTGCCGCGCCACGCTCGATCCGCTGGAGCCGATCTCCTCGGTGGGCTCGGGCGACGCCTTTCTGGCCGGCTGGGTCGCGGCCCGCTACGACGACCGCCCCGCGGAAGAGTGCCTGCGCTTCGGTGTGGCGTGCGGCGCGGAGTCCACCCAGCACTTCGGCGCCGGCGTGATCGACCGCCGCGAGGTCAACCGCTTGCTCGCAGAGGTCGAGATGGAGACGCTCGACCCGTCGGCGCTGTCGTCCGCCCACTAGTTCGGCACACTTCACGCGCATGAGCAGCCGACCGGGCGGAAAGCCGATCAAGCGCCGCGATGTCTACCCCGGGGCCGTGGTCGACGGGCGCGAGGTCTCACAGAGCATGCCGTCGCGCGTGCGCTCGCGCTGGCAGTCGCTGATGGTGAGCAAGGGCGAGCGCGAGGAGGCCGAGATCGAGGGCCTCATCCGCGCCGTGCCGGGCGTCACGCGCGCCAACACGGTCGCGATGATCAGCCCCAAGGGCGGTGTGGGCAAGACCACCTCGAGCTTCCTCGTGGGCAACCTGCTGGCAAACCACCTGCGCCTACGCACCGTCGTGGTGGATGCCAACCCCGACTTCGGGACGCTGGCCGCGCTGGCCCCAGACCGGCTGCGCCCCGACCGCAACCTCGCCGACCTAAGCGCCGATCTCGAGCGCGTGCACACCGCAGCCGAGCTCGGCCCCTACATCTCGCGGCTGCCAAGCGGGCTGCACCTGCTCGGCGCTCCCACCGATGCCGAGGTGATGGCCAGGATGGGCCCCGAGTCCTACGGACAGCTGCTTGCCTTCCTGTCGATCTTCTACGAGGTCATCCTGCTCGACCTCGGCACCGGCATCACCGATCCGCTCGCGCGCTTCGCCGTGGAGCGCTCCGATCAGCTCGTGCTGGTGACCACGCCGGAGTTCATCACCTCCCAGAGCGTGGCCGGCGCGCTGCGCTACCTGGCCCACGAGCGCGCCACGCTCGTGCTCAACCAGGCTTCGAGCGGCCACGAGGCCGATATCCAGCGGATCGAGGCCCACTTTCGCGAGCAGCGCCTGCGCCGCTCGGTCACGGTCCCGCGCGACGACCAGCTGCGCACCATGCTCGACACCGGCACCTACTCCCTGGAGGCGCTGTCGCGCGAGACCAGGCTGCCGGTCAAGCTGCTCGGGCTGGCCGTCGCGGAGCAGCTGGTCTGATGGCGGCCGCCTGGCGGGAGCACCCGCGCGTGGTGGTGGTCCAGGTGGTCGGCCTCGTGGTGCTCGTAGTCGTGTGCATCTTCATCGGCATGGCGCTGAAGGGTGATCCCAAGCCCCAGACGCCCGTGGCCGTGCAGGATCGAATCTCGGCGCTCGAGCGAAGGGTCAAGGACCAGCGCGGTGCCACCCGCGACCTCGCGCGGATACGTAAGACGCAGGCCACGCAGGTGCGCCGCACGCGGACGCTGCGGCGCAAGCTGCGTTCGGCCGCGGCGCGCGAGCGCCGGCTGCGCGCCGCACTGCGCCGGGCGCGGCCCTGACCGCGGACTAACGTCGGGACTCCACCCCCGGAGCAGGAGCAGCCCGTGAAAGCCGTTCAGTACCGCGAGTACGGAGACGCCGACGTGCTGGAAGTCGTCGAGGACGCCCCCGATCCCCACGCGGAGGCCGGCCAGGTGCGCATTGCCGTCAAGGCCGCGGGCGTGAACCAGGCCGACTGGAAGATGCGCAGCGGCATGATGGGCGGCGGCACGCTCGACCAGCCCAGGATTCCCGGCTTCGAGGCCTCCGGTGTGATCGACGAGGTCGGCGACGGCGTGAGCGACGTCGTCGTTGGCGACGAGGTGTTCGGCTCGGCCGCATCGGGCGGCGCGGCGCAGCTCGCGGTGCTCGGTGCCTTCGCCAAGAAGCCCGAGGGAATGTCGTGGGAGGAGGCCGCCGGACTGCCGGTGGCCGTCGAAACGGCCATCCGCGCGATGGATCTGCTCGGGGTCGCCGACGGCTCCACGTTCTTGATCAACGGTGCGTCCGGCGGTGTGGGCCAGGCCGCGATCCAGTTCGCCCGCGCACGTGGGGCGCTGGTCATCGGCACCGCGAGCGAAGGAAACGCCGAGCTGCTCGAGTCCCTTGGTGCGGAGGCCACCACCTACGGCGACGGCCTGCCGGAACGGGTGGCGTCCCTTGCACCCGAAGGTGTGGATTTCGCGCTCGACGCCGCTGGCCACGGTGCCCTTCCCGGCCTGATCGAGATCACCGGCAGCCCCGACAACGTGGTCACGATCGCCGACTTCGAGAACGCCGGCGCGCTGGGGGTGCGGGCCACCGGTGGCGGCGCAGACAGCCGTTTTGACGAGGCGCTGCCGCTGGCGGCCGAGCTGTACGAGAAGGGCAGATTCTCGCTCCCGGTCGAGCGCACGTTCCCGCTGGAGCAGATCGCCGAGGCCCAGCGCGTCAGCGAGGAAGGCCACGCGCGCGGCAAGCTCGTGCTGCTGGTGGACTGAGGCGCCCGGGCGCCTACAGCGGCGGGGTCGACGGTGAGCCCGGTGGCTGCGTCGGGCTCGGGTCCCGCGGCGGCACGAGTCGCCGGTTCTCGACGGTGTAGCCGGCGGCCAGGACGAAGCGGGTTGCCTGTTCTGTCACCCGTTCCACGTTGCGCGCGATGAGCAGACACCCGACTGCCAGCGGCAGCTCACATAATGCCGCCATGCCCACGGCCACCCAGAAGCGCTCGCCCGCGCTGGCGGAGGTCACGATGTCGAACCAGGCGTCGACGATCAGCAGGGTGCCGGTCGTGGTCGCGGCGACGGTGGCCCATCCGGACCGTCGCAGCACGGTGATCGCGGTGGCCGTAAGCGCGGCTGCGATCGCCACGTCGAAGCCGGCCCAGGCGAGATTCCAGTGGTGGGCCACCTGGGTGTTGGGCAGCTCGTACAGCAGCAACGCGGTCCAGGGGATCAGGGCGAGCGTGCATCCGGCCAGCACGGCCGGCGCCCAGATCGGCACTACCCGGCCATGGTCGCGATCCTGCATCCTCACGCGGTGCATGAATCCGGAGCATTTCGGCCAACGCATCGCCTCCAATATATATGGCAGCCGCCTCGGGACGTCCTGCGGCATCGGGGGAGATACACGAGCGCCGTATGCGAACATGCGTTCGTGTCAGTCAAGGGTGGCTCCTACGTCACGTTCAAGCGCGCGGTGGCCGCCGGCCAGGCGCTACCCGCGCTGGCGGCCGCGCACGAGCTCGGTCGCCTCACCCTCGTCGACGCCCTGGCGCTGACCTGCGTGCTGCGGGCTGACGCGCGCCGCTTCGAGCCGGCCGCGGTGCGCTGGCACGCGCGCTTCGTGGGCGAGGTCAGGGGCGTCGGGGTCGCCGATTCGGCGCTGGTGCTCACCGCGCTGGGTGCGATGGCGCGCAACTTCGAGGCCGGCGCCGCCGCGCTCGCGGCGGTGTGCGAGGCATACGGGCGGGCCGACCTCGTGTCGGTGCTCGACCTTGCGCTCGGCGAGGCCTAGAGGACTGCGCGCCTCCGTCGAAAGTCGCAACTTGCGGAAATCCCAGGAGAGCAGTCGCGCGACAAGTGGCGCACAGGCGTTCCTACGTGGGGTAAAACCTGCGGTGTCATATGGGGGCACTTGATCGGACAGGCGTCGGATCAGAACCGGCACACCACCGGCTCGATCACATTGGGGGGGCGCTCAGGCCGGCTATCGGGACATCACTTCCGTGGCCTCCGATCCCGCAGCCCTCTGGCGAGTCCCGCTTCCCGGTGCCGACCAGGCGGTGCTCGAGCGCGTCTTCGCGTCGGACCGCCTGCTCTGGCGGGAGATCGGCGCGGCCTTCGCTGGACTCCTCGAGCTCGGGTTGGAGGGCGCGTTCGTAATGGCCTTCGTGGACGAGCTGGGCCACTGCGGTCCATCGCCACCGGACGCGGTGGTGCTCGCGGCGGCGACCGCCGTTATTCAGGAGCTCGTGTGACCGCCCTCACCGCCATCGAGACCGACGAGACCGCCTACCGCAACCACGAGCGGATCGTGCTGGCAATGCTCGCCACCCGGTATCGCGAGATCGACCCCGACGGCCGGCGCGAGCTGTACCACGACGCGTGGGCGAGTGTGCTCAAGCGCCGCAGCGAAGGCGCCGAGGTGGTCAATCTCCGCAGCTACCTCCTCGGCGCTGCGGACAAGCTGGCGACAAAGCGCGTGTTCGGCGCGGACTCTCGACGGCGCCTGACGTTTGATCCGACGGGGAGCTACTTCAACTCCCTTCCCGACTCGGCCGAGCCGCCTGACGAGGCTGTGCTCGCCGTCGATGAGGCGCGTCGGGTCAGGATGCTCGTAGACGAGCTCGGACCGGGCGAACAGGCGATCTTCGTCGCGCTCAGCGGGACGTCCTACGCGGTCGTCACCAATTCGATTGGCACGCGCGAGCTCAAGAACAACTCCGTGCGATCGATCGACGTCCGCAACGGCACCCTGAGGGGCAAGGACGTCAAGGAGTCCTCGCTTGGAAAGGTGCCACGCGCGAGGTCTTCAGACCGGGTAGGCGGCAAGTCCGCATCGCAACTCACAATTCAATGTCCCGCGGGGACGCGGCCGAACATGGGCAGCTGCATCGAACTTGCGGCGCGTCCTACCCAGGCCTACGGCACGGCAAAGGTGGCCTGCGAGACGGTGAACCGCAGATTGCCGACGCCGCAAGAGCTAGATGGTTACGGGGACGATTCGGCGACAGCCCTGGCTCCGGGAGGCGAGTTGACGGCGAGTGTCTATCCGGGAAACCCGGTCTCTGAGCCGTTGCAGGTCCTGATCATCACGTCGGAGACGGGTCGCGTGGACGTCGTGCCGAACACCTTCGCCGGCAGCCGCCAGTTCCGCTGCGTCGCCAACCCGTCCAACTGATGGCGCACGACCTGCCTCAGCACCTTGCACGCGACCCGGGCGACGACAGGGTGGCGCTGGGCCTCAGCTGCCGGCAGGATCGCACGGCGGGCACTCCACCCGCGCACGGGGCGACGTTGCGCACAGCGGGACTCGGCCTCGCCGCGCTGGCGCTCCTAGTGGGCCCCGCCGCCCCAGCCCTTGCGGATCCTGCCCCGGCCGCCCCACCGGTGGCTGCGCCGGACCAGGAGTCTGAGGGTCTGGCGGACGCCGACGGCCCCGACACCGAGCCCGACTCCGTGACACTCGATCCCGAGGGAAGCGATGCCGAGGAGGTCGACAGCAACGAGGCGCCCTTGCCGGGAGACGGCTTGGACTCCGGGCCGGTCGAGGCGCCGGCTCCACCGGAGACGGTCGATCCGGCTGAGGTCCAAGCCGACTCGCCCGAGTCGCCGACCACTCCCTCGAGTGGCCAGGGACCTGGACCTGCGCCTCCGCCGCGGGCTCCCGACCGGCCCCCGAGCGCTCAGGTCCCGATCACGGGCTCCGAGTGGACCAGTGCCCGGCCGTCTTCCGCCGCGACCCCACTGCTCCTCGCGCCGGTCATCTACCACGAACGGCGCCCGCCCCGCCGACACCCGATGTCCTCTCGGTCGACCACGCACCCCGCGCCGCACGCGGGCGGACCTGCCCCCGTCGTGACCCCGGCGACGAGGCACGAGAGCACGGGTCGAGATCACGCCGCCCCGGTGTCCCCCCGAACGTCCCTCGCCACCCACACGATCGCCCCAGGCGAGACCCTCTGGTCCATCGCGCGCGAACGACTCGGCGCCGAGGCGAGCGCCGCGAGCATCGCCGGCGAGGTGCAGCGGATCTGGAGACTGAATGCCCGACGCATCGGGACCGGCAGCCCCGATCTCGTCAGGCCCGGACAGCGCCTGCTTCTGTAGCGCGCGCCACCAATCGACAGGACGGATCCGCGCGCGTCGGGAGCAACTGTGGGAGGGTGCCGCCGTGTCCGCCCGCCGACTTCCGCCGCTGATGGCCGACAACCCGCGGGCGGTGCAGATCGCCTTTGTGATGGGAGCACCGGTGGTGTTCGGTGCCATCATCGGGGTGTTCCTTGGCCTGTCCGAGACGGTCTACGCCGTGCTGTCGATCATCGGCGTCCTCGGTGGGGTCGTAGCCGGCTTCGACCATCTGGGTGCACGCGCGGGGGCGCGACGCGGCCTGCTCGCGGGTGCGCTGTTCGGCGCGTCGATCGTGATCGCCCATGAGCTGCACGGGAGAGCCGCCAAGGCGCACCTGCCCGACCCCGAGATCCTGCTCGTGGTGATCACCACCGTGCTGGGGGTGGCCTTCGCGGCGGCCGGCGGGGCGCTACCGGCCCGCTTTCAGGGCCCGTAGCGGAAGCACCGCCGGCCAGCCGGCGCAGAGCGCGTGGACGGTGAAGCCCACGCCGCCGGCGTCGCCGCCCAGCACGCCAACCTTGCCGCGCCAGGCAGGCTTCCCGCCGGTCTGCGCGAAGGAACTCCCGGCCCGTGAATCACCTCGCCCGACACCTCCGCCAGCCTGGCAGCCACGACCACCTGCCCTTCCACGCGGGCTGTCCGGCCTGTCGCCGCGCCCGCACCAGCCGCGCCATTCCCCAGGTGCCGGTGCTCACCGCGCGAGTCCGTGCCGGCATCACCGCCGCCGTGCTGGGTGTATCCACGATCGCCGCGACCATCCGCAGCGCCGGCCCGGCAGCCGCCCAGACCACCACCAGCAGCGGTCCGCGCGACATGGCGCCGAAGTCGGTCACGCCGAAGCAGCTCGACAAGCACCTCGCCGATCCGAACAAGGCCGACCCCAAGCCGGCGACGCCCACCGAGCCCGCCGTGCACGTCGTACAGCCGGGCGACTCGCTCTGGACCGTGGCCCGCGCCGAGCTGGGCGGGACCACCCGCCCGACCAACGCGCGGATCGCCACCGAGGTGAACCGGCTGTGGTCGATCAACGCCGCCGCCGTGGCCACCGGCGACCGGGACCTGATCTATCCCGGCCAGCGCCTCAAGCTGCGTTGAGTGGCAAAGGACCGGCGACGACGCAGCTTCCGCCGGTACCGGAGACAGGACCCGCGGTCGGGGCGCATTCTCATCCAGGCGCCCGCACGACCGACTCGGCCAGCGCGAGCCGCGCCAGCTCGCCGATGCCCTCGCGCGATCTCGCGACTACCAGGAACCGCTTGGAGTGACAGAACAGCGCGTCCGGAACGCCGGTCAACTCGGCCAGCTCCGGTCCGTCGAGGCCCGCCCACGGCTCTGGCAGGTCGCGCTTGTTGGCGAACGAGCCGAGCTCGGCCGGTACCGCCTCGAGGCCGAATCCCTGCCGCTTCGGGTAGATCACGTAGAGCGCGTCGGGCGCACCGGGAACGACGACGCGCTTCCACGGCACGTTCTCGGCCAGCTCGACGATCCGCGGGTCGGCGGCGCCGTCGATCGCGTCATGCACGACGCGGGTTGCGCGCCGGTAGGAGAGGGCGGAGGCCACCTCGCGCTCGATGATCGGGGCGGCGAGCGCCACGGCGTCGTCGAAGCGGGCGCGCTCCTCCTCGTCTGAAAGGTCCTCGTCCCAGCGGGCGTTGATGCCGCCGATCACGTCGCTCACAGTCATCGGCCGCACGTCGTCGAGCAGCGACTCCACCAGCGTCTGGCCGGTGTCGTTGGCGTCGACTCCCTGCACCAGCACCTGGCCGACCTGGGCGGCGGCCTCGGCGTCGCCGCCGCACACGCGCGCGCCGTACTCGCGCCAGATCAGGCCGAACGAGGCGAAGCCGATGCCGTTGTCGCGCTTGAGCTCGAAGCCGCGCTGGTGGTGGTCGAAGCCGCCGGCAGCGGGATCGTGGGCAAAGCCGACGTCCACGCGCAGGTCGCAGGCGGCGATCGTGTCGTTGTCGCGCGTGCGCACGACCTCGAGCGGCTCGCCGAGGAGCGTCAGGGCCGCGACGGCGAAGACCTCGTCGGCGTGGAAGGACCCGTCGTGGGTGGCTACGCGCATGGCGGCGATCCTAGAGAGCCGCTGCGGGACGTTGCGGGCCGCTTGCGTCGCCCCCGGATCGGGGTTACGTTCGAAACCACGATGGGCGTGACCATCGCGCAGAAGCTGGGACGACCGCTCGAGAAGACGACGAAGGTAAAGAGCGTTCACGGAACTCCCCGCAACGTGCGGGCGAAAGTCCCCTGAGGTCTCCATAACCCCGTTGGTAACGTGGGTCCTCGTCCGCAACGAGACCTAAGGTGGCCGCCATGGAAGTCGAAATCGGTCGGGGAAAGCGGGGCCGTCGCGCATACGGCTTCGATGACATCGCAATCGTCCCCTCACGACGTACGCGCGACCCCGATGACATCGACATCACGTGGGAGCTCGGGCTGTACCAGTTCAAGCTGCCACTACTCGCGTCGGCCATGGACGGCGTGGTTTCGCCGCGCACCGCCGGCATCATCGGCAAGCTCGGCGGGCTCGCGGTGCTCAACCTGGAGGGTGTCTTCACCCGCTACGAGGACGCCGAGGAGCAGCTCGAGCGGATCTCCCGCTTCGGCAAGGCCGAGGCAACCGCGGAGATGCAGCGCATCTACCAGGAGCCGATCAAGCCCGAGCTGATCGCCAAGCGCATCCGCGAGATCAAGGACATGGGCGTCGTCTGCGCCGCGTCGCTCACCCCGCAGCGCGTGCGTACACACTACGAGGTAGCGCTCGAGGCCGGCCTCGACATCCTCGTGATCCAGGGCACGGTGATCTCGGCCGAGCACGTCTCGACCGACGAGGCGCGCCCGCCGCTCAACCTCAAGGAGTTCACGCGCGAGGTGCCCGTGCCGGTGGTCGTGGGCGGCTGTGCCTCCTACTCGACCGGCCTGCACCTCATGCGCACCGGCGCGAAGGCCGTGCTCGTGGGCGTCGGCCCGGGTGCTGCGTGCACCACGCGCGGCGTGCTGGGCATCGGCGTGCCGCAGGCCACCGCGATCGCCGACGTGGCGGCCGCGCGCTCCCAGCACATGCTGGAGACGGGCGAGTACGTCAAGGTCATCGCCGACGGCGGCATGCGCAACGGCGGCGACATCTCCAAGGCCGTCGCCTGCGGCGCCGATGCCGTGATGATCGGCTCGCCGCTGGCCCGCGCCTACGAGGCTCCGGGCCACGGCTACCACTGGGGCATGGCCACGTTCCACCCCGAGCTCCCGCGGGGAGCGCGTGTGGCCACCACCCAGAACGGGACCGTCGAGCAGATCTTGATGGGCCCTGCCCACGAGAACGACGGCACGTTCAACCTGATGGGCTCGCTGCGTACGTCGATGGCCACGTGCGGCTACGAGGACATCGCGTCCTTCCACCGCGCCGAGG
The DNA here is from genome assembly GCA_038237685.1 of Solirubrobacterales bacterium. GTDB lineage: Bacteria > Actinomycetota > Thermoleophilia > Solirubrobacterales > Thermoleophilaceae > JAAYBF01. The sequence continues at coordinate 5,482 of JBBRYL010000008.1, read as the reverse complement.
TGATGGTGGCGCCGTCGCTGCAGACCGAGGGCAAGCAGCTCCAGCGCGACCAGGCCATCGGCATGGGAGCCCAGTCCGCGGCGAGCGCCGCTCCGGCCTCAGACGGCGTGAGCAACGGCTCCCAGCCCGCGCAGCCCGAGGCGGCGCTGGTCGAGTAGTGGAGGATCGCCCTGCCGCCATCGTCAACGTTCCGGCCGACGATGCCGAGGCCGTCGAGCCGCAGGCCACCGCTGCCGCCCACGACGAGGTCCTGGTGCTCGACTTCGGGGGCCAGTACTCGCAGCTGATCGCGCGCCGCGTGCGCGAGTGCGGCGTGTTCAGTGAATTGCTGCCGCACAAGGTCTCGATCGAGGAGATCCAGAAGCGAAAGCCAAAGGCGCTGATCCTGTCCGGCGGCCCGGCGTCGGTGTACGCCGAGGGCGCGCCGGTGCTGCGGCCCGAGCTGCTCGAGCTCGGGGTTCCCGTGCTGGGCATCTGTTACGGCATGCAGGCGATGGTGCTCAACCTGGGTGGGAAGGTCGAGGGCGCGGAGATCGGCGAGTTCGGCCGCTCCCGGCTGACCGTTCACGAGCCCGGCCGGCTGCTTGCCGGCCTCCCCTCCGATCAGAGCTGCTGGATGAGTCACCGCGACACCGTCTACGAGGCGCCGCCCGGCATGACGGCGCTGGCGTCGTCGAGCGAGTCGCCGGTCGCCGCGTTCGAGGACGTCGAGCGCGGCCTCTACGGCATCCAGTTTCACCCCGAGGTCGTGCACACGCCTTATGGCACCCAGATCCTCACGCGCTTCCTCGAGGACATCGCCGGCGCTGCATTGGACTGGAACGCGGCGTCCGTGGCCGAGGAGCAGATCCACCGCATCCGCGAGCAGGTGGGGGAGGGGCAGGTCATCTGCGGGCTGTCCGGTGGTGTCGATTCCTCCGTGGCGGCGCTGCTGGTGCACCGCGCCATCGGCGACCAGCTCACGTGCGTGTTCGTCGACCACGGCCTGATGCGCAAGAACGAGGGCGAGCAGGTCGTGGCCGCCTTCCGCGACCACTTCAAGGTGCCGCTGGTGGCCGTGGACGCCGAGGACCGCTTCCTGGAGCGCCTGAAGGGCGAGACCGAGCCCGAGGCCAAGCGCAAGATCATCGGCACCGAGTTCATCCGCGTGTTCGAGGAGGAAGCGGCCAAGCTCGAGGATCCGCGCTACCTGGTGCAGGGCACGCTGTACTCCGACGTGATCGAGTCCGGCGGCGACGGCTCCGGCGCGGCCACGATCAAGTCACACCACAACGTTGGCGGCCTGCCCGAGGATCTCGAGTTCGAGCTGGTCGAGCCGCTGCGCGCGCTGTTCAAGGACGAGGTGCGCCAGGTCGGCATCGAGCTCGGGCTGCCCGATCGGCTGGTGTGGCGCCAGCCCTTCCCCGGGCCGGGCCTCGGCATCCGGATCGTGGGTGGCGAGGTCAACCGCGAGCGCCTGGAGATCCTCCGCGACGCCGATTACGTCCTCCAGGACGAGATCCGCGGCGCGAACCTCTACCGCGATCTGTGGCAGTCATTCTGCGTCCTGCCGGGCGACCTGCGCACCGTCGGCGTCCAGGGCGACGAGCGCACATATGGCTACGTGGTGGTCATCCGCGCGGTCACGAGCGACGACGCCATGACCGCCGACTGGGCACGGCTGCCCTACGACCTGCTCGAGCGCACGGCCTCGCGGATGATCAACGAGATCCGCCAGGTCAACCGGGTGGTGCTGGACGTCACGTCCAAGCCCCCGGGCACGATCGAGTGGGAGTAGCCGCTATGCCGGGCCGATAAGGAGGTCCGCGCGGTCGCGTGTAGCGGCCACCACGGCCGCGTTGGCCTCGTCGACGTCGCTCACCCATGCGCACGCGGCCTCCGCCGACCGGCCGTGGGCCAGGTGCCGCGCGGTCAGCCGTTCGATGCGCGTCGTGTCGTCGAGGTCGAGGTACCAGCACTCGTCGAGCAGCCGGCCGATCCGCGCCCACGGTCCCTCCTCCACCAGCAGGTAGTTGCCCTCGGTGATCACCAGCGCGGTCTCGGCGGGGATCGTGATCGCGTCGGTCACCGACGCCTCGAGCTCCCGGCGGAACTCGGGCGCGCGCACGGCGGTGGGAGCGCCGCGGCGCAGCCGCTCGAGCAGCGCGACGTAGCTTTCGACGTCGAAGGTGTCGATGGCGCCCTTGCGCTCTGACCTGCCAAGTCGCTCGAGCTCCGAATCCGCCAGATGGAAGCCGTCCATCGGCACGAGCACGGCGGTGCCGTGGCCGACCGCGGCGACCAGCTCCTGTGCGAGCGTGGACTTGCCGGCCCCGGGCGGCCCGGCGATGCCGAGGATGTTCCGCTCGCCGCCGGCCAGCGCGCGGGCCCGGTCCGCGAGGGATGCCCTCAGCGTGGGAGCCGCCCCGCCCCGAGCTTGATCACGGTTGGCACCTCGTACCCGCCGTCGGCGAGCGCGAACTCGGCCACCACCGAGTCGAACGCCTCGCGCACGCGCGCCCGGGTGGCGTCGTCTTGGGCCTCGAGAGTCGCGGAGGTGCGCACGGTGCCGCCGACCAGCCCGTGCCAGAGCTCGTCGGCGGTGTCGACGCTCACCGCGATCGTCAGCGTGCGAATCTCGACCCGCTCCAGCCCGGCCCCCCGAAGCAGCGCGAGCATCTGGCCGTCGTCGGCGAAGCGGCAATCGTCGGGGCTGTCGGGCACGGCCTCGGCACGGTCGACCCCCGCGAGCTGGAGCGCCCGACCCAACAGACTGGTCAGCCGCGCCCGCTCCGGGCGGTCCCACACCGAGAACGCCACGCCGCCTCCCGCCGCGACGACGCGCGCAGCCTCGGCGGCACCGCGCTCCGGGTGGGGCAGGTGGTTGAGCACGAATGCGCCGACGGCCGCACCGAAGGTCGCGTCGCCGAAGGGCAGGTGCTCGGCGTCGCCGGCCACGAACTCGACGGCCGGGTGGGAGCGCCGCGCCGCGTCCAGCATGCCGTCGGCCAGGTCGATGCCGACCGGCGTGGCTCCCCTCCTGACCGCGGCGGCAGCCACGGCCCCGAGGCCCGTGGCCACGTCGAGCAGACGCGTGCCCTCGGCCACGCCGGCCAGCTCCAGCAACGGCTCGACCGCCTGCGCGGTGGCACGGCCCGTGATCAGCCCGTAGCTGTCGGCCTGCCCGCTCCAGCCGTCGGCCTCGAACTGCTTGAACTCGTCGCTCATTCGTCCTGGGCCACCATCAGCACGTAACCGTCGGGATCCCGGAGTCGGAACTCGCGCTCAGGCCCCGGCGAGCCGTCGACGATCTCGCCGACGACCACACCCGCGTCGCGGAGATCGCCGTGAAGCGCGTCGAGGTCGTCGGCGTAGAGGTAGAAGAGGATCGCCTGTTCGTGCTGATGCACCGGCGTGCTGGCCAGCGTGAGCATCAGCTTGGCTTGACCACTCTGGATAGAGCACCACAGCAGCCAGCCATCCTGCTCGTGGGTGTCTCCGATGCGAAACCCGAGCAGGGCGTAGAAATCGGCCGAGCGCTGCACGTCGGCAACGTGCACGAAGGGGATCAGCTGTTCGGTGCGGGATCGCGGCACGCCCGCATCGTAGGCTCCAAGTGCCTTCCCGCGTCCATCTGCCACACTGTTCGACCGGCCGCGTTCCGCGCGGCCGCGTGTACGTATGAAGACTTTCGTAGCCACTCCGGAGAACCGCCAGCGCGACTGGGTCGTCGTCGACGCCCAAGGCCAGACGCTCGGCCGCCTGGCCACTCAGATCGCCGACATTCTCCGGGGCAAGCGCAAGCCGGAGTACACGCCGCACTGCGACGTCGGTGACTTCGTCGTGGTGGTCAACGCCGAGAAGATCTCGGTCACCGGCAAGAAGCGCACCGACAAGCTCTATCACCGTCACTCCGGCTACCCGGGCGGTCTCAAGACCCGCACTTTCCAGGAGATGATGGACCGCAGGCCCGAAGAGGTTCTTCGCAAAGCCGTCAAGGGCATGCTTCCCCGAAACCGACTCGCTCGCCAGCAGCTGCGCAAGCTCAAGGTCTACGCCGGACCCGAGCACCCGCACGAGGCGCAGCAGCCCACCGCACTGGAGATCAAGACTCGATGATCGACGAGGAGCCGCAGGACAGCCCGCAGGAGGACTCGGCCGCCGACGCCGAGGCCCCCGAGACCCCCGAGGTCGAGACCCCCGCCGAGGCCGACGTGGCCGACGCCGAGGGAGCGGGCGACCAGACCACTCCGCCGGCCGCCGAGGAGGCTCCCGCCGAGGAGCCCGCGCCTGCTGCCGCTGAGGAGCCTGCTGCCGCCGAAGAACCCGCCCCCGCTGAGGAGCCCGCCCCCGCCGAGGAGCCCCGATCGCGTCCCAAGCGTGAGAAGAAGGCGTCCTCCGGCGAGCCCGAGGCCATCCCGGGTGCGCACCTCGAGCCCGACCTGGTGCTCGACGAGTCCGCCGCCGAAGACCCCTACGCCGATCCCGACGCCCCCGGCGACGAGGCTTCTGCTGCCGGCGAGGACGAAGCCGACGCGCCGCTCACTACGATCATCGACCTGGCTGCCGACGCCCGCTACACGGCGACCGGCAAGCGCAAGAGCGCCGTGGCCCGCGTGATCATCAAGCCCGGCGACGGCACCTACACGGTCAACGGCCGCGAGCTCGACGCCTTCTTCCCCCGGCCCACGCTCCAGCGCGTGGCCCGCGGCCCGCTCGAGACCGTGGGCCAGCAGGAGCGGCTCGATGTCGTGGCCAAGATCCACGGCGGCGGTGTCTCCGCCCAGGCCGGAGCGCTGCGCCACGGCATCGCGCGCGCGCTGGTCGAGGCCGACCCGAACCTTCGCGGCGAGCTCAAGCGCCGCGGCTTCCTCACGCGCGATCCGCGCGTAAAGGAGCGAAAGAAGGCCGGCCTCAAGAAGGCCCGCAAGCGCCCGCAGTTCTCCAAGCGTTAGCCGGCCCTTGGCGGCGCAAGGGCACGGAGCGAAGTGGGATCGGTGATCCCCGCGAGCACCGCACCAGGGTCTTGGGCACGGAGCGGAGTGGGATCGGTGATCCCGCGAGCACCGCACCAGGGTCTTGGGCACGGAGCGGAGTGGGATCGGTGATCCCGCGAGCACCGCGCCAGGGTCTCTTCGGCACCGACGGTGTCCGTGGGGTGGCGGGGGAGTTCCTGACCGCCGAGATGGCCGTGGCCCTCGGACGGGCGGCTGCGACATCGTCTGAGGCCGACGCTCCCCAGATCCTGATCGTGCGCGATACGCGCGAGTCCGGGGAGATGCTGGAGGCCGCCCTGGCCTCGGGCGTTGCTGCCGGCGGCGGTCATGCGCTTCTCGGCGGGGTATTGCCCACCCCCGGCGCCGCGCTGCTGGTGCGGCGCTACGGGTTCGACCTGGCGGCCGTGGTCTCGGCCTCGCACAACCCCTATCGCGACAACGGCATCAAGTTCTTCGGCGCCGCCGGCACCAAGATCTCCGACGAGCAGGAGGCCGCGATGGAGGCG